>NZ_JBFANN010000125.1:0-1117 GCF_040674855.1 Nocardia sp. NPDC049707 | reverse complement strand
AACGACCGACGCTTACGAGGAGGCATGCAGACATCCTAACCAGCAGGAACAACCATCCCGCTAACTCAGTGTCCACTCCCCGGGGTGAACCTCAGGCAGCACCGGTATTCCAATGCCGCGGGATCCCCGGCATCAGACCGTTGTTGCCCAACGCGTCCGGGCCCACCGCCTCGATCACCTTCACATTCGTGCCGATATGAGTGAACGCGTTCTGGAACGACTCGGCGCTGTAATCGGCATGGCGGATCTGGTTGAACTGGTTGTCGGCCAACGTCTCTCCCCACGACCGCGCATCGATCTCTTCCTTCGACAGATGCGGGTTACCGGTCAGCTGCGTGAACATCTCCTTGAACGTGTCCGAGAACTTCTCATCCATGATCTGATAGCGCCCCGCCGCCAACCCCAACGTCTTCGCGATCTCGTTGCCCGCCTGCACCAACGCCCGCACACCCCATGACCAGCGCTCGGTGAAGGTCTCGAAAGCCTTCTGCACCGACGCCTTACCCGCCTGGATCGGCGACAAGCTCAACAGCGAGAACCCGCGCCCCATCGCCCCGCCCTCCCCGACACCCAACTCGGACAGTTCTCCGATGATCCCGGTGATCCCATCCGCCGCCTGCTGCAGCACCACGGGATCCACGTTCAACTGGTCTCCCACCGCTACCTCCCGTCCCCGACGGAATCCTCGGACACCTGCGGCGGAAACGCCATCGGCGCCGAACCGGTGATATCGACAGCCACACCCGCCGGCTCCGAACGCCCCGAGGCGTACTCGGCCAGCCGCCACCCCACCAACGACTGATACCGATACTCCTGATCACCAACGACACCCCGCGCAGTCATGTAGCGGGCGTACTCCTCGACACTGGTGAACGCACAGATCCAATCAACACCCCCAAGCCGAAAGGTGCACAGGCGATCATCATCGACCAACGGCACCAACAAAGCCGCTTCCCGGAACGCCTCCTGCAGCACCTCCGGCTGCCCGAAACCCGCATAGAACGCAGCGATCTCCGCCCGTAAGTGAGCGTCTGAGAACTGTGTCAGGTGCGAGCGAGGCGGCGTGACATGACAGCAATCATGGCGATGTAGACGATCGCTTCGTGGTGGTCGGGTC
>NZ_JBFANN010000124.1:0-1169 GCF_040674855.1 Nocardia sp. NPDC049707 | reverse complement strand
GCGGTGGCCTGCGAGGGCGCCGAGCTAACCTACCGCGAATTTGACGAGCGGGTGAATCGCCTTGCCCGCCTGCTGATCTCGCAGGGTGTTGGCGCGGAATCGCTGGTCGGCCTCGCGGTCCGGCGCTCGGTGGATCTGGTTGTCGGCATGTACGCGATCATCACCGCCGGTGGCGCCTACGTGCCGCTGGACCCCGATCACCCGGCCGAGCGGATCGCGCACATTCTCGAAACCGCCCGGCCTGCCTGCGTTCTCACTACGACCACCGATGCGGTGCCGGTACCCGTTGACGTGCCGGTGCTGTATCTGGACACCCTGGACTCGGTCGAAGTCGACGCGGCGCCGGTGCGCGCCGGGGAACTGCTGCGGCCGGTGCGCCCGGAGAATCCGGCGTATGTCATCTTCACCTCGGGTTCCACCGGGCGCCCCAAGGGCGTCGCGGTGTCGCACGCGGCCATCCACAACCAGACCACCTGGATGCTCGCCGAGTACCCGCTGCGCCGCCAGGACGTCTACCTGCAAAAGACCGCGACGACATTCGACGTGTCGCTGTGGGGCTATTTCATGCCGCTGCGTGCTGGTGCCAAGCTCGTCTTGGCTACCCATGACGGTCATCGCGATCCGGCCTACATCGCGGAAACCATTGCGGCGCAGCGGGTGACGGTGACCGACTTCGTGCCGTCGATGCTGACGGTGTTCGCGGCGCACACACCCGCGGGTGCTGTCCCAACGCTGCGAGATGTGTTCGTAATCGGTGAGGCGCTGCCGCCGGAGACCGTGGATGCGGTGTACGCCATATCGGGTGCGCGCGTGCACAACCTGTACGGGCCGACGGAGGCCGCGGTGTCGGTGACCTACTGGCCCACGGACGGTACGGAGCGGCCGAGCGTGCCGATCGGCCTGCCGCAGTGGAACACCCGGGTGTACGTGCTGGATTCGCGCCTGCGCGCGGTGCCTTCAGGTGTAGCGGGCGAGCTGTACTTGGTCGGTGATCAGCTGGCGCGCGGCTATGTGCGGCGTCCGGATCTAACCTCGGATCGGTTCGTGGCGAGCCCGTTCGGTTCCGGTGAGCGGATGTACCGCACCGGCGACCTGGTGGTGTGGCGTGAGCCCGACGGCATCCGTCCGGCCCGCCTGGAGTACATCGGCCGCACCGACTTCCAGGTGAA
>NZ_JBFANN010000123.1:0-1349 GCF_040674855.1 Nocardia sp. NPDC049707 | reverse complement strand
TGAGGTTCACCCCGGGGAGTGGACACTGAGTTAGCGGGATGGTTGTTCCTGCTGGTTAGGATGTCTGCATGCCTCCTCGTAAGCGTCGGTCGTTCACGGCCGAGTACAAGGTCGAGGCTGCGCATCGTGTGATCGATTCGGGTCGCACGGTCGCTGAAGTTGCCCGGGAACTGGGTATTCACGAGAGTCTGTTGGGTACGTGGGTCAAAGACGAGCGGCGCAGGATCGCCGCCGCCGAGATTCATGGTGAAAAGCCTCTGGATGCTGCGGAGCGAGCCGAGTTGCAGCGACTGCGAAGGCAGGTCGCTGAGCAGGACAAAGACATCGCTTTCCTGAAAAAAGCGTCGGCGTACTTTGCCGCGATGCAGACGAACCGGCCCGGTTCGCTCTGATGGCCAAGTACGCCGGCCCCGATGATGTCACCGGCGTTGCTGGCACTGATCAGCCTGCAGGGCAACGGTTTTCGATTCTCCGCATGGCGCGACTGTTGCAGGTATCGACCTCGGGCTACTACGCGCATGCCAAGCGCAGGGCGGCAACGGTTCTCACCGACCGCCAACAGCGGCGGGCGGACTTGGAAACGAAGATCGTCACCGTTCATCGCGATTCGCACGGCACTTACGGATCACCGCGGATCACTGGTGAGTTACGCGATCGGGGCGAGCGGGTCTCGGCCAAGACCGTCGCCAAGATCATGGCGCAGGCCGGGCTCGAAGGGATCAGTCCTCGCACGTTCAAAGTGCGCACCACTGTGGCCGATCCAGCGGCGTCGTTCCCGCCGGACCTGGTGGCTCGCTGCTTTGATCAGGGGCGTCCCGACGCCGTCTGGACGACCGATATCACCTACCTGACCTGCGGCGAGGGCGACATGTTCCTCTGCGCGATCCGCGACGGACACACCCGCAAAGTCCTCGCCTACAGCCTGGCCGATCACATCGGCGCCGACATGGTCACCGACGCCATCGATGCCGCAGTGGCGGTGCGCGGCGGCCGAGTCCAGGGCGCGATCCTGCACTCGGATCGCGGCGGGGAATTCACCGCGCATCTGACCGCCCGGGCCTGCTGGCGCCACGGGCTGCGCCGGTCGATGGGAGCGACCGGAATCTGTTGGGACAACAGTCCTTCCGAATCGCTGTGGTCGAGTTTCAAACACGAACACTACTACCGGCACACCTACGCCACGAAAGCCGAACTCGTTGTCTCGGTTGACAAGTGGATGAACTTCTACAACACTACCCGGCGGCATTCCGCGATCGGGAACCAAAGCCCCGACGACTACGAGCGTTCACTTCGAACCACTGCCGCCTGAAATCTGTAAGCCCCCTGTCCACCACTCGGGGTGAACCTCA
>NZ_JBFANN010000122.1:0-1352 GCF_040674855.1 Nocardia sp. NPDC049707 | reverse complement strand
TGAATCGCCCCGGCTTTGGTGCACACCGTTTTATCTGTCACCGGCTGGTTGCTCGGCGCGGTGTGCATAGTAGTCGGCTTCATACTCGGCTGGTGGTTTGCGGCCGAGTCGGTGCATGAGCCGGGACTCGTTGAACCAAGCGACCCACTCGGCCGTGAGCAGTTCGACATCGGCGAGACGGGTCAGCGGGCCTCGCCGAAACGGAGAGTCATCACGAACCGCTTCGGTCTTATAGAGCCCAATTGTCGTCTCCGCCAACGCATTATCGAACGCATCGCCGACCGAACCGATCGACGGCACCATCCCTGACAGCAGCAGTGTTTCACCCAGCCGAATCGATGTGTATTGCGAACCCGCGTCCGAATGGTGAATCGTATTGCCCGCCAAAGGATTGCCTTGACGAGACCGCACAGCGGCGGCCTGGCGGATCGCTGATTCCACGAACGCGGTCGCCTTGCTGGTCGAGCACTCCCAGCCCAGAATCCGCCCCGCATAGGCGTCGATCACGAACGCTGTATAGACGAACGATCCCGTCGCCAAACGGACATAGGTGAAGTCCGCAACGAGCAGCATGTTCGGTGCCGGCACTCGGAACTGGCGATCGACCAGATCTGGTGCCCGCGACGCGGTCGGATCGGGTTCGGTGGTGCGGACCTTCTTACGCCGCACCACACCTTTCCATCCGTTGACGCGCATCAACCGCTCCACCGTGCAACGGGCCACCGGGATACCTTGGCGTTGCAGATGCGCCCACATCTTCTCGGCCCCGTACAAGCACTCCGGCTTACGCCGGCCGGTCTGGTCGGGCTCGTAGATCCCAGCCAAGACCTCGGTGACCGCGGTGTCCCACAAGGCCCGTTTCGACGGTGCCCGCCTGTTCCAGGCATGGAAGGTCCTCGGCGCGATCTTCACACCCCGCGCGGTCAATGCCCGGCAGATCGCCGTGACCGGAAACCGAGCCCGATGCTCGGCGATGAACTCACACACTAACGGTGTCGCGGGTCGTTCGCCCGCGCGAAGAAAGACGTTGCCGCCGAAAGGATCTCGATAGTCTGCTCCAGCTCGGCGATCTTGCGTTTCTGCTCCCTGATCACCTTGGCGGCCTCGGTCGAGGTCCCCTCCGCCTGCCCGTCATCGATCGCGCCCTGGCGGATCCATTTCCGCAAGGTCTCCGCGGTCATCCCCAACCGGGCCGAGACCGCCTTGATCGCAGCCCACTCACTGTCGTAGTCGTCGCGATGCTCGACGACCAGCCGGACAGCCTTGGCCTTGGTCACTTCGTCGTACTTCGATGGCATGGTCTACCCATCCTCCTCAAGAAAGAAGGTGAGCACCAAACCCGGGGTGATTCA
>NZ_JBFANN010000121.1:0-1561 GCF_040674855.1 Nocardia sp. NPDC049707 | reverse complement strand
CCCTATCTGTCACTCTCGTCCGAGACATGGTGATCAAGTGGTTCTCTGACGATGTGGGCGAGATCGGAAGTTGTCGAGCGTGACGTTGAGCGTTGCCGACCTGGGCACCGGGGATGATGGTGTGGTGTCGGGCAAGAAGAAGGGGTCTCGGGCCGATCGCCCGAAACGGCGGAGTTTCACCGCTGAATACAAGGCGGCGATCGTGGCCGAGTATGAGCAGTTGACCGAGTCCGGCGCGAAGGGCGCGTTGCTGCGCCGCGAGGGCTTGTATCACTCTCATGTGATCGATTGGACCCGGCAGCGTGATGCAGGGGCGTTGAATGCGTTGGCGGCCAAGGGGTCCGGCCCCAAACCGGCTAAGTCCGAGGCGGAGCGAAGGGCGGAGAAGTTGGAGGCCGAGAACGCTCGGCTGACCGCGGAACTGGCGAAGTCGCGTCAAGCGAACGAGGTTTTGGGAAAACTTGCCGAGTTTTTGGAGCTGCTGTCCAAGAACTCGGGGCCCGAGGACAAGCAGACTCGATGATCGATGCCGCGGTGACCGATCTTCAACCTCTGATCGGTGTCGTGGCGGCCTGCCGGTTGGCCGGGAGATCCCGTGCCACCCGACATCGTCGAGCCCACCCGAAACCACCGCTGCAGGGGCCGGTTCGGCGGCCGGCGCGGCATCCGGCGGCGCTGAGCGCCGCCGAACGCGCACAGGTTCTCGAGGTGTTGCGCGAGGACCGTTTCGTCGATAAATCCCCTGCTCACGTGTGGGCGGTGTTGCTGGATGAGGGCAGGTATCTGTGTTCGATCTCCACGATGTATCGAATCTTGCGCGGTGCCGGGGAGGTTCGTGAACGCCGCCGCCAAGCCACTCACCCTGCCCGGGCTCGTCCGGAGTTGGTCGCGACTGGGCCGAACCAGGTGTTCAGCTGGGATATCACCAAGTTGAAAGGCCCCCATAAGGGCGTCTATTTCGACTTGATGGTGATGCTGGATATCTTCTCCCGCAAGGTGATTCACCATAAACTCGTTCCCGAGTCCGGTTCGGCTGCGCGGGTGTTCATGCGGGAGGCGTTTGCCGCGAACAACGGTGTCATCCCGACACATGTCCATTCCGACAACGGCCCCTCGATGACCAGTAAGAACGTCGCGCAACTGCTGGTCGATCTCAACATCACCCGCAGCCTGTCGCGGCCGCATGTGAGCAACGACAACCCGTACTCCGAGGCCGGGTTCAAGACCCTCAAGTATTGTCCGGCGTTCCCGGATCGGTTCGCTTCCATCGCGGAGGCGAAGTGGTTCTGCGACAGGTTCTTTCACTACTACAACACCGAGCACCGCCACGGCGGGATCGGGTTGCACACCCCGGCCTCTGTCCACGACGGCACCGCTACCACGATCCGGGCGCGCCGCGCCCAGACCCTCGCCGCGGCTTACGCCGCGACCCCGGGCCGGTTCCGCCGCAAACCCAGCCCGCCGGCGTTGCCCGAAGCGGCGTGGATCAACCGACCTGCAAAGGAGAACACCGACACAGAACAGGCAGCCTGACCTGTCTCATCGGGATTGACAGACTCCG
>NZ_JBFANN010000120.1:0-1564 GCF_040674855.1 Nocardia sp. NPDC049707 | reverse complement strand
CGGAATTTTTCAAGCTGAATGAGACCGGTGGGTGTGTTATGCGGCTGTCGTATCGGTCTCCTGGGCGGGCTGGTTGATCCAGGCGGTGTCGGGGAGCGCGAGGATCTTGGGGGCTGTGGTGGTGGCGAAACGGTGTGGGTGCTGGGCGCGGGCCTGGGCGAGCACCGATTGCCGGTCGGCTGCCTTGTCGGCGGCCAGCCCGTAGTGGACATCGGCTGGGGTGTGCAAGCCGATGCCGGTGTGGCGGTGTTCGTGGTTGTACCAGTGCGTGAACGAATCCATGAATTGTCTTGCCTGGGTGAGTGATCCGAAGCGTTCGGGAAATTCCGGCCCGTATTTCAAGGTTTTGAACAATGATTCGGAGTAGGGGTTGTCGTTGGATACCCGCGGCCGAGAGTGCGACCGGGTGACCTCGAGATCGGCCAGTAGCGTGGCGACGGATTTGCTGGTCATCGACGTGCCCCGATCGGCGTGCACAACCTGCGGGATGCCGTGGACACCGAAGATCTCTTTCATCAATTCCGTTGCCAGAATACCGGATTCATGAGTATGGACATGGACGCCGACGATGTAGCGGGAGTAGATGTCGATCATCACGTACGCGTCGAAATAGGTTCCTTTGACCGGGCCGGCGAGTTTGGTGATGTCCCAGGAATACACCTGCCGGGGTGCGGTCGCGACCAGTTCGGGACACACCTTCGCCGGGTGACGCGCCAGCCGGCGTCGTTCGCTGACTTGCCGGTTCTCGCGCAGTACCCGATACATCGTGGACACCGAACACAGGTAGATGCCCTCGTCGAGCAGCTGGGCATAGATCTGCAACGGCGCCAGGTCGACGAACCGGTCGCTGTTGAGCGTGTCCAGAATTCGGCGTCGTTCCAGCACTGTGAGCTTGTTGACCGGCTCCTGGGGCACCGGCACCACCACCGCTGCGGTGGATGTCGTGGCGGCCCGGCACCGGCGGATCGCGGTGGAACGCACCAGCCCAGTCAACGCCGCGGCGGCCCTGGTGGCCACACCACCAATGGTCAGCGCGTGATAGGCGGCGGTCAGCGCTTCTTTCGCTGCTCGTCGGAATCCGCTCTCTCGGAAAGAGTTTCCAAGAGAGCGTGCGCTTTTCCCATGATGTCCAGCGCGGTCTCGGTGGTAGCCAACCGCTTGTTCAGCCGCTCGTTCTCCCGCCGCAGCCGCGCGATCTCGGCCTGCTCGGCAGTGAGTTTACCGATCTTCTCACCGGGCGTCTTCCCGGCCAGCAGCCCCGCGTCGCGCTGCTTGCGCCATTCGCTGATCAACGACGAATACAAGCCCTCCTGGCGCAGATACCCGCCGCCCTCACCACGCCCAACGGCGCGTTCGTAGGCATCCAAATGTTCGAGCTTGTCCGAGGCGCTGAACGCGCGCCGCCGCTTCGGCTCGTCACCACGCGGACCCTGTGAACCCATCCGCCCATTGTTGTCCCTGGCCCTCGAGGCCCTCGTACTGGTCATGAAAACGTCGATCCGAATCTCGCCCCGCGTCAGGCCGATTTGCTGTGAACCGGTGGACTCAACTCAGCCTGACACGC
>NZ_JBFANN010000119.1:0-1601 GCF_040674855.1 Nocardia sp. NPDC049707 | reverse complement strand
ACGACGAGGTCGCCTTGCATCGGGCCGCCGTGCGCGCCCGCATGCGACGAAGTCGCGAGTCTCGACGGCTCGGACGCGAGACTGAAGGGGGCCGCGAACACGCCGCGCCCGCGCGGCCAAGAGCAGAGCACCCGCCGCGCCGAAGGCGCGGCAAATCAGACACAGTTACCGACGCAGACCCAGGCGCTCGATCAGCGAACGGTAGCGCTGGATGTCCTTGTCAGCGAGGTACTTCGACAGGCGCTTGCGACGACCGATCAGCGCCATCAGGCCGTGGCGGGTGTGGTGGTCGTGCTTGTGCTTCTTGAGGTGCTCGGTGATGTCGGCGATCCGCTTGGACAGCAGCGCGATCTGCGCCTCCGGGGAACCGGTGTCCTTCTCGTGCAGGCCGTACTCGGCGAGAATGGCCGACTTCTGTTCGGTGGTCAGCGCCATGGGGCATCCACTCCTAATTCTCAGTTCCGCGCTCGAGGATTCCGGTTACCCCGGTCGGGTGCCGCCGCGGACCGCAGCAAACCCGAGGATCCACCCTACCCGACAGCCCCGCGCCCACCGAATCCGGTCAGGAGTCGGCGGCGGCGGTGAGCACCTTGCGGGCGTTCTCGACGTCGCGGGCCATGGCCTCGAGCAGTTCGTCGATGGAATCGAATTTGCGCATGCCGCGCAGGTGCTCGACGAAATCCACCGCGACGTGCTGGCCGTACAGATCGGCCTCACCGTCGAGCACGTAGGCCTCGACGGTGCGGGCGCGCCCGGAGAAGGTGGGGTTGGTGCCGACCGAGATTGCCGCCATCGCGCGCTCCCCCGGCGTCACGGTCCCGATGGTCGGGCCGGGACCGAGCACGGTGAACCAGCCCGCGTAGACGCCGTCGGCCGGAATGGCGGCATACATGGGCGGCGCGATATTCGCGGTCGGGAAGCCGAGCTCACGGCCGCGGCCGTCGCCGTGTACGACCACACCCTCGACCCGATGCGGACGGCCGAGCGCCTCGGCGGCCGCGGCCATATCGCCGGCGTCGACGCAGGCCCGGATATAGGTGGAGGAGAAGGTGACCGCGTGCTCGCCGAGCAGTTTCACGCCGTCGACCTCGAAGCCGAAGCGTTCACCCAGCTCGCGCATGGTCTCGATGGTGCCGGCGGCCTTCTTACCGAAGGTGAAATTGTCACCGACCACGACCTCGGTCACATGTAGGTGCTCGACCAACAAGTCGTGTACGTAGCGCGCTGGGGTCAGTTTCATGAATTCATGGGTGAAGGGTATGACACAGAACACGTCGACGCCGAGTTCCTCCGCCAATTCGGCACGTCGGGTCAGCGTGGTCAACTGCGCCGGATGCGAACCAGGGCGCACCACTTCCATCGGGTGCGGATCAAAGGTCATCAATACCGCCGGAACACCACGTGCGGCAGCGGACTTCACGGCCCTGCTGATCAGCTGCGCGTGGCCGCGATGCACACCGTCGAATACGCCGATCGTGAGCACGCACCGCCCCCAGTCCGCGGGCACCTCGTCGAGACTTCGCCATCTCTGCACGATTTAGACCTTACTTTGCAGCTCAGGAGCAAACCCACACGAACACATCAGCCCCGGATTCCAACTT
>NZ_JBFANN010000118.1:0-1709 GCF_040674855.1 Nocardia sp. NPDC049707 | reverse complement strand
AAGGCAACATCGACCGCAACACCTACAAAACCCAGATCAGCATCCACATCCTGCCCGGTTGACAAACCGGACAGGACCCAAACTGCGCGGCATTGGGCCTAACGCTGCACAATCCGAACTCTCCGACGGTGGAAGGTCCGGTGATCAGGATCAAGTCTGTCGGCACCCGCCGGGCGGTATCGGGCGGTGATCGGTGATGGCCTTGGGCAGCTGCACCGAGTCCTTGTTGAGTGCCGCGATCACCGGAATCAGCAGCACGGCCAGCACATACCAGCGCGGCCCGGCAGCCGGCCGATCCACAGCGCGCCGCACCAGCGCCACCGCGGCTACGCCACCACCATCGCGCCAGGTCAGCGCCACCGCGACCACGACCGGCAACATGAACATCACCGCACTACTCGGCAGTGACATAGCACCCCTACCGAACCCGCCCGTGATCGCGCCGAGCAGATAGAACGGAATCGACAGTGCCGCAACGAGGCTCAGAAAATCAGCGGCCGACCTCGCACTCCCACCACACCCACAATACAAAGATCACCCCGCTCGACACCCTCCCGAGCCACGGTCACCGAGGTCCAGCTGCCGCCGGCCTGTCCTGCGTTGCAGGCAGGGGGCGGCTGGATTTCGGTCCGCTGTCGCTCACCATGTCCGAGATCGGCGGGAAACAGAAATCCGCGCCGTGGCGCCCGGCCTCATTGCAGCACGGAAATGGTTCGGACAACTACCCGAATGCAAGCGGGAAGGAGACGTCCGGGCCGGACGCAGTAGCCATTAAGACCGTTCGGTCAAGAAGCCCACCACAGCGTCCAGGAACTCCGTCTGCCCCTCGATATTCGCCAGGTGCACCGTGGGCAGCAGGGTGAATCGCGCGCCGGGGACGATCGCGGCGAGCTTCTTCCCGTGGTCGGCGGATGTGACGGTGTCGTACTCGCCGGCGATGACCAAGGTCGGGTTGGGGATGAGCGTGGCGGTGCGGCGCAGGTCGGCGTCGCGCACCGCAGCCCAGTTCCCGGCCACGCTCTCGCGCTGCGTGGCGAGCAGGGTTCGACGGAAGCCCTCGACGACCTCGTTGCCGTCCTGCAACATCCGGGCCGGGAACCAGTTGTGCAGAAACATCTCCGCGGTGGCCTGCATATCGGGGGCTGCCAGCAGTTCAGCGATCGATCGATCCCACTGATCCGCCGGGCCCAGATGCGCGGCGGTGTTGGAGAGCACCAAGCGGTCGACGCGCTCCGGAACGTGGATCCCCAACCACTGCGCGACGATTCCGCCCATGGACAAGCCCAGCACGTGCACCCGCGGCAGGTCCAGGGCATCCAGCAGCTCCACCACGTCACGCCCCAACCGGTCCAGGGAATACGGGCCGCTCGGAACACCGGAGGCGCCGTGGCCGCGTGCGTCGTAACGCAGCAGCCGGAAGTGCTCGGTGAGAGCCGACACCTGGCCGTCCCACATGTGCAGATCGGTACCGATCGAGTTCGAGAGCAGCAGCACCGGCTTGCTCTCGTCACCGTCGAAGCGGTAGGCGATGCGGACGCCATCCCCGGTGGTGATGGCGGTACGGGTCTGAGAAGTCATATCAGCTCCAGTGATCTTGTGGCTATGTACTCAGCCTAAGTGAGCGTCTGAGAACTGTGTCAGGTGCGAGCGAGGCGGCGTGACATGACAGCAATCATGGCGATGTAGACGATCGCTTCGTGGTGGTCGGG
>NZ_JBFANN010000117.1:0-1960 GCF_040674855.1 Nocardia sp. NPDC049707 | reverse complement strand
CGTCGAGACTCGCGACTTCGTCGCATGCGCTTCGACGACTCGGACGCGAGACGGGCCGCGAACGGTCGCTCGTAAGACTCGCTCCGTTGTGGTCGGTTAGGGCGGGTCGTTCGGCACCTGGTGCACGCGCATTGAGACTGGCGCGTGCGGCGCATGTGCCTCGGTGACTCGTACGTGAGACGGGCCGCGAACGGGTCGCTCGTAAGACTCGCTCCGTGGTGGTCGGCGATGTGCGGATGGTTCAGGACCGAGTGCACGCGCGTCGGATGGTCGGGTCCCGCGCGTGTGGCGTATGCGCTTCGACGGCTCGGACGCGAGACGGGCCGCGAACGGGTTGTCCGTGAGACTCGCTCCGTGGTGGTCGGCGATGTGCGGATGGTTCAGGACCGAGTGCACGTGCGTCGGATGGTCGAGTGCCGCGCGTGTGGCGCATGCGCTTTGGCGACTCGGACGCGAGATGGGCCGCTCGTAAGACTCGCTCCGTGGTGGGGGAGTTGTACGGGTCGAGTTATGCGGGTCGGTTACGGGGCTCGGTCGTTGATGCGAGACCATGGTCGGGAAGAACGGCCCGATTGTCGGTGTTGATTATTAAGGCGCTGAGCCACCGCAGTGCGATCGGCCAATTGATTCTAGGAGCCCTGGACGTGTCATCACCGAAGTCCCTGCCGCCGCTGGTCGAACCGGCCGCGGAGCTGACCAAGGACGAGATCGCCCGCTACAGCCGTCATCTGATCATCCCGGACCTGGGGGTGGATGGGCAGAAGCGGCTGAAGAACGCCAAGGTGCTGGTGATCGGTGCAGGCGGGCTCGGCTCGCCCGCGCTGCTGTATCTGGCCGCCGCCGGTGTCGGCACGCTCGGCATTGTCGAATTCGACGAGGTCGACGCCTCCAATCTGCAGCGCCAGATCATCCACGGGGAATCCGATATCGGCCGCCCGAAGGCCGATAGCGCGCGCGATTCCATTCTCGAGATCAACTCCGGCATCGATGTGCGGCTGCACAAGATCCGCCTTGAGCCCGATAACGCCGTCGAACTGTTCGGTGAATACGACCTGATCGTCGACGGCACCGATAACTTCGCCACGCGCTACCTGGTCAACGATGCCGCGGTGCTGGCGGGCAAGCCGTACGTCTGGGGCTCGATCTACCGCTTCGAGGGGCAGGTCTCGATCTTCTGGGAGGACGCACCAGACGGCCGCGGCATCAACTACCGCGACCTCTACCCGGAGGCCCCGCCGCCCGGCATGGTGCCCTCCTGCGCCGAGGGCGGTGTGCTCGGTGTGCTGTGCGCGTCCATCGGTTCGATCATGGTGACCGAGGCGATCAAGCTGATCACCGGCGTCGGTGAGCCGCTGCTCGGCCGTCTCATGGTCTACGACGCATTGGATATGAACTATCGGACCATCAAGCTGCGCCGCGATCCGGAGCGTCAGCCGATCACCGAAATGATCGATTACGAGGCGTTCTGCGGCGTGGTGTCCGAGGAGGGCCAGGCCGCCGCCGCGGGCTCGACCATCACCGCGCGCGAGCTCAAAGAGTTGCTCGACGCGGGCAAGGAAATCGAGCTCATCGACGTGCGCGAGCCGGTCGAATGGGACATCGTGCACATCGAGGGCGCCAAACTCATTCCGAAGGATCGCTTCCTCTCCGGTGAGGCGCTGTCGGATCTGCCGCAGAACCGGCCGATCGTATTGCACTGCAAGACCGGTATCCGCTCGGCCGAGGTCCTCGCGGTCCTGAAGAACGCCGGTTTCTCCGACGCCACGCACATACAGGGCGGCATCGTCGCCTGGGCGAATCAGGTCGACAAGTCACTGCCGGTGTACTAGACCGGGTACTCGTGCCGAGAGGTTGCTTCGCGGCGTAACCACCACGGAGCGAGTCTTACGAGCGACCCGTTCGCGGCCCGTCTCGCGTCCGAGTCGTCGAAGCGCATGCGACGAAGTCGCGAGTCTCGACG
>NZ_JBFANN010000116.1:0-2049 GCF_040674855.1 Nocardia sp. NPDC049707 | reverse complement strand
GGCATCAGCAGCCAGATGCCCGGCGGCCAGATGCCCGGCGGCACGGTCGGTGACTGGATCAAGCAGGCACTGCAGGTGCTGCAGCAGTTGGGCTACAACATCAGCACGATCGATCCGCAGGCCATCGCGATCATCATCCAGCACGAATCGGGCGGCAATCCCAATGCCATCAACAACTACGACAGCAACGCCGCCGCGGGTACACCATCGATCGGGCTCATGCAGACCATCGGCCCGACCTTCAAACAGTACGCCGCGCCCGGATACAGGAACATTTACAACCCGGTCGACAATATTGTCGCCGGGGTCCGCTACTCGATAAGCCGATACGGCTCGGTCAGCAATGTGCCTGGCGTCAAGGCGGTACGCGCCGGCAGACCGTATGTGGGCTACTGATGCCACCGCCGCAGCGGGATACACCGGATCCGAGCCTCGATGACGCGCACGAGACCCGGCCCGGCACAACGACATCGGCACCACGCCGAAACGCGACGCGACGCAGTCCGCCGCGAGCACCGACCGGAACACCGGCTGCGCTCGCACAGCAGCCTGCCACCACCGCGGGCGCGCGCGGCCCGACGACCGCACCGATCGCCGAATCCGCCACCGCGGCAACCGGATCGCCTGCCATCGCCCGCCCCGACGCACTCGCCGGATTCGGCTCCAGCGCACCGTACGCGGCGGCGGCGCTCGGGGCGCTGGCATCCATTGCCGCCCAGTACGGCAGGGCCAACCCCACCGCCGATACCGGTCAGCCGTACGCACCGCCCGCGCTCGGCTCTGGACAACCGACTGCATGGCCCGGCGAATCGGGATCACAGTACGCGGCCAACAATCTCGACACCGGACGCCGCGCGCAATCGACGCAGTCGTTGAACGCCGAACTCGGCCGCCTGCTGGGTGGCGCCGCCGATAGCACTATCCAGGGCCGGGCGGCCATCGATGGCATTATCGCCGAGGTGAATACGGCCATGACCGCACTCGGCGGTGTCGCGGATACCACCGCAGGCCGGCAAATGCTGATCACCACACTCAACAATGCCTTACATCGCGCGGGCACCGCGCTCGGACAGGGACAGGCCGCGGCGACGATCACCGCGGATAAGGTTGCCGCACTTGCCGACCGGTTCCTGCGGAACGCGCGCCCGACTCGGCAGCCGGCGCGCCGGGCCCAGCCGGGCACCGGCGTATCCAGTGCACGTCCGCCGCGCACGCGCCCGTCCGGTCGGCAGGGGCAGTGGATCAACGACGCCCTGCGCATCCTGGCCGCCAATGGCTACGACACCCGATACATCAATCCCGCCGATATCGCCGCGATCATCCAGCACGAATCGGCGGGCGATCCGAATGCGATCAATCTCTGGGACAGCAACGCCGTCAAGGGAACTCCATCCAAGGGCCTGATGCAGACCATCGACCCCACCTTCAACTCCTACGCGCTGCCCGGCCACCGCGATATCTGGAATCCGGTCGACAACATCATCGCGGGCGTGCGGTACGCCATCGACCGCTACGGTTCGGTCGGCAATGTGCCGGGCATCCAGGCAATGCACCAAGGCGGGCATTACGTCGGCTACTGAGCCGGCGATGAGGTCGGCGATCGACTATCAAGACCAGCAGGTGGCGTGATAACCACGCGGCAGATCGACCGCTTTCACGACGTCACGGGTACGGGGGGCGGCTGGCGTGATAACCACGCGGCAGATTGACCACTTTCACGACATCACCGGTACGCGGGGCCTCGACACATTGGCCGTTTCCGATGTACATCATGACGTGACCAGGATTCCCGTTGTTGAATTGGGCGTCGGGGAAGATCAGGTCGCCGGCGCGGATATCGGCCGGATTGACCTTCGGCAGCCCTTGATACTGGTCGGCGGCCACGCGTGGGATCTTCACACCCGCCTGGGCCGCGGCGTATTGCATGAGCCCGGAACAGTCGAACGAATTCGGACCTGTGGCACCCCACACATACGGCACGCCACGTTTGCTCAAGGCGACCTGGACCGTCTTCTGCGCGGCTGCGGACGTCCCGGCGACGGGGGTCGA
>NZ_JBFANN010000115.1:0-2212 GCF_040674855.1 Nocardia sp. NPDC049707 | reverse complement strand
GATCAGTTGGGTCGGCCACGGGCGCGGTGCCCGGGTTGCCCGCGGGTCCGTCTCCCGTGGCCGCCCGCCGAACCGGACGTGCGGCTCTCACCGCATCCGGCTCTCCATGGATGTCATGCCCGTGAGAGTGTTTCGAGTTGCTCCGCCAGAACGCTCCATGGTGTCGGGATTGCGTGACCCCGCCATCGATATCGCTCGATGACCATTTCTGCGGGGTTATAGAGCACGACCCCATTCTCAGATGGCAGGTAGGTCGGGAACCGCTTGTCGGAGTACCGACGTCGCAGTCTCCGCCAACCAATCCGGTGGTGCTTCATCCTCATCCAGTGCGCCACTTCGAACCACATATAGTGACTGAGGTAGCTGAATGTGCGTTTCGCACACCCGTGCCTGAAATACATACACCAACCTCGAACAACATTGTTCAGGCGTTTGAGCAATTCTTCTAGAGACATGCCTGTCGACGATCTACTGGTGATGGATCTGACCTTCCCGACGATCGAGTGCAGCGACTTCTTCGACGGATAGGTATAGACCACCTTCTTTGCGTGGTTCGTGCCAGGTTTCGACCGTCGCTGGATGCGATAGCCGAGAAAGTCGAACCCGCGATCTATGTGTGTCACACTGGTTTTCGCTTCCGATAGGACAAGTCCCATCGGCGCGATCACCTCAGCGACCTCAGCCCTGGCCTGCTCGGCATGATGCTGCTTGCCATGGACCAGGACAACGAAATCGTCCGCATAGCGGACGAGTCGATAAGTCGCCCCTCCGTCTCGGCGCAGACGGTATCTCCGCGAGGTGGCAGCGGCGTAAGTTCCGCCTCCGCCTGCGGCATCCCACTTCTGTTGATAGTGGTCGTCCAACACCGACAGAGCGATATTCGCCAACAACGGCGACAAAATACCGCCCTGCGGAGTTCCCGTGTAGGTCTCCCGATTCACGCCTTCCTCGGTCAGAATACCGGCCTTCAGAAAGGCTTTTATCAGGGCTAGAACGCGCCTATCGGTGACCCGTTTCCTAACCCGCCCCATCAGAGCGGCATGGTCGATCCGGTCGAAACACGCTTCGATATCAGCCTCCAGCACCCAGTGATACCCCTGGACACCGAAGTTGTGGATCTCGGCAATCGCGTCCTGAGCACGCCTTCTCGGCCTGAACCCATACGAGTAGGGCTGAAATCCGGCCTCGAAGATCGGCTCGAGCACCAACTTCAGCGCGGCCTGTACAACCCGGTCCGCTGTCGTCGGTATCCCTAACCGGCGCTTCTTCGCCGAACCCGGTTTCGGGATCAATTTCTCACGGACAAGGTCCGGGCGAAAGGTTCTCGCCCGCAACTCCATCCGCAACGTCGACAACAACATGGTGGACTCTTTAGGGATCGAGCGAGGTGCTACCCCGTCAACCCCGGCAGTGCGTCCGCCTTTATTGCCGTGAACCCGTTCCCAAGCGTGGACGAGAAACGCCGGATCACACACTAGATTGTGCAGATCCTCGAACACTCGGTCCGCGTCGCGGACCGCCCACAAGTACAGTTTGGCCTGCATCCGCCGTACTCGTGACCAGGCTTCATCGAAGTCCGGCCACGACTCATCCGAATTCACAGATGACTCCGTCCATTACAGCTCCACACTGTCGACATTCACTGAGGCCCTTCCCCATGTACCGGGCTTTCCCCGGCTCGGAGTACTACGGCCCCTCCGCCCCATCCACGCCCCATCAGCCGACGATGAGCCTGCCCACCGAAACCCGCTGGATGCGAACCACAATGGGCGAGACGGGATGGTTCCCACGTTCACCGATTTCCATTTGGAACAGGAGGTGGCCGACTTTGTCCCAGCAGCATTGCCATGGCTACACCGCAGAAGTTCACCGTGACCTCCCTGTCGGGCAATGCAACCCTTGAGGGAGTTCTCTGACCCGTAATGAGGGATCAGATACGCGCCGCAATCCAGCCCATATCCACCGAATTTGAGCTGGCTCCAACCTTGAGGGACTTTAAACACCGGTTCCTCTCGTCCACCTTTGTTCCACGCTCACCGGACCCGCGTCATTCGGTAGTGCTGGCACGTCCCGACTTTGTCAGGGCTGCTTTCCGCCCTCCCCAGCATCTCCTGGTTCAGACTGCCCTCAGCTACAGCGATCATGCTGCGACACAATCGCTTCGGAGTCATTTCACCTCCGGTATGGAAGTCGGCGCCTCGTGGCGCACGCA
>NZ_JBFANN010000114.1:0-2238 GCF_040674855.1 Nocardia sp. NPDC049707 | reverse complement strand
AAGCCTTGCGGCACGTGTTCTCCGAGTCACCCAGCAGCCCTGGGCCGCAACAACTCCCGTCGAAGTCGTCCGGCACGAACCACTGTGCACCAATAAGTGTTCTCATTCGTGCCGCGTTGCCACGGACTGCGCGGTGCGGCGAAGAAGACTTCGATACCTGTTGCGGCACTGAATATTTGGTGATCAGCTAACTCCATACCGCGGTCCCATGTCAGGGTGCGGCGAAGCGATGGATGCATTCTCGCGTAGCGGTCGATGAGAGCCGCGACGACAGTTCCGGTGCGCCGATCAGCCAGCTGCACAATCGTCAGGTAACGAGTCTTTCGATCGACGAGCGTGGCGATCTGGCTGACGGTCCCACCGATCACCAGATCGCCTTCCAGGTGCCCGGCAACGCTGCGATCCTCAGCATCGGTGGGCCGGTCTTCGATCGACCGGGCCCCGATGATCTGGGAGCGCCATTGACCTTTTATGGTGTGCCGCTTGTTCTTTCGTATCGGACGGCCGGTTCGGAGCTTCTTGTTCATCTCCTTGGGGATGACCTTCCAGCGGCTGGTGTAGACCGATCGATAGATCGTTTCGTGACTCACGGTCATCTCCGGATCGCCGCCGTATTCGCGGCGCAGTCGTCCGGCGATCTGCTGGGGTGACCATTCTTGGTCCAGCAGCTCGACCGCCAACTCGCGCAGCACGCGATTGCGGCCCAACAGACACTGCTTCGGTCTCCGACGCTGATCCTCGGCACGTTCCTGCGCCGCCACCGCACGATACGCCTCCCGACCACCGTTGCGGTCGACCTCCCGGCTGATCGTGGATGCCGAACGGCCGAGGTCAGCAGCGATAGCGTGATAGGTCTGATCGGCGCTTATCCCGCGTGAAATCGCTTCGCGTTCCTCCACGGTGAGATGACCTTTGTGGGCGACACGAACCTTTGGTGCGATCCCGCCATGATGCTTGAGCACCGTGAACTGAGGTTGCCCCCAAACGGTGGACAGGGGGTTATGCGGCTTCAGGCAGCCGCGCGGAGTGACTTCTCGAAGTTGTCGGGACTTTGCATCCCGATCGCGGAGTGTCGCCGCGTAGTGTTGTAGAAGTTGATCCAGTTATCAACTGCGGCAACGAGTTCGGCTTTCGTAGCGTAGACGTGGCAGTAGTATTCCTCGTGCTTGAACGTCGACCAGAACGATTCGGAAGGACTATTGTCCAACAGATCCCGGTCGCGCCCATCGACCGGCGCAGCCCGTGCCGGAAACACGCTCTCGCAGTCAAATGCGCGGTGTATTCGCCGCCGCGGTCGGAATGCAGGATCGTGCCCCGACACCGCCCGCCGCGAGTGGCGACGGCCTGCTCGATGGCGGCGGTGACCATGTCGGCGCCGATATGGTCGGAGATGCTGTAGCCCAGCACTTTGCGGGAATGCCCGTCCCGGATCGCACACAGAAACATCTCGCCCTGCCCGCAGGTGAGATAGGTGATGTCGCTGAGCCAGGCCGCGTCGAGACGCCCCTGGTCGAAGACGCGGTCGATCAGATCCGGTGGGAACGACGCATTCGGGTCGACCATGGTGGTTGCGAGCTTGAACGTGCGTGGGCTGATACCTTCCAGACCGATCGAGGCCATGATCTTGGCGACGGTCTTGCGGGTCACCACCTCGCCGCGGTCGCGCAGCTCGGCAGTGATCCGCGGTGACCCGTAGGTGCGGTTCGATTCGGCGTGGATGTCGGTGATCTTCACCTCGAGGTCGGCGCGACGCTGCTCACGTGGCATCAAAACCGTTGCTGCGCAACGCTTCACGTATTGGTGGTAGCCCGACGTGGACACCGCCAGCAGCCGCGCCATCCGCACGATGGAGAACCGTTGTCCCGGCGGATTCGCGGTGCCGGCGGTCGCGAGGATGTCGTCGGGGCCGGCGTACTTCACCATCAGATCGAACCGGGCCGGTTCGTCTGCATCGCGGCAAAGTACGCCGACTTAGATTCAACGGGTCAATGCAACGGTGCTGGTGAAGGGCTTAGGGTTCGTGGTGAGGGTTGGGCGTCCGGGGATGTCGGATGCGATGAAGGCCGACTTGTGGAGCCGGTGGCGGGCCGGTGAATCGATCAGTGTGATCTCGCGTGCGCTGAGCAAGCCGCCGGGATCGGTGACTGAGGTTCACCCCGAGTGGTGGACAGGGGGCTTACAGATTTCAGGCGGCAGTGGTTCGAAGTGAACGCTCGTAGTCGTCGGGGCTTTGGTTCC
>NZ_JBFANN010000113.1:352-2478 GCF_040674855.1 Nocardia sp. NPDC049707 | reverse complement strand
GGTCTACGCTCATGGGCAGATCGTCGATCATCCGTTGTTCGTGGACGCGCCGCGCACGCCCAGCGGCACCACGGCTGCTCGGCGTCCGACGATCACCGCAGGACCGACGAGCTGAACACAATCGGCATGTAGGCGCCGGATAATGCCCGTCATTGCACATTCGTCAGTCGTTGTAGTAGTCGTCGTATTCGTCGTACTCGTCCGCAGTGGGGGAGGGCGCGTCGGCAACGGCCGCATCCGGTTCCCGCAGGCTGGGTGCGCCCGGCAGTAGATCGTCCGGATCGGGCATGTGGCCTACGATCTCTTCGATCGGCCGGATGGTCTCGGTGACCTGCTGATGTGCCAGCCGCGCTGCCGCCCTTGCTGTTTCGGTGATGGCACGGCCGAGATCCGCGGCCGCCCCGCGCAGGGCGTGCGGCCCCAATCGCACATCGGTGACCATTCCGGAGTGATCGACAGTCACTTCGACCGAACCATCGGATGAACTGGCCTTGGCGCTCACGGCGGACAATTCATCGCGGATATCGGCGAGTTGAGACCGTTGCACTTCATATCGCCACTGTTCCATCGGTCAGGTAATTCGTTCCCAGGTGGCATTCTTCACCACATAATGCCTACCGATACCGTGCGCTGAGCTGCCGTCTTCGGCGACGAGGTCGGCGTTATCACCCTCCTCGACCAACATGCCGGTGACTGCGAAAGCACTGTATAGATCGCCATCGTCCCACTCGCGAAGCCCTTCGATATAGACATGAGAACTCGGGCCGCATACAAGTATTGGCCCGGCCATTGCGTCCTCGGCTATGCCATACAAAGTAACAGTGCTATTGACGTATTCTTCGAGATTCATAATTCCTCCGCGTGGTCGTCGGTGTAATCGGTCATTGCGGCCTCCGCACGAAGCCGATGGCGATCACCGAACTATCGAAGTCCATATAGCTGGAAAAGAATTTGGTTGGAGAACTCTGATAAACCTCCATCGGACTATTCGCCCGCCTGACCGGATCCGGGTACTCCATATGATTGGCATGCCACCAGCTCCCTGATTGCGGGTCGTACCAACCATAGTCGAAGTTGACAAAGCCGGGCTTCCCGACGTATGTCGCACCCGACATATCAACCTGGCCAGTCGTCGGATCAGGTGCAAAACGTGCGGGATTGGGCGTTTCGCTACTTCCGCCGGACCAGAAGTGCTTGGAGTAGATGACCACCTCCCACTCCGACGGATCGCCGTCCGGCAGCCACCGCTCCACGTCTTTCAACTGCGCGAGATCCTTGTCCGCCTTCACCAGCCGCATGAATTCGCGCCTGCTAGCGGGCCTGCTCTCCAGTATCGCATTGAACTTGTCGGCGTATCCCGATACCTTCTCGAAGGTGCGCTTGCCGCCCTCGATTTTCGCCTCTCTTCTGGCGGTTTGCATTTCCCTCTTATATTCGTCGGATATCTTCGACCAGGCTTTCTTCGCATCCTCTTGGTAGCGCTTTGCCTGCTTCTCGCGCAATGCGACCTGGTCGCGCGCAAGCCTCACGTCGCGAGAGTCTTCAGTTGCGCCAGGCTTCTTTCGTGCTTCCGCCAGTTCCTGTTGCGCTTGCTTGAGCTGCTTCGCGGCGTCGGCCGCTCTTTGGTTGGCCACTTCCCCGGGTGCCAACACTTTCTCTGCCTTCGCAATCGCCTGCTGAGCAACAGGATCATCGAAGGCGAGATTCAGCTGCGGATTGCCCTCGACCCTGCCAAGGCGCGCCACCGTCAGGCCGATGCATCCTCGGTCGATGGTCTTCAGCTCCGCAGGGGTTATCGGCCGACCGATCCTACGCTCCCACATCTTGATGAAGTCGTCCTTCGTATACTTACGCTGGGGTTCTGGACGGCCACGGCTTCTGAGTGGGGGCGCCAGCTCGGGCTCCGGTGCCCTGGTGGGCGGCGGGGACTCCTCCCTACCGAACCCAAACACCTCACGCAAACGACGCA
This sequence comes from Nocardia sp. NPDC049707, assembly GCF_040674855.1. NCBI lineage: Bacteria > Bacillati > Actinomycetota > Actinomycetes > Mycobacteriales > Nocardiaceae > Nocardia > Nocardia sp. NPDC049707. The sequence continues at coordinate 509 of NZ_JBFANN010000113.1, read as the reverse complement.
GCCGACCACGCGGCCTTTCTGCTTCGCGGCGTGCGCGGTCTTCTTCTTCGCGGCGGAGGCGTTCTGCTTCGCGGCGTGCGCGGTCTTCTTCTTCGCGGCGGAGGCGTTCTGCTTCGCGGCGTGCGCGGTCTTCTTCTTCGCGGCGGAGGCGTTCTGC
>NZ_JBFANN010000113.1:0-255 GCF_040674855.1 Nocardia sp. NPDC049707 | reverse complement strand
TGCTTCGCGGCGTGCGCGATCTTCTTTTTCTCGGCGGAGGATGCGTTCTGCTTCGCGGCGGGCGTTTTCTTCTTCCTCGCGGCGGAGGCGTTCTGCTTCGCGGCGTGCTTTGTCTTTTTCTTCTTGTTCGCGGCGGAGGCGTTCTTGTTCGCGGAGTGCGTTGTCTTTTTCTTCTTGTTCGCGGCGGAGGCGTTCTTGTTCGCGGAGTGCGTTGTCTTTTTCTTCTTGTTCGCGGCGGAGGCGTTCTTGTTCGCG
>NZ_JBFANN010000112.1:0-2523 GCF_040674855.1 Nocardia sp. NPDC049707 | reverse complement strand
TAGCCCGGGAAAGTCAGACAGTTGCGGGTAATACTGCCAGAAGCCGACCGTGTACCCGTTGACCCGCACCGGTTCCACGCCAGGCAAGGGAGCTGTGGCACCGAATTCGTGCCGTGCGGTCAGCCACTGACTTACCGCGTACGTCCGTTTCGGCCTGTCCGAATCCGCCTCGTTAGTGCTCACCCGTCCGACGGCTGCATGACGCGGCAGGACGTAAACCGCATTGCTCGAATGGTGAATGAGTTCCGCGCCCGTGGGATCGAGTCCGGATACTTCGCATGCGCGGGATAGTGCCGTGAACTCTTCTGATGACATGCCAGCCCTACCCGACCAGTGCGACCGTTGTTTGAAATTCGTTCTCGACGCGTTGAACGACGGGGAGGTCAGCGTACGGTGCCAGGCGACGACGAACGACGTTGATCGACTCGATTCCGCGAGCGCTGGTCAATCCCCGGGCGGCGCGGATCGCGTCTTGGAGCACATGGCAGGCTTGTTCGATCTCCACACTGTGGCCCACTGCGGCCTCGCCAGGTTCGGGCACGTAGGACGCCGCCAGTGTCGCCGCGACCAACACCTGCCGCCGCTCCATGCCAACGGAGTCGGCTAAAACTAACGGTGCGCGTTGTTGAACATCGACAGCACGCCGCCCATCGTGCGCGACGTACATGAACTCTGCTGACAATTGCCGCTCGGTGAAGAACCGAATCCAATCCGGCTCGTCATCCGGTCGGGCACGGTTCAACCGTCGCTCTGCCTCCAGCATCGCTTGTACGCCAGCGGGCGCATCTCCGTTCAGCGCGTGCGCACGCGCCAGCAGTGCATTGCACCTCGCGGTACTGCTCGGTGAACCCGACTGCTGAGCCGCGTGTACGGCAGCGGTGCCGAACCACAGCGCCTCCTTCTTACGGTTCAGAAAGTGCGCTTGCATCGACATGTCCGTGAGGATATGCGCCCCCAATGCGGTATTGCCGCTTACCTTCGCAAGCCGCAGGGCCTGCCGAAAGTACTTCTGTCCCAATCCTTGTCGGGCTGAATCGAAGCACATGAAGCCGCTCAGGTCGCACAGTCGCGCCGCGACTGCAAACAACTCGGGCGCGGTGCGACTGTCGCAAGAGCCACGCAGCGCGGGGCCGACTACGTCATCTAGAAACCGCGCCAGAGTTGCACGCGCGTAGCCGCCACCGAGATGGTGGTCCGCATTAGAGAACACCTCGCACATCGACCACATGACCTCGATATCGGCGGTGCCAACACGCCGATGGTTCTCGCCCGCGGCGAAGACCGGAACCGTCTCGTCCAACCATTCGCGCACAGGATCGAACACATCGCACCCGACCCACGGCACGTAAGTAAGCTCTGGCGTTCTACGACTTCCCCGCCGGACACCGATCCACCTGCGAACGACGAACCCGATTGAGTCGACCTTCGCCACCGTCCGACTGCGGACCAAGGTCACCCGAGGCGCCGGCAGCGCGCCCGCCGCCCTGGCCATGGTCTTCAAGCTCGTCGAGTCCGCCCAACAGCGATGGCGGGCTGTGTGAGGTTGCCCCCAGGTAGTGGACACCGAGTTAGCAGGACCGATGGTCCTGCTGGAAGGATGTCCGTATGCCTCCTCGCAAGCGTCGGTCGTTCACGGCCGAGTACAAGGTCGAGGCTGCCCATCGTGTGATCGATTCTGGTCGCACGATCGCCGAGGTCGCCCGGGAGTTGGGGCTCAACGAGGGATTGTTGAGCAACTGGGTCAAAGACGAGCGGCGCAGGATCGCCGCCGCCGAGGCTCAGGGGGACAAACCCTTGGACGCGGCCGAGCGAGCCGAGTTGCTGCGGCTGCGAAAGCAAGTCGCTGAGCAGGACAAAGACATCGCGTTTTTGAAAAAAGCCTCGGCGTACTTTGCCGCGATGCAGACGAACCGGCCCGGTTCGATCTGATGGTGAAGTACGCCGGCCCCGACGACATCCTCGCTACCGCCGGCACCACGAACCCATCGGGACACCGGTTCTCCATCGTGCGGATGGCGCGGCTGCTGGCGGTATCCACGTCGGGCTACTACCAATACGTGAAGCGTTGCGCAGCAACAGTTTTGACGCCACGTGAGCAGCGTCGCGCCGACCTCGAGGTGAAGATCACCGACATCCACGCTGAATCGAATCGCACATACGGGTCACCGCGGATCACCGCCGAGCTGCGCGATCGCGGCGAGGTGGTGACGAAGAAGACCGTCGCCAAGATCATGGCCTCGATCGGGTTGGAAGGTATCAGCCCACGCACGTTCAAGCTCGCAACCACCGTGGTCGACCCGAATGCGTCGTTCCCACCAGATCTGATCGACCGCGTCTTCGACCAGGGGCGTCTGGACGCGGCCTGGCTGAGCGACATCACGTATCTCACCTGCGGGCAGGGCGAGATGTTTCTGTGTGCGATCCGGGACGGGCATTCCCGGAAAGTGCTGGGCTACAGCATCGCTGACCATATCGGTGCCGACATGGTCACCGCCGCCATCGAGCAGGCCGTTGCCGCCCGCC
>NZ_JBFANN010000111.1:0-2870 GCF_040674855.1 Nocardia sp. NPDC049707 | reverse complement strand
CGCTGCCGGTGAACGCAGCAACTGCCGCTGGTGCCGCTGACACGGTCAGTGTCCCCACGCCCTGCCATGCCGCAGCGGGTGGCGGTTCGTACGTCGAGACTCGCGCCTGCGGCGCATGCGCTTCGACGACTCGGACGCGAGACGGGCCGCGAACGTCGCTCGTAAGACTCGCTCCGTGGTGGTTGCTGGTGGCGGGTCGTTCGGCACCTGGTGCGCGCGCGTCGAGACTCGCGCGTGGCGCATGTGCTTCGGTGACTCGGACGTGAGACGGGCCACGAACGGGTCGTTTCTAAGACTCGCTCCGTCGTGATCACTGACGATGGATTGTTCAGCACCTGATTTACACGCGCCAAACGGTCGAGACCCGCGCCTGCACCACTTACACTTCGGCGGGGAGGCGTGGCTGTTCGTCCGAAGCCCGTTTCCGATCGTGTCCGTGGTGAGTTTTACCGACGCTCCGGGAGGAGATGATCGTGAGCTCGTTCGGCAAGCGGCGACGCGGCGGCAGTCACCGGGGCAAACCGATGCCAGCGCCCTATGCCTCCGTCGCGGGGTTCAACGAGCACAACACCGGCACGGCACGACATCAGGACAGGTCCCAACCCCGTGGCTCGGCGAAATCGCCTCGGCCGCAACCGACACCGGATCGGCCACAGCGCACCCGCAGCGAACGCTTCCGAAGGCTACTGCTCGCCCTGTTCATCATCTTTGTCGCGCTGCCGTCCCTGCTGTTCGTGCTGGTCTACTGGAGCGCGGAAATCCCGGATCCCGATGCGGTGCAGACCAATCAGATCGCCACCATCCTCGCCGCCGACGGAACCACGGTGATCGCGAAGGTCGTTCCGCCGGATGGCAATCGGATTCCGGTACCGCTGTCGGAGGTGCCGAAACCGGTGCGCAATGCGGTGCTCTCGGCCGAGGACCGCAACTTCTATACCAATCCCGGCTACTCGACCAGCGGATTCCTGCGCGCCGCCCGGGACAATCTGCTCGGCAGAGAGGATGCGGGCGGCGGCTCCACCATCACTCAGCAGTATGTGAAGAATGCCTTTCTCGGCTCCGAACGCACCCTGACCAGGAAGATGCGCGAGCTGATCATCGCCGCCAAAATGGCGCGGCAATGGAGCAAGGACGACATCCTCGCCGCCTACCTCAACACCATCTATTACGGGCGCGGCGCCTATGGGATCTCGGCGGCCGCGAAGGCATACTTCAACAAGTCGGTGCCGGAACTGACGCTCGCCGAAGGTGCGGTGCTGGCCGCGGTCATCCGTACCCCATCGATTCTGGATCCGGAAACCCACCTCGCCGATCTGACCACGCGCTGGAAGTACGTGCTCGACGGCATGGTCGAGATGGGCGAGCTCGCACCGGGCAATCGGGATGCGACGGTATTTCCGCAGATCGTCCCGATTACCGAAATCCCGGACGTCACCGAGGCCCGCGGCCCGGAGGGCCTGATCCGCTCCCAGGTGCTGCGGGAACTGCGCAACGCCGGCATCACCGAGCGGGAACTGAATACCGGGGCATTGCAGATCACCACCACCATCGATACCAAGGCCCAGCAGTCCGCACTCGACGCGATCCATGATCGCCTCGGCCCGCAGCCGCCGGAACTGCGCAGCGCGGTGGTTTCGGTCGACCCGCGTTCCGGCGCGGTGCGCGCCTATTACGGCGGCGCCGACGGTATCGGCTTCGATTTCGCGCAGGCGCCACTGCAGACCGGCTCCGCCTTCAAGGTCTTCGCGGTGATCGCGGCACTGCAGCAGAACATTCCGCTCACCCGGGTGCTCGACAGTTCACCGGTGACCGACCACGGCACCAGGATCACCAATGCGGACGGTGAATCGTGCGGCAAATGCACCATGGCCGAGGCATTGAAGCGCTCGCTGAACACCAGCTTCTATCGACTGACGATGTCGATGTTCGACGGACCGAAGGCCATTGCCGATGCCGCCCATCAGGCCGGAATCCCCGAAGAGATTCCGGGCGTTGCCGGTAAGGCGCTGACCGAGGACGGCGGGCGACCGCTCAACGGAATCGTGCTCGGCCAGTACCTGGTTCGCCCCATCGATATGGCCTCGGCCTATGCGACGATCGCCGATTCCGGTGTCTATCACCAGCCCTACTTCGTGCAGCGGGTGGTCGCGGGTGACGGCCGGGTACTGCTGGATCGCGGCGTTCCCGACCAACAGGTCGGCAAGCAACTCTCGGCCGGCCAGCAGCGCATTCCGCGCAGTATCGCCGACAGCACCGCCGAAGCCATGATCCCGATCGCGGCATATTCCAACGGGCACAGCCTGTCCGGCGGTCGGCCCTCGGCCGCCAAGACCGGCACCACCCAACTCGGTGAGTCGAAAGCGAATAAAGACGCGTGGATGATCGGTTTCACTCCGTCGCTGTCCACGGCGGTCTGGGTCGGTACCGAACAGTCCCAGCCGATCGAGACCGCGCACGGCACCGATATCTACGGCTCCGGCCTGCCCGCCGATATCTGGAAGCAGGTGATGGACGGCGCACTCGACGGCACGCCGATCGAGCAGTTCCCGGCGGCCGCATCGCCGAGCAGCCAGCCGAGTGTGAGCAAACCCTCCGGCGGCAGCTACGACATCCTGAACCCGCCGGCCAGCACCTCCACCTCCACCTCCACCCCCGCACCGGTCATCGTCATCCCACCCGCCCCGCAGCAACCCAAGGAAGTCGAAATCTTCCCCGGACTCAGCATTCCGCTGCCCGGCTGAGTTTGATTGCGGCGCCTGCGGCGCCGCGTGTTCGCTCGAGCACAGAGACGTAGCTGAATCCGAACCGTTCGCGGCGCTGTTCCAACTGCCGCGCCATTTCCTTCGGCGTCCCGATCAGCAATGCGGGCA
>NZ_JBFANN010000110.1:2873-3039 GCF_040674855.1 Nocardia sp. NPDC049707 | reverse complement strand
ACACCACAGACCACATCACCAACCGGTACACCACAGACCACACCACCAACCGGTACACCACAGACCACACCACCAACCGGTACACCACAGACCACACCACCAACCGGTACACCACAGACCACACCACCAACCGGTACACCACAGACCACACCACCAACCGGTACAC
>NZ_JBFANN010000110.1:2413-2774 GCF_040674855.1 Nocardia sp. NPDC049707 | reverse complement strand
CCACAGACCACACCACCAACCGGCGCCGGCACGCCTGGCACCACAGCACGTCCAGGCACACCCGATGGAAACCCACGGGTCACCGCACCCCAGGACGGGACCCCACCCCCTACACCACAGGCCACCGGACCACGCCCCGGCGCCAGCGATCCCGTAGGCGAGGGACCAAACAGCGGATCCCAACGACACGACGCACAAATAATTCCACGACCCGACCACATACCAGGCGAAAAGCCGCCAGCAGGCGAGGGACCAAACAACGGACCCCAACGACACGACGCACAAATAATTCCACGACCCGACCACATACCAGGCGAAAAGCCGCCAGCAGGCGAGGGACCAAACAACGGACCCCAACGAC
>NZ_JBFANN010000110.1:1940-2315 GCF_040674855.1 Nocardia sp. NPDC049707 | reverse complement strand
ACCACACGACGAACAAACAACCCAGCGGCCCGATCACACACAAGGCGAACGAGATCTGGCCGAGCCGCACCAGACAGCCCGTCAAGAGACCCAGGAACGCCAGCAGACCCAGGAACGCCAGGAACGGCAAGAGAACCAAGAACACCAGCAGACCCAAGAACGGCAGCAACGCCAAGAGAACCAAGAACACCAGCAGACCCAGGAACGCCAGGAACGCCAAGAGACCCAGGAACGCCAGCAGACCCAAGAACGGCAGCAACGCCAAGAGAACCAAGAACACCAGCAGACCCAAGAACGGCAGCAACGCCAAGAGACCCAAGAACACCAGCAGACCCAAGAACGGCAGCAACGCCAAGAGAACCAAGAACACCAGCA
>NZ_JBFANN010000110.1:1714-1844 GCF_040674855.1 Nocardia sp. NPDC049707 | reverse complement strand
ANCAGACCCAAGAACGGCAGCAACGCCAAGAGACCCAAGAACACCAGCAGACCCAAGAACGGCAGCAACGCCAAGAGAACCAAGAACACCAGCAGACCCAAGAACGGCAGCAACGCCAAGAGACCCAAGA
>NZ_JBFANN010000110.1:0-1616 GCF_040674855.1 Nocardia sp. NPDC049707 | reverse complement strand
GAACACCAGCAGACCCAAGAACGGCAGCAACGCCAAGAGAACCAAGAACACCAGCAGACCCAAGAACGCCACGAACGCCACGAACGCCACGAGAACCAGGAGCGCCAGCAGACCCAAGAACGCCACGAACGCCACGAGAACCAGGAGCGCCAGCAGACCCAGGAACGCCAGGAGACCCAGGAACGCCAGCAACGCCAGGACGATGCCTCGAGCCAGGACGCGGAGCCTGGTCAACAGCGTCCGGAAGCGGGACACGGTGAGGAGCCGGTTGCGGGTACCCCGGCAGAGGCTGCAGCTCGCCACGAAGCGAACCAATCCATGGCAAACGCCATGCGAGCCCTCGAACAAAAGCTCACGGGATCCCTCGGCGAAATGGCCCGACCCCGCACCGGCGACGAGCCAGTAACTCCGCGGTCCGAAGAACAATCACAGCCGAACAAGGAAACGACTTCACCGAGCCAGGAAGAAGCCACTCCACCAGCCGAAGCACAAGCAGCAGCTCGCCACGAAGCGAACCAATCCATGGCAAACGCCATGCGAGCTCTCGAACAAAAGCTCACGGGATCCCTCGGCGAAATGGCCCGACCCCGCACCGGCGACGAGCCAGTAACTCCGCGGTCCGAAGAACAATCACAGCCGAACAAGGAAACGACTTCACCGAGCGGTGAAAAAGCCCAACCTCGAGCCCGCGAAGAAGAAGCCGCTCGCGCACGACGCGAAGAACCCGACCACGCACAGGGTGAACGAGATCTGGCCGAGCCGCACCAGACAGCCCGTCAAGAGACCCAGGAACGCCAGCAGACCCAGGAACGCCAAGAACACCAGCAGACCCAAGAACGCCAAGAGAACCAGGAACGCCAGCAACGCCAGGACGATGCCTCGAGCCAGGACGCGGAGCCTGGTCAACAGCGTCCGGAAGCGGGACACGGTGAGGAGCCGGTTGCGGGTACCCCGGCAGAGGCTGCAGCTCGCCACGAAGCGAACCAATCCATGGCAAACGCCATGCGAGCCCTCGAACAAAAGCTCGTCGGATCCCTCGGCGAAGCCATCCGAGCCCGCACCGGCGACGAAACACCCACACCACACCCGTCCGAAGAACCACCGAAACCCCGGCCGAGCACCGAGGAAACAGCCCCACCCGCCCCCAAGGAACCGACTTCACCCACCCGCGAAGAAACACCCCCACCGAACACCGACGAAGCCACTCCACCGACCGAAGCAGAGGCTGCGGCTCGCCACGAAGCGAACCAATCCATGGCAAACGCCATGCGAGCCCTCGAACAAAAGCTCGTCGGATCCCTCGGCGAAGCCATCCGAGCCCGCACCGGCGAAGAGCCACTAACTCCCCGGTCCCCCGAGGAGCAACCACAACCGCAGCCGAACAAGGAAACCACTCCACCGAACGGTGAGAAAGCCGAACCTCGAGCCCGCCGCGAACAAGAAGAAAAAGACAACGCACTCCGCGAACAGGAACGCCTCCGCCGCGAACAAGAAGAAAAAGACAACGCACTCCGCGAACAGGAACGCCTCCGCCGCGAACAAGAAGAAAAAGACAACGCACTCCGCGAACAAGAACGCCTCCGCCGCGAACAAGAAGAAAAAGACAACGCACTCCG
>NZ_JBFANN010000109.1:0-3586 GCF_040674855.1 Nocardia sp. NPDC049707 | reverse complement strand
ATTCCGATTCTCATGATGTCGACCTCCTTCGGTAGCGCGTGGATAGCGGCCGGCTTTCGATGGGCTGATGGCCCCCGCACTATGGCGGCCACACTCCCGCGCTCGCTCGCCCCGGGTGTCGGCGGCATCGAACAACGCCTGAACCTTGTCGTAGGGCAACGGCCGTCGACCAGGCTGCTCCTCGGAATGAACAATCGAGTTGCCGTCGTGGAACACCTGCTGCGGCACCGATCCTGGCCGCTCTCGGCAGACCGCCGGCCACCAACAACGGGAGACGGATGAAGTCCTCCACGTCGACCGGTTCTCATTGCCCCGGATACGACTTCGCGAACTCACCCATCCTGCGGATGAGCGCGATCAGCGGCCGAAGCGCCCTTACTCAGCACGCGCCACACCACCCTCGGGCGCATGAGTGAGGTCGGTGGGTCGAGCAGCGCCATCACCCGCCCGAGCTGCGCCGCGACCAAGCCGTCGCGGGTGGCTGCGGACGTGACTCTATTCATCAGGCCGGCCCGCAGCCGTTCGGCGCGGGATGTCTTCGACGGGTCGGCGTCGGCGACCATCTGCCATGGGCCTGCCACGATGCGCGCTGCTGCTGGGAAGAATCGCCGGGGCAGGTCGTGCCGTCCCTTTGCGAGGCAACGCCGCAGCGCGACCGCCTCCAGTGCCGCCACGGTCAGGCCCTGCGCATACAGCGGGTTGAGGCTGCACACGGCATCCCCTGTCACGATCAAGCCGTCCGGGAGGCGATGCAGTCGTTCGTAATGCCGCCACGTCGCAGTTGGACCTCCGTGCCGCGGCAGCCCAACGCGGCTACGACGCGACGACGGCTCGCTTGGTCGGCGAATTGCGGGCCGCCAGCGCCGAGTTCGCCCGCCTCTGGGATGCGCATCACGTGTTTCAGCTGCGGCCGGGGTTCGAGCTGCTGCAGCATCCACGGGCCGGAGCGCTGCCTCTGGAATGCGGTGTCCTGCAGGGTCGGGCGCCCGGCCAGCGGCTGATTCTGTTCCGTGCGGCCCCGGGCACCCCGGCCGGGCGCCGGCTGGCCACCCTGGTCCAGCCGGCCGCCGCGGACTCATGACGGGGTGATGTCCACCCCCCGCTTGCCGGTGCAGCCTCCCACCTCGCACTGCGCCTCGCCGCGGACGGAGCGAACGTCGTCGTCAATTACAAGAACAACGACGAGGCCGCCGAGCAGGTCGCTTCCATGATCGAAGCGGCCGGTGGTCAGGCCATCGTCGTGCAGGCGGTTGCTCGTAATCTGTTGTGCCATGGCGGATCGGCGCCGGCCGGGGCGATCACGGTGAGGACCGGACACTCAGCGGCCGGGTACGGGGAGTGGGGTGGCGGTGAAGACGTTGTCGGGGTCGATCCGAGCCTTGATCGCCAGCAGCCTCCCGGCCCCGGCCCCGTATGCGTCGCGGACCTGGTCGATGTCGTCGGGGCCGAGCAGGTTCGGGTATCCCCCGAGCATGGCGTCGTCGGCGAGCGAGGCGTGCACCCGGTCCGCCCACGCGGCGTCCGGGGGGCCACCGGCCTCCCACATGCCGACAATCTCGATCATCTGGTGCGGTCGTCGCTCGCCAAACGCCGCCTCGGTGACGGGGAACCGGGTCGCCGCGCCGTGGAAGGGGTGGATCGACACCGCCGACAAGGGCGAGCACCGGGAAGAGCCGGCTTCGACCAAGCTGCGGACCACCCGCGGGGTGAAGGACGCGACGTTGCGTGTGCGCAAGTGCGCGTGCCGCCCCGCCGGGAACGACTCCGCCACCCCGGCGATCATCGCGTGCCAGGCGGTCGGCCCGATCTGCGAGGAGATCGGGTCACCCAGAGCGCTCACTGGGGCCGTGGCCTCAGGGCCTCGCTCGGGGGCGCCGCTCCAGGTCGGCATGACCGCCACGAACGGCACTCCGTCGGGTCCACTCGCGATGATCGTCTGCACGCTGAGCTCGTCGGGGGCCGAGGTGAGCAGCGGGTCGAGCCGGGTCAGTACCGATTCCGCCTGCACCCATGGGTAGACCACCATCCCGCTGTACACCGGGTCGATACGGTGCAGCCGCACAACCGCGGAGGTGACGACCCCGAAGTTGCCGCCGCCGCCGCGTAGGGCCCAGAGCAGGTCCGGCTCATGCTCCGCGTCGACGGCGCGCACAGCCCCGTCGGCGGTGACGAGTTCGGCGGAGAGGAGATTGTCGCAGGCCAGTCCGAACCGCCCCGCCAGCGGGCCGTAGCCACCGCCCAAACTCAACCCGAGCATGTGCACCAACCCGACCGTGCCGGTCACCGGCGTCAGGCCGTGCGACTCGGTCTCCCGGGCCAGCGCGTCCGAACGGGCACCGCCACCGATCCGAGCGGTCCGCGCCTCGACGTCTATCTCGATAGTGGTCATCTCCGAGACGTCGATGACCAGGCCACGGTCGCGTACTGCTCGGCCGAGCCAGTCGTTGCCCCCGCTGAACACCGACAACGGCAGCCCGAGCGCGTGAGCGATCCGGACGGCGGCCTGGACGTCGGTGGTGGTTCGGCACCGGGCGACGTAGGCCGCCCGCGACGACACGGCCGCGTTCCACATCGGAACGGCCGCCTCCGCGACCAGCCGTGCGGGATCCAAACCGTGGGCGCTCGCCACGTCCTCGGATGAGATGATCACAGGCGCTGCCTTCTTCGGCGTTGTTCCACACGCCGACCCGATGGTCGGCGGCGCAACCTGAGTCCGCCATGGCCTATCGTCTCGGCCCGGTGCTTGGGTAACCTTGCCCCAGGGTAGTCCTGCGGCCACCAGCAGGTTGCGGCCAGAGCGGCGCGGGCCAAAGCACGGCGTCTTCGACCGAATGATGAAAGACCATCGTTTTTTCGATGTTCGGGCTCAGGATAAGGCGGTTGAGGCGCCGCAACGTCTTTCGGGCCGAATTTCTTGGCGTAACTCCGCCCAGGCTCATGCAGGACATCCTGGCGCTTGGGTGAGGGGACCTCGACCTCCGAATCCGCTGATGAAGAGTTAGATGACAGTAGATACGGCGCGTCGGTACCAGCGCCGACCCGGCGGTCCTCGTACGCTTCGACCATGGAGCTGCGCGGGAAGCGGGTGTTGATCACCGGGGCTTCACGAGGCATCGGCGAGTCTTTCGCCCATGCGTTCGCGGGGGCGGGGGCCGCGGTCGCACTCGTTGCTCGGACCGAGGACTCCATTCGGGTGCTCGCTGAAAAGCTAGGTGGCACCGCCCATCCCGCCGACCTCTCGGACCCCAAGCAGGTCGACGCCCTCATCAGCCACGTGGAGGACGAAGCCGGGCCGGTCGATGTTCTGGTGAATAACGCCGGCATTGGGGCCCCTGCCGCCTTCATCGATGCGCCTGATAACGACCTTCGCCGGGTCACCGAGGTCAATTACCTGGCCGCGGCCGAGCTTTGTCGGCAGGCCATCCCCCGGATGCTTCGGCGCGGCGGCGGCCACATCGTGAACATCTCCTCGATCGCCGGCTGCGGTGCCATGTGAGGTTCACCCCGGGGAGTGGACACTGAGTTAGCGGGATGGTTGTTCCTGCTGGTTAGGATGTCTGCATGCCTCCTCGTAAGCGTCGGTCGT
>NZ_JBFANN010000108.1:0-2500 GCF_040674855.1 Nocardia sp. NPDC049707 | reverse complement strand
CTCGACCCCGTGAAGTTGGAGTCGCTAGTAATCGCAGATCAGCAACGCTGCGGTGAATACGTTCCCGGGCCTTGTACACACCGCCCGTCACGTCATGAAAGTCGGTAACACCCGAAGCCGGTGGCCTAACCCCTTGTGGGAGGGAGCCGTCGAAGGTGGGATTGGCGATTGGGACGAAGTCGTAACAAGGTAGCCGTACCGGAAGGTGCGGCTGGATCACCTCCTTTCTAAGGAGCATTCTCCAATCCCTGTTGTCACAGAGGTGATGACGGGTTGGCAGAGCCATTACGAACTCGAATGTGGTTCGGTGGAGCTCATGGGTGGAACGCTGACAATTTCTTCCGCGTGTGGTCGAGGCTGTGTCTTCGGCTGGTGGTTGATATATCGACACACTGTTGGGTCCTGAGAGAACAGACGTTCTTTCCAGGCAAGATAACGACGAGGCTGGATCTTCAGTCATACCGCGGGACGTGTTGTTCTGGCTGGTGCTGAGTATGGGTTTGGTCTTGTGTGTTGTTTGAGAACTGCACAGTGGACGCGAGCATCTTTGTTTGTAAGTGTTTAAGAGCGTTCGGTGGATGCCTTGGCACCAGGAGCCGATGAAGGACGTAGGAGGCTGCGATAAGCCTCGGGGAGCTGTCAACCGAGCTGAGATCCGAGGATTTCCGAATGGGGAAACCCAGCACGAGTGATGTCGTGTTACCCGCGCCTGAATATATAGGGTGTGTGGAGGGAACGTGGGGAAGTGAAACATCTCAGTACCCACAGGAAGAGAAAACAATAGTGATTCCGTGAGTAGTGGCGAGCGAAAGCGGATGAGGCTAAACCAGTTAGATGTGATAGACGGCAGTTGTTGTCTGGCTGGGGTAGTGGGGCTCACTTTCTTGACTCTGCCGGGTCGAGCGACAGTCAGAAACCGTTGTGTTAGTTGAAGTGGTCTGGAACGGCCTGCCATAGACGGTGATAGTCCGGTAAATGAAAACATGACGGCTGTTGTAGTGGGTGCCCGAGTAGCAGCGGGCCCGTGAAATCTGCTGTGAATCTGCCGGGACCACCCGGTAAGCCTGAATACTCCCTGGTGACCGATAGCGGACTAGTACCGTGAGGGAAAGGTGAAAAGTACCCCGGGAGGGGAGTGAAATAGTACCTGAAACCGTGCGCTTACAATCCGTCAGGGCCTGCGCAGTCTTTGGACTGGTGGGTGATGGCGTGCCTTTTGAAGAATGAGCCTGCGAGTTAGTGGCATGTGGCGAGGTTAACCCGTGTGGGGTAGCCGTAGCGAAAGCGAGTCCGAATAGGGCGTTTTGAGTCGCGTGTTCTAGACCCGAAGCGGAGTGATCTACCCATGGCCAGGGTGAAGCGACGGTAAGACGTCGTGGAGGCCCGAACCCACTTAGGTTGAAAACTGAGGGGATGAGCTGTGGGTAGGGGTGAAAGGCCAATCAAACTCCGTGATAGCTGGTTCTCCCCGAAATGCATTTAGGTGCAGCGTCACGTGTTTCACACCGGAGGTAGAGCTACTGGATGGTCTAGGGGGCCTACAAGCTTACCGAAATCAGCCAAACTCCGAATGCCGGTGTGTGAGAGCGTGGCAGTGAGACTGCGGGGGATAAGCTTCGTAGTCGAGAGGGAAACAGCCCAGATCGCCGGCTAAGGCCCCTAAGCGTGTACTAAGTGGAAAAGGATGTGGAGTCGCGAAGACAACCAGGAGGTTGGCTTAGAAGCAGCCATCCTTGAAAGAGTGCGTAATAGCTCACTGGTCAAGTGATTCTGCGCCGACAATGTAGCGGGGCTCAAGTACACCGCCGAAGCCGCGGCATTCACACATGACATCGACTTTCTTCTACGGGAGATTGTGTAGTGGTGTGGATGGGTAGGGGAGCGTCGTGCAGCCGTGGAAGCAGCGGGGTGACCTAGTTGTGGAGGCTGTGCGAGTGAGAATGCAGGCATGAGTAGCGAAAGACGAGTGAGAAACTCGTCCGCCGAATGACCAAGGGTTCCTGGGCCAGGTTAATCCGCCCAGGGTGAGTCGGGACCTAAGGCGAGGCCGACAGGCGTAGTCGATGGACAACGGGTTGATATTCCCGTACCCGTGTATCCGCGCCCAATGGCGAATCAGTTGTGCTAAGTGCCCAAAAGCGGATGGACCTCCTTCGGGAGGCCGGAAGTGGCTGCGCATGACCCTGGCTGTAGTAGTCAAGCGATGGGGTGACGCAGGAAGGTAGCTGGGCCAGTCAGTGGTTGTACTGGTGTAAGCCTGTAGGGCGTTGTGTAGGTAAATCCGCACAACTTGTGCCTGAGAGGTGATGCGTAGCCGATTGAGGTGAATTCAGTGATCCTATGCTGCCGAGAAAAGCCTCTAGTGAGTTGGTACACGGCCCGTACCCCAAACCGACACAGGTGGTCAGGTAGAGAATACTGAGGCGATCGAGAGAACTGTGGTTAAGGAACTCGGCAAAATGCCCCCGTAACTTCGGGAGAAGGGGGACCCGATCTGGTG
>NZ_JBFANN010000107.1:0-3772 GCF_040674855.1 Nocardia sp. NPDC049707 | reverse complement strand
TCGGCGCAGGCAAGGATCTCGACTCGTCGAGGGTGGAACCGAACCCGGTGGTGGCGCGGCACAGATTCAACGCCTCGATCGCACCTGCCACGTACTGCTCGGCAACCTGCACAGCCTCTTTCGGCGACGGACAACATCGGTCAGCGGCCCTGCTCGGGACCGCTGCTTGTGTCGGGTCATTCGCTGTTCGGAACCGGCGCAGCGTATGCCCCATGCTCGACGAGCAGCCCGTCGACGACGCGGACCAACTCAGTGGCGGGTGCGGAGGTATTCGTCGTGGGCGATACGTGTGACCGCATTCGACGCGCACCGGGCCGCGCGGGCAGCTCGAGAGAGAGGACTCGCCGCAGCCGATGTGGCGCGCGCCGCTGGTCACGCGGGAGGGGCTGCGTATCTGCACCCGCTGGCAAAGGCGACCCAGGGTGGGCACATCCTCATGTCGGCCGCCCATGCGGCTCGAGCATTCGAGCTCGACGCCGGCGACACCCCTGACGTGGGAGGCGATTACATCGAGAAGGCGACCGATCTGGCCAGCCCGATCGTGATGAATGTCCTGATGCGATACCCGAACCCCCGAGCGGCCGCGGCCGCGTAGGCGACCTCTGGCGCGAACTGGACGCATCGCTGCGGCAACTCGCAGCCCGGCGTCAACTTAGAGCAGCTGTCATCCGCACCAGCACGACGTAAGCCGAACCCCAGCATCGATCCCACCGACAGAATTCCTGCGTCCGAATGGAACCGTTCATCCGACTCATGCGTCCAGTACATTGGACGGACGATCAGAGAGGGAGGGTGTCGATTTACGTGGGGCAGTCGACCGCGAACGATGGGGGTTTGATGCAGATTCCAGAGAAGACAACGCTGTCCGCGTCGACGGCCAGCGGTTACCGCGGGGTGCGATGATGGCCGGAGGCTACTACAACCATTACGACGACCCCGACGAATTCTGGGACGAACAACCCCTTGAACCGAAGCCCAAAAACTCTCCTGCGGTGCCGACTCCACACCATTCCCTGAGCCCGCCTGCTTCGTTGAGTCCGGCTCCACCGGCATCGCCCGCTCGTGCCATCACCCCACATCGCCCATTCAACCCGCCTCCTCCTGTCGCCCCTGCAGGTCCCGATCCTTCGTCGACATCGAGTCTGCGGGAGTCGCCTTTTTCCGCACCCCGTGCCGCGCCTCCTCAAACTCCAGACTCAGGAGGATTCGACAAGCTTCTCAACGATCTTGCCCAGTTCCACGGGTATACCCAAGCAATATCCGGTCTGATGCAAGAGGTCTTTTCTGCCGGGCCATCCT
Source organism: Nocardia sp. NPDC049707 (assembly GCF_040674855.1). NCBI lineage: Bacteria > Bacillati > Actinomycetota > Actinomycetes > Mycobacteriales > Nocardiaceae > Nocardia > Nocardia sp. NPDC049707. The sequence continues at coordinate 2,473 of NZ_JBFANN010000107.1, read as the reverse complement.
ACGCTACAGGTCGCGACAACACCGGGACAGTTGAAGTCACCATTTCAGGAGCGAACGAGCTGATCGACATCGTTATCTCGGACAACTGGTCGCGTCACCTGGACGCACGCCAGATCGGTTCAGCCGTGTTGGACGCGATTCAAGACGCTCAGATCCGCCGCTTCGAAACGGCGATGACCGTAGCAATGGAAAACGGGATCATGGATCGACTAGAAGCGTTGAGTGTCGACAACGTCGCACGCACTCATTTCGAACCCCCGGCGATTCCGCGCTATCCGACAATCGGCGTATCTCAACTTATTGAAGAAACATTTCAGGCACTGAATAGCGAATCCGCAGCACAGCCGCGTGAATTCGTTGGTGAAGTTGAAATCGACGGCGAAATGCCCGCCTGGGTCACTCTCAATAGGAGCGGCATCGTCAACTGCGGTGTCGACAGTCTTTGGGCAGGGAGGGTTGATGGGAACACTATCGCCTGGGGACTCAAGGCATCCTACGACAAGGCCCGGCAGTGGATACAAGCCACCAATAAATCTGACAGAGGCGCAGATGTCTTTGGCGCCCTGGCCAGCGATGCTATGCAGACACTCGCCGCCATGCAGAACCTGATCTAGCGAGGAACGATGAGTCCCACACCACAGGAACTAAAAGTTGCGACTGATGCCCTTCGAACTGATGCTCAAATCTGGGAGCGCCAATCAGATGCACTGGAAGGACTAAAGAGCAAGATTAGCGAGTTAGAATTCGGCCGACTGGAAGCGGGGCTCTTCCAAGGAATTGTCAGTGCGCACACCAAAGTGGTCAATAAAATGTCAGAACGTTGTGGTCAAGGAGCGCAGCGGTTCGATGAGATCGGTGGCACACTACGGTACTGCGCCGATACGTACGAGGCAGAAGACGCCGCAGGAAAACACGGGATCGACAATTTGTGGTAATCCGAAAGGGTCTCCCTAATGACATTTGATATCGGATCCTACAACTCCGTAATCGATCAGATAGAAAAGCTCCTAAAACAAGTTGACGATGGGAGAGTTTCTGGCGTACCGAACGCATTGAACAACGCGGAGAACCTACCATACGTCCGGCTTGTTCCTCCGCTATTGAGAGCCTGCAAGCTATGCGCTGAGAAAATGATCGACTTGGCCAAGTGGGTTTGGGACAAGGTTGTCGACCTCTTGAAGGGCGTGATCGCTCCGGTGTACATGTACATGCGGAGCCAGGACTGGAACGACGTAAGAAATACCGTAACCACTATCCAGAGCACCATCGACCCGAATAATCTCGAAGGCAATCGACAGTGGAAGGGCGCCGCGCAGCTGTCGTACCTGAAGACGGGCACCACGCAGAGTCAATCCGCTGGGAAGATCGGCGAAATCGCAGATAAAGCCAAAACCGCATTGGAGATCTGCGCTGCAGCATCTCTCGTGTTCTATATTGCAATCCTGAATATGATCCGACAGTTCCTCATTGCTCTCGCAGCCGGAATCGCAGCCTTGGCCACTGGCGTCGGTGCGCCGGCTGGTCTTTCCGATATTGCCGCAGCATCAGGTGTCACAGCGGCCTCCGTCTGGGCAGCTCTTGCACTTCTGACCCCGCTTCTTGCCGCGCAAGGCAAAGCGCTGCTGGACCTCGAAGCAGCAGCGTCGGATAATTCCACATTCCCGGAAGGCGCGAACGGGGTATCACAATGGCCGGACCCGAAGACATCAACCTTCAATGACGCATCCGTCGATGGCGACAACGAATCCAAGTGGAGGCTCAACTGAACGACCAGCCGCCCAAAACCATGGAAGAAAAGAGGCGCCGGTCGAATCAGTGGTCGGTCGCGTTGCCGTTCTTGATTCTGAGCGGCCTTATGGCATTCACCGGTCTTCGAGACACCCTGGGAGTGGGGAATATTGGAGCTATCATACTCTCGGCCGTCCTCCTTGTGCAGCTTCTAGGCATCGTTATCGGCTGGCGCAGAGCGCCAGCCGGGCAAATGAGAATAGTGATATGCAGCGCCTTTGCAGCTGCCAGCTTGACGGTTGCAGGATTGATTGTAGCGGGCCTCTTCAGCCGGACCGATAATGGCGTGTTGTGGGTCTTTTATGCCGCCCTTATTTTCGGACTCTGTCTACAGGGCTTCCACTACCTCTGGCGTGGCCGCGCCTAACCTTAACTCGATCACACTTGGACCTGCGGCCCAGCGTGATCGAGTTCAGATCGGGTGTTCGCTGCTAGCCTCGACCAATCATGCTGATTGAGGTATTGATGCCCCATGCTCGACGAGCAGCCCGTCGACGACGCGGACCAACTCAGTGGCGGGTGCGGAGGTATTCGTCGTGTTCGCGGTCTTCGCGGTGGTAGCGCTGGGTGAGGGTGGTGAGGCGGTGGATGACGACGCGTCGGGCGGGAGCGGCACCTCTCGCTCGCCCCGCTGCCCATCAAGCGTATCCACGATCGATGGATCAGCACATACATGCATGCTGCG
>NZ_JBFANN010000106.1:0-4124 GCF_040674855.1 Nocardia sp. NPDC049707 | reverse complement strand
CGATCGCCGGCAACACCGCCAGAGTGCTCAAAAGTACCTACGACACCAGCAAGCTCATCAAAATAATCGGCACGACGGCAGCGGTAGCGGGAACCACAGCATTCACGGTCACCGTTTTCGATAAGGTCCCCAGCCTCACCGATATCGCCACCAAACTCGGCGCTATCATCGCCATGAAGGTGTACATCGATGCCGATGGAAACCCGGCAAACGGTGGGGGCTCCTCCGGCATTCCTTCGAGCGCGGTTACCGATGAGATGGCAAGAATGCTGCGAGAGGGTATTCATCCGGGTGAAGATTGTTCCGAGATTGCAGAACATTTAAAGAAGGTTGCCGCTGGGGAAGGGGAGATACTCAGGGTGGATCCCACTCCCGGGCAAGAGGTAACTGTTGAAGAATATGGGCTGCGTGAACAATTTCTATATCACGAGGTCTATACCGACGGAAAATACGTATACGATCCGAGGCATAGTCCGAATCCCATCCCCATCGAGCAATGGCGGAAGACTATTATGGGAGATAATCCCGGCGCCACGATCAAGGGAGTAGGATAGTGAATTCAGGTGATTTTATTACTCGACTGAAGCGGTACGGTGGCCTGGAGTGGTATCGCCATGCGGGCGGCATGGGTGATGACGGCACTCCCGCTCCGCCGCTTGTTGTTTGGCGTTTTCCTGAGCCTCGGCCGGCTCGAGTTGCTGAACTAGTGAACGAGGCTGCTTTCGCCGACAATCGAGAGATCGACTGGCTGTTTGACACCACCCGACGAAACTGGGTGCTCGTACCTGCACGAGTGATGGCTGAGAAAGAACTTCACGGACTGGCAACCGAAGCGCAAGCTGTGGACCTCTTAGTGAGGACGGATCGAGAATTCTGCCAGCGCTCGGTACGTGATTTCGCGAGAATCATCGCAGTGTTGGATCGATATTCTGGCGACTGACTCGAAGAGGTCGCACCATCGAGGTCCGAGAGCGGCCTAACGGCTTGGATGTGCCGTGCACCGACGACGGCATCCAACCGTGCTGCGCGGCGACCCGTCGGGTCGTCCAGACCGGCCGCAGTCACCTTGTCCGCGACACTGACCACCGCTCGGACCGCACCGAGGTCGATGCCGGAACCACGGTCCAGGGTTGGTTTACCTGCTGCCAGATGTCCGGCAGACTATGGGCATGTCCGAACATGCCGGTGCACCGTTCAGCTTCGCGGAGGTCAGACCCTATGAGGTCGTCGACTCTCTGACAGAGTTGCACGGGCCTGAGCACGGGATGCTCCAGCTGCCTGTTGAGCTTGCATGGGGCGGCCGAACCGAGTTCGACTTGGATGACGCCTACGACCGGACCGCGGTGTACAAGATCGTCCTGGAAGAAGGGACTGACCGTCATCTGCGAGAGCTGATCAGCGGACGCCTGCTCGTCGCCATTTGGCCACAGATGCAGCCCGCCCGGCCGGTCCGCGCCCTCTGGGAGAGGAAGTTCCCGCAGCTTCGAGCCGCCGCCTGATGGATCCACGCCAACACGAACTGGCACGCATCGCACTGCACTCGGTCGGCAACCGCGGATTCGTACTCGGCGGCGGCCACGCAATCGCGCTGCACGGAATGGGATCACGCCCCTCCGAGGACGTCGATCTGTTCTCCGACAAACGCGGAACACCCGGCGAAGTGGCCGATGACGTGACCGCCGCATTTGAACACGCCGGGCTTACAGTCACCATCGTCCGCCAAACTCCCGACCTGGTACAGATGACCGTCACATATCCAGACGAGCACGCCTGCAAAGTGGATCTCGGCGTGTTCTGGCGATCCAGATCACCGATCCTGCTCGAAGTCGGACCAGTCCTGCACCCCGATGACGCCGTGGCCGGCAAGATGGACGCCCTGTTCAACCGATGGGCCCCCAGAGACTACCTGGACGTCGATGCGATCCTCGTCAGCGAACGCTACACACGGGAACAGCTCATCGCAGTCGCCATCGAACACAACCCAGGCTTTGATCGGCGCATGTTCGCCGAGTCACTGTCCTACCTCCACAAGATGCCCGACCGCGACTTCACCCCCTACGAGGTCACGATCGAAGACATCACCGCCATGCGAAGCCGCTACGCCGAATGGGAAAGCGAACTGACGTGCTGACTGGATAGTCGCGGCTATCTGCATACGAAAGTTCGGGACGAGTGCGGATGCCCTCTTCAGATCGCAGAAGCTTACCCGCGCCGTCGGCCATCCGCACGCTACCCGACCGACCTGCTGCGGAGCCACACTTTCCACAGTCGAGCATGACTACTTCCGTTGCAGCGTACAGTAATTCGTCATTCGCGTAGCCCAAGACGAGTCCGACCTCGACAGAGCACACCTTCGGTGGAACGCCACCGCCCACGCGGACGCTGACCACCACAGCCGACCCCACGGCACCACCGCCACCTACATCGAAACCAAGCTGTACGAAATCACCGCAGGACTCACAGCACCCACCCAACAACGATTCCGCCCTGCCGAACAGCGATGCCTCGCACACGCCTCGACCGGGAATCTAATTTTCCGTGATCACACACGCCGCCATGGATGTATGCCCCAAATCGTCGGGGTGGTCGGATGACTCCCGAAATCATTCATGCGCCCGACGGTGCGGCCGAGCGCACCACGGGCCGCGCCTTCGAGCACGCGCGACTACGGGAGGTAAATCCCTGGCCCACAATACAATCCAGCGATCCCGAGCCAAACACCCCGACACTGCACAGGTCGGCACCGCACACGTCACCGGCGCCTACTTCCGCATCCCCTTCCGGGAACGACGCCAAGCAGACCTGGACATCAGCGACAAAGTCCTGCTCGCCGCCCACCCCGGCCACCAGCACCTCGCGATCTACCCACCACCAGTGCTACACGCGTTCTTCGGCAACCACCTGCGTTCGGAACCCCCTGTCAAACCCGGTGAGACCGTTCAGGCTACGAATTCTGTGTTGAGGTTCTCCTTCGCTGGTTCGTTGATCCAGCGTGGGCAGCCTGGGTGGGGTGGGTGGCCGCCCGAACCGTGTCGGGTTGGCGGTGTAGGCGGCGGTCAGGACTTTGCCGCGTTCGGCGCGGATCTCGACAGCGGTGCCGTCGTGAACTGTTGCGGGAGTGTGTAATCCGATTCCGGAATGCCGGTGATCGTTGTTGTAGTAGGTGAAGAACACCTGACAGAACCGCCCGGCCTCGCCGATCGAGGCGAACCGCTGCGGAAATGCCGGGCAGTACTTCAACGTCTTGAACTGCGCCTCGGAATAGGGGTGTCGTTGCTGACCCGGGGACGGGAGTGTGAGCGGGTGATGCTGAGGTCGATCAGCAGCTCCGATACGTGTTTGCTGGTCATCGGGCCGCCGTTGTCGGCATGGATGTAGCCGGGCACGATCCCACTGTTCGCAGCGATCGCGTCGAGCTGGAATTGCTTTGCCAGCCAACCGGATTCGCTTGGTGCGATCCTCCAGTGGACGGCTTTGCGGGAGAAGATGTCCAGCATGCACTCACCCGCCCCGAACGCGCCCATATCTGGAAACTGATGGAGCAGTTCACCGCGCGACTGGACAAACTCGGCATCGAAACCTGGGGACAGGCCGCCGAACGCGCGGCTCGATTCGAGATCGAACGCGCCACAAAGATCGCCGAACGCCGCAACCGGGACAACGATCCGGACAGCCTGGACAGCAGCTCGGGCGTGCGATATCGCAACCACCGCTAGCAGGAGGCGACCGGGTCAACAAGGTCCGTAATGTCGGAAGATGGTGAGCGGCAGCGCGTTCACACCAGCCACAGGGTTCGCTCGGGTACCTATCAGTGGTCACTGATAGGTAACCCATAGACGGCCAGTTGCGATTCCCCACCGACAGCCAATTATGGCGATCCGGCGCACCGCCGGCAATCTGGCTGAACGACCGGTGATGCTGAGTTCGGGACGATTGCGGGAGTGTGGACACGATCTCGGCTGAACCGATGACTTTCGGGTGAATCTGCCGTCGATACCTCTGGGTGTACGGAAAGACAGGAGTCCAGGTATGACAAGACCGTTTCGATTGGGCATGACCTCGGTGCGGGCGAACGGTGTGGATCTCGGCATCGAGAGCTTCGGCCGCGCGGACGATCCGCTGGT
>NZ_JBFANN010000105.1:0-5155 GCF_040674855.1 Nocardia sp. NPDC049707 | reverse complement strand
CGGCGGCGTCGAAGCGCATGCGACGAAGTCGCGAGTCTCGACGACTCGGACGCGAGACTGAAGGGGGCCGCGAACCCGCCGCGCCCGCGCGGCCAAAAACACAGCTAATGTGCTCGCATGAGTAGCAACATCACCCTCCTTCGTGGCCTGGATCCTGCGCCTACCGAGCAGGAAATCTATGCTGCCGCAGTGCAGTACGTGCGTACGGTCGGTGGCGTGTCCGGCCTGAGCACCACAACCAAGGCAGCCGTCGACAAGGCGGTGAACGCCATCGCGGCAGCGACCACGCAATTGCTCGCGGATCTACCGGATGTGCGGGTCGCACCGGTCACCGAACCACCGCTGCGCCACGATCGCGAGGTCGCGGAGGCGGAGTAGTTCGTAGCTTTTCAAGGTAGGGCGTCTGCGCCGTAAGTGGCGACGCAGGCCAGTGCGATCTCCAGCGGCAGACTGCGCGCTCCGATCGGATGGCCGAGCAGTTCCTCGATCCGTTGGATCCGATAGCGGACCGTGTTCTTGTGCACACCGAGTAATTTCGCCGTGGCCTCCGGGCTGCGATGGCTTTTCAGATATGCGTGCAGTGTTTCGCGCAGGCGGGTGGCAGCGACATCACGGCCCGCGAGCGCGCGCAATTCGCGCCCGATCAGACCGCGCATGGCCGCGTCGTCGGCGCCCGCCAGATAGGCGATCTCCACCTCGCGATATGCGGTGACCCGCGCGTGATCCGCCGGACCACGCTCGGCGACCTGCCTGGCCGCGACGGCCTCGTGATGGCTCTGCCGGAACCCGGCGGCCTGCGGCGCGGGCACACCGAACGCGACCCGCACCGGCGGCTCGACCTGACCGAGCACGATCCGCTCGATCGCCCCTGGCACCGCCAATTCGGCGGCATGTGCGTCATCGTCCAAACCAGCCCAGGCCCACATGCCGCTCGCGCCGGAGGCGACGGTGAGCACCTGGCTACTGCCGAGCGCCGTGCCCAATCGCGTCGCCACCCGATCCAGCAGCCCGCTCGACTCTCCGTCCGGCTCACCGGTGATTTCATCGGTCCACAGCACAAATGCCAAGTGCTGCTTGGTAAGTCGATAGCCGAGCCGGACCGAGGCTTGGTCGACATCGAGTTCGGCACCAGCGAGCAGGGTGCGCACGATTTCGGTGTGCCGGTTGAGCGCCGCACGCATGACGCGCTCGCGTTCCTCCATATAGGTGTCGGTGAGCGTCTCCACCGACACGCTGACCCATTTGGTGGAACGCTCGAACAGTCGCAGCATTACCGCCCGCTCGATTTCGGGCGGTGGCCGCCGTTCGTCGACGGCTTCGGTCATGTAGTCGAGTACCGCCTCCTGCCCGATGTGGTAGGTCCGCAGTAGCAGCCGCAGGTCATAACCGCGCCGGGCGAGGGTTCTGGCGAAGGCGTGCGCCTCCTCCGGCAGGGCGAATTCGATGGTGTCGCTGGTGAGGTTGGCGAGCACGACCCTGGCGTGGGCGCGGGTGCTCGCGGCCAGGTCACGGCGTATATCGCGATCGGAGAGTTCCGGAATGTGCGCAATGACCGCGTTGTCGAGGCGGTCGACGAGCTGTTCGAGGGCCTGGGTGCGCATGGTCTCGTAGACGTATTCGGCGAACCAGTCGCGGACCACCGCGCTGTCGGTGCTGATCGCCGCCGGGCGGCCGGTGGTCATCGATCCTCCGAATTGTGCTTCGAGAACAAAAATGCCCGAGTTCGTTGATAAATCAGGCCAAGAAAGTCTCGCAATCTTGTGCCACGATCATAGTCAGTGAACTGATTCACAGCACAACGTCAGCGGGAGAACAGCGTGAGCGATACAGTGCCGGGCCGGGCCGGGGAAAAGACCGCACGAAAGACAACAGCGCCCGCGGCGCGAGCGGCGGGCGCGGAGGCGGTAGCGGAGCGTGACCACGGAGCAACCGGGGAGCGCCGCGAATCGGACACCGCTGCGGCACTGATCGAGGTGCGCAATCCGGGCACCGGCGCGGTGGTCGGCACCGTGCCGAACGAGAGCGCCGACGCGGTCGCGGCCAAGATCCGCGAACTGCGCCTGTACCAGCCGGAATGGGAGGCCATCGGCCCCGACGGGCGCAAGGAATGGCTGCTGAAGCTGCAGGACTGGATCATCGACAACACCGAGCAGCTGGCCGATGTGATGCAGACCGAGACGGGCAAACCACGGGTGGACGCGCTGATCGACCCGGCCTTCTCCGCCGATCTGATCGGCTACTACGCGCGCCGGGCCGCCAAATTCCTCGCCGACGACCATCCCTCGCCGCATAGCCCGCTGGCCCGGGTCAAGAAGTTGACCACGGTCTACGAACCGTATCCGGTGGTCGGCGTGATCACGCCGTGGAACTTCCCGCTGGCCATGCCGGTCATCGATGTGATCCCGGCGCTGGCCGCCGGCGCCGCGGTGATCCTCAAGCCGTCGGAGGTGACGCCGCTTTCGGCGCTCGAATTGGCAAGGGGCTGGGCCGAAATCGGTGCGCCGCCGGTCTTCGCCGTGGTCACCGGCGCCGGGGCGACCGGTGCCGCGGTGGTCGAGAATGCCGACTACATCCAGTTCACCGGTTCGACCGCGACCGGACGCAAGATCGCCGCCGCCTGTGTCGAGCGGATGATTCCCTACAGCCTGGAATTGGGTGGTAAGGATCCGGCGATCGTGCTGGCCGACGCCGATCTGGATCGGGCCGCGCACGGCATCACCTTCGGCGGCATGTTCAACTCGGGCCAGGTCTGCATTTCGGTGGAGCGGGTGTATGTCGAGGCTCCGGTCTACGACGAATTCGTCGCCAAGCTCACCGATGCGGTCAAGAATCTGCGCCACGGTCTCGACGGTCGCGAGCCCAAGCACGATGTGGGCGCGCTGGCCAATGAGAATCAGGTTCAGATCGTGCAGCGGCATGTCGACGAGGCCGTCGCGGCTGGCGCCAAGGTGACCACCGGCGGTAAGCGCACCGGTGTCGGCACCCTGTTCGAACCGACCGTGCTCGTCGATGTCGACCACACCATGTCCTGCATTACCGAGGAGACCTTCGGCCCGACCCTGCCGGTGATCAAGGTCGCCGACGAAGCCGAAGCCGTTCGGCTGGCCAATGATTCGATCTACGGTCTGTCCGCCTCGGTGTGGACCGCCGATAAGGAGCGGGGCGACCGTGTGGCCCGCGCCCTGAACGCGGGCGCGGTGAATGTCAACGACGTCTTCGCCAACCTGTTCAGCTTCGCGCTGCCGATGGGCGGCTGGGGACAGTCCGGTGTCGGCGCGCGCTGGGGCGGTCCGAACGGAGTACGCAAGTACTGCAGGCAGAAGGCGATCACCACGCCGATCCTGCCGACCCAGCAGAAGGAACTGCTCTGGTTCCCGTACCAGATGCCGAAGGTGCTGTTCGGACTCGGCGCGATGCGTGCCGCGGGGGCGCGCGGACTGCGGCGCATCGACATTGCGGCGGTCCTGAAACTCAAGGGAGACAAGAAGTAACCGCCCGGCCGAGCCGGAGGAGATCGCCGATGCGATCGTCGCGCTGATCGCCGAGCCGAAGTCCAAGGTCCAGGTCACCGCAGTGGCCGGATTCCTCGCACAGCTGGTGAATCTGTTGCCCGAGCCGGTGGCCGATGGACCGGCCAGGGCGCTGGAGTCGGGCAATGCCTTCGTCGACCATGCGGACGTGGCCAAGCGCCAGGCCTATGAGGATCGGGCGCGTAGCCTCTGAACCGAGAGACGAAGGCGCCGTGGTCGTGTCATCGACCACGGCGCCTTCGCGCGTTCGCGGACCCATGCGGCGGCAAACGGACCTTTCGGACGAGACGGCAAACGCAATTGTGACTAACATCACTCAAGCTCGCCACCCTCATTACGGCCGGTTTCTCGGCAGTGACCGACCACACTTCAGCGCCGGTCCGACACACCCTTTGAACCTCCCTCCGCCGCATTGTTGCTGGTCATACGCCCAGTTAACTTGCGTGCGACAACGCAGGTCATGGGTGCCAGAGATTCGCCGGGTCGATGATGCAAACGACCATGACAAGCCATATGCTGTGGGTCTAACAAACCTGTCGACTGTTTCGGCTGCCATATCCAGACTTTTCGGCCTCAAAAGGCTGGAAATTCAGGACCGATTCTGATAGCAAGGGGCTATGGACCCGCATTTGCGCGACCTGCGGTATTTCGTCGCCGTCGCTGAGGAACTGCACTTCACTAACGCCGCTCAGCGGCTGCACATCGCTCAACCCACCCTGTCGCGTCAGATTCGTCAGCTGGAACGCCAGCTCGACGTGGTCCTGTTCGACCGCAACCAGCGCAGCGTCGCGCTGACCGTCGCGGGTAAGGAGCTGCTCGAAGGCGCCCGCAAGATCCTGGAGCTGTGGGAAGTCACCAACGTCACCCTCCAGGAGGCGGGTGAGGTGCTGCGCGTCGGCATCCAGTCCGCGCTCGGCCGGGGGCTGATCAATGATCTGGAGAGCGCGAGCGGGCACCGCCTCGCACTGCACGCCGCCTCCTGGACCGACCCGTCCAGCGGTCTGGCCGGTCGGCAAGCCGACCTCGCCCTGGTCTGGCTGCCGCTACCCGATCCGAACCGCTACCGCTGGCAGGTGCTGCGCACCGAGCCGCGCTGGGTGCTGTTGCCGGAGAACCACCCGCTCGCCGAGAACGAGACCGTCGACTTCGCCGATCTCCTGGACGAGCCGTTCATCGCACTACCCACCGAGGCCGGTGCGGTGCGCGACTTCTGGCTCGGCAACGATGCCCGCAATGGCCGTCAGCCCAAGATCGGCGCCGAGGCGGCGACCGCGGAGGACAAGCTGGAGGCCGTGAGCCTGGGCCTCGGCGTCTGTCTGCTGGCCGAGAACAATGTGCCGATGTACCGCTGGCCGGGTCTGACCGCCCGCCCACTCGCCGGCCTCGCACCGTGCGAACTGGCGGTGGCCTGGCGCGCCGACGACAACCGGCCCACCATCCTCGAATTCGCCGCACGCGCGGTGGAGGGTGGTTTCGCGGTGCAGCGTCAGGCTGTGTCTAATTAGCAGCGCCTTCGGCGCTGCGTGTTCGCGGCCCCCTGCTGTCTCGCGTCCGAGCCGTCGAGACTCGCGACTACGTCGCATGCGCTTCGACGACTCGGACGCCGACCTGCGAGCTTCGGCGAC
>NZ_JBFANN010000104.1:0-5176 GCF_040674855.1 Nocardia sp. NPDC049707 | reverse complement strand
AGCCGTAACTTCCTGACACGACTCCCGCAGGATGTCGCAGTAGTCGTCGAGATCCGGGACGATATCGGGATCACATGCCACGGATACGGTGAAGCGCTCATCGAATTCCCGATAGGTCCAGGCGATCTCGTCGTGGACGACGGCCACCGCATCCGGTGTCGTCGCCACGGCACGACGATAGCCGATGGTCAAGCCGAGTGCCGCCCCGGAATCGACAAGGTGCTCGATCCGATCGGCCGGATCGCCCGGGGCAACACAGGAAGGCCGGGTGGCGCGTCCGGCCGCGCCGCCATCGCCACTGCCAGAACCGCTATTTCACCAGATCGCCGTCGGTCCCCTGGAGCAGTTTCTCCAGCACCGGCCCGATCTCGCCCAGCCCTTCGGCAGAGGCCATCAGCACATGTTCGGTCGCGACGGGGTGGTCGACGATCTTGCCCGACACGAAAGGCTGCCAATCCGACGCCACCGCGTCCAGTTCCCGGTTCTCGGTGGCGGTGAAGAACTGGAGGGTGCCCCGGAACACCTCGGGCCGGTGCTCGGACTCCAGTTCGACAGTCCGTATCACGGCCCGATAGATCCGGCGCAGCCGCTCGGGTGTCAGCAGCGCGGCGAGTTCGTCCGGAATCGCGGCATGGAGGGCGGCCAGTGCCTCGTCGCTGAGATCGCGGATGTTCTCCTCGTCCGGGAGGACGTCGACGCCGACACCGATCTCGGTGAACGCATCGCGGATCCCGGACTTGAAGTCGGCGATATCGCCGTCCGGATAGCCGTCCATGATAGCCAGCAGTTCGACCTGCTCACCCTCGGCCTGCAGCCGAGTCGCTATGGCATGCGCCAGTTTTCCACCCAGGGACCAGCCGAGCAGCCGGTACGGCCCAGCCGGTTGCACCACGCGGATCTCCGTAACGTAGCGAACGACGATCTCCGCCAGCGAATTCGGTGCGAAACCGTTTTCGGAGAAGGCCGGCGACTGGATGCCGAGGATCGGCTGATCGACCGAGAGGTGCTGGGCCAGACCGGCATAACTCCACGACAGTCCGGCGAGCGGATGCACGCAGAACAGCGGCCGCCTAGTGCCCGTCGCCCGGATCGGCAGCATCACCTCGAGCGCCGCGGCGACACCCCGCTCGTCCTGGAGCCCGTGTTCCAGCAGTGTCTCGAGCTGGCGGGCCAGACCCCGCACGGTGGGATCGGTGAAGAACGCCGCGACCCGGATGCCGGCACCGGTCAGGCTCTGCAGGCGGCTGACCACCTGCGTGGCCAGCAGCGAGTTGCCGCCGAGGGTGAAGAAATCGTCATCGGCACCGACGCCTTTTACTCCGAGCACCTCGGCGAAGATGCTCGCCACGATCTCCTCGGTCGGAGTTGACGGCGCCCGGAACTCCTTCGCTTCGAACGCGGGTGCAGGCAGAGCCCTGCGATCCAACTTGCCGTTCGCGTTGAGCGGCATCGCATCCAGCACCACGATCGCACCTGGAACCATATACGACGGCAACCGCGACGACAGGTATACCCGGAGCTGGTCGACGTCCACATCGACGCCAGCCGGAACAACGGGCTCGGACGCAGCCCGCGTGGTAGATCCAGCGGTCGCCGAGTTGGACACTGCCGCCACCACATAGGCGACGAGTTGATCACCGGTGTGTGCATCCGAACGCACCACTACCACCGACTGAGCCACCGAATCATGCCCGGTCAGCGCGGACTCGATCTCACCCAACTCGACACGCAAACCACGCAACTTCACCTGGAAATCGGTACGACCCACATACACGATCGCACCATCCGCACCCCGAGTCACCAGATCACCCGTGCGATACATACGGGAACCGTTCACGCCGAACGGATTCGCCACGAACCGATCCGCAGTCAGATCCACCCGGCCGACGTAGCCGCGGGCCAGCTGATCGCCCGCCAGATACAACTCACCCGCCACACCCGGCGCAACCGGGTGCAGACGCGCATCCAGCACATACGCCTGAGCGTTCCACACCGGCAAACCGATCGGCACCACCCCTTGGACGTCCTCGGCGACCGGGGCATGCGTGGCATTCACCGTAAACTCCGTCGGACCGTACAGATTGAACAACCCCGCCGAGCCCACCCGCCGGAACGCCGCCACCACATCCGACGTCAACGCCTCCCCCCCAATCAACAACGCTCGCAACGACCCGACCGCGTCCGCAGCAACACTGCCGGAGAACACCATCAACATCGACGGCACAAACATCGTCATCGTGACCTGCTCCGCCGCAATGACGTCCGCCAAATACTGCGGATCGCGATGCCCATCCGGCGACGCCACCACCAGACGACCACCAGTAGTCAAGGCACCGAACAACTCCCACATCGATCCATCGAATGTCGCCGGAGTCTTGAACAACACCACATCGTCAGCACCGATACCGTATTCACCAGTGATCCAACGGATGTGGTTCACCAACCCCGAGTGCGGCACCACCACACCCTTCGGACGACCTGTCGAACCCGACGTGAAGATCACATACGCCGGATGCTGCGGCCGCAACGGCGCAATCCGTTCCGCATCCGTCAGCGGGGCGTCGGAGTAGGCCGACAAATCGAGCCGGTCGATCTCGAACAACACTGCCCGTCGTTCCGACGAAAGCCGGAACCCAGGCACACCCTCGACAGAGGCACTCAACTCGGCGGATGCACCTGGATCCCGCGCTTCGTCGGGACGACGGGTGGCAGCTTCACCAAGACCACCGAAACGATCACGCTCCGTGGTCAGAATGCAGACCGGATTCGCTGTCTCCAGTACATAACCGACACGCTCAGCAGGCTGATCCACATCCAGCGGCACATACCCACCACCGGCCTCCAGCACCGCATACGCTGCCACCACGAAATCGAGCGACCGCCGCATGCCCAAGGCCACAAGACTTTCCGGACCCACCCCTGCCTCCACAAGGCGGCGGGCCAGCCGGTGCACGCGAGAACCGAACTCTGCGTAAGTCAGGGCCTCACCGGCCTCCCGATCTACGACCGCGACCGCATCCGGAGTACTCGCCATCTGAGCGACAAAATCATCGACAAGAGTGAACCCACCCTCGTCACGCCAGCGAACGCCGGAGTCCAGCGCCGAATCCCGGCCTCCACCGGTATGACGGGGCCTGATCTCGACAGCATTGTCGTTCCAGCCGCGCAGCGCCTGGACGGTCTCCTGCTCGTCCAGCAGCGCGAGATCGCCTACCGCCTTGCCTGGTTGGATGACGATCTGCTCCAGCAATCGCATGAACCGGTCCGCGAACACCCGGATTGTGGCCTCGTCGAACAGGTCTCGCGCGAAGGAGAAGTGGGCGGCCATACCGGCGCCGGTCTCCTGAATGGTCAGCGACAGATCGAACTTCTCGGTGTCGACGGTGAAATCGGCGGCGCCGACTCGCAATCCGGGCAGTTCGAAACTGCCCTCCGGCAGGTTCTGGAACGACAGCATCACCTGGAACAGCGGATGCCGCGCGGTCGAGCGCTCCGGATTGAGCACCTCGACCAGCCGCTCGAACGGAATGTCGGCGTGCGCAAACGCCTGCAGATCGGTTTCCCTGGTCCGGGCCAGCAGATCGGCGAAGCTCGCTCGGCCGGGCACCTGGGTACGCAACACCAGGGTGTTGACGAACATGCCGATCATGTTGTCGAGTTCGGCCCCGCCGCGTCCGGCCACCGGGGTGCCGACAGCGACATCCTCGGCGCCCGACATCCGCGCCAGGAATACCGCGAGCGCGGTGTGCACGACCATGAACAGCGTCGCGTTCTGCTCACGCGCGATCGCGCGCAGACCGTGATGCACCTGCTCGCCGATCGAAACGGCCACGCTACCACCGCGATACGACGGCACCGGCGGGCGCAGCCGGTCCGCGGGCAGGGTGGACTCGTCCGGCAGCACGGCCAGCGCCTCGCGCCAGTACCGGACCTGCGCCGAGATCAGGCTGTCTGGATCGTCCTCCGCACCCAGCACCTCCCGCTGCCAGATGCTGAAGTCCGCGTACTGCACCGGCAGCGGCGCCCATTGCGGCGCCGCACCGGCCGACCGCGCGGCGTACGCGACCATCAGATCGCGTGTCAGCGGACCCATGGACCAGCCGTCGGCGCTGATGTGATGGGCCACGAATACCAGGACGTACTCGCCGGACTCGGCCCGGAAGAGCCTGGCGCGCAAAGGAACCTCGGTGGTCACGTCGAATCCGGCGGACACCACCTCCGTGATCCGCGTCGGCAGGTCATCGGAGCCGACCGGCTCCGGCGTCAGATCGGGCACCGCCTCTTCCACCGGCAGCACCCGCTGTTCGGGCCCCGCATCGGAATTCGGATAGACGGTTCGCAGCACCTCGTGCCGGGCGATCAGGTCGGCGGCCGCCTCGCGCAGTGCGATGACATCCAGTTCGCCGGTCAGCCGCACCGCGACCGGAATGTTGTTCACCGCCGAAGACGGGTCGAACCGGTTGAGGAACCACATCCGCTGCTGGGCCAGCGACAGCGGAATCCGTTCCGGCCGTGGGCCGGCCGTCAAAGCGGCGCGAGCGCCGGTGCCGGCGTGCTGTTCCACCCGGACCGCGAGCCCGGCGACTGTCGACGCATCGAACAGCGCGCGGACCGGCACCTGAGTATTCAGGGCCGCGCCGAGGCGCGCGACCACCTGGGTCGCGATCAGCGAGTTGCCGCCGAGTGCGAAGAAGTCGTCGTCGGCACCGACCCGGTCCAGTCCGAGCACCTCACCGAACACGCTCGCCACGATCTCCTCGACCGGTGTTGCGGGGGCGCGGAATTCGCGGGTGGCGAAGGTCGGCTCCGGCAGCGCCTTGCGGTCGAGTTTGCCGCTGGCATTGAGCGGGAAGGCGTCCAAGGGCGCGATCGCGGCCGGAACCATATACGCCGGAAGGGTTTTCGCGATCTCGGCCGACAACTTCAGCGGATCAATCTGCTGCTGCGGTGCAGGCACGACGTACGCAACCAGCTGCTCGCCCAAGACGGAGGGCACCACCAGTGCCACTGCCTGGCTCACCGCGGGCCGCGCCAGCAACGCGGTTTCGATCTCACCCAGTTCGATGCGCTGGCCACGGAACTTCACCTGGAAGTCGGTGCGGCCGATGTACTCCAGGCGGGCCGGACGGATGCCGTCGGGCTCACGCCACACCACCAGGTCGCCGGTGCGGTACAT
>NZ_JBFANN010000103.1:0-5552 GCF_040674855.1 Nocardia sp. NPDC049707 | reverse complement strand
GCGCCAACACCCTGCGAGATCAGCAGGCGGGCAAGGCGATTCACCCGCTCGTCAAATTCGCGGTAGGTTAGCTCGGCGCCCTCGCAGGCCACCGCGACCCGATCCGGATGCGCCGCCACCGCGCGCCGGTAGCCGTCCAGCAGCAGCTCCGGTTCGACGGGATGCCGGGTATCGTTCCACTCCAGCAGGATTCGATCCCGCTCGGCGTCCGACAGCATGATGTCGATATCGCCCACCAGTGCGCCGGGATCGCCCAGAAGCGTCTCGAGTACCCGGATCAGCCGTGCGGCAAAGGATTCCACCTGGCCGACGGTGAAACGATCGTTCTGGTACCGCCACGTCAACTCGATCGTCGACTGTGCGATCACCACCAACGTCAGCGGGTAATGTGTATCGTCCGCGAGACCGACACCGGTCACCGAGATGCCGTCGATGGAATCGACGGCGGCGATCGCGTCCCGATCGATCGGGTACGACTCGAAGACCAACAGGCTGTCGAATTGTGCTCCGGCCCCGGCGATCCGCTGTATGTCGGGGAGACCCAGATAGTGGTGGTCGAGCAGACCGGCCTGCTCGCGCTGCAGGCGCTGCAAAAACTCCGCGGCCGCCAGGCGCGCGTCGACGCGAACGCGCACCGGCAACGTGTTGATGAACAGGCCGACCATCGACTCCACACCGGGCAGCTCCGCCGGACGGCCGGAGACCGTGGTGCCGAACACCACATCGTCGCGACTGGTGAGCCGCCCGAGCAGGATGCCCCAGGCCGCTTGCAAGCAGGTATTGACGGTGACGCCGAGCTCGGCGGCCCGCTCGGTGATCCGGCGGGTGCGGTCAGTGTCGATCTCGCTGACCAACTTGACGATCTCATGGCGTTCGACTGCGTGCGGTTGCGGCGCGAGCTGAGTCGGCCCGTCCACCCCGGACAGCGCCTGTGCCCAGGCCCGCAGCGATGCCTCCCGATCCCGTCCAGCCAGCCAGTTCAAGAAGTTGCGGTAGGCCGAAACCCGCGGCAGTACGGACTGATCGCCCCGAGTCGCGTAGAGCACCAGCACATCTCGCATCAGCAACGGCATAGACCAGCCGTCGAGCAGAATGTGGTGGGTGGTGATCACCAGATGCCACTGCTCGGTCGTGCCGGTAGCGGCAGACGCGGTGCGGTACAGCGCGAACCGGATCAGTGGCGCCACCGACATATCGAAGCGGGTCTCGCGCTCGAGCACCGCCAGGCGACGTAGTTCCGACAACCGCTCACCCTCGGGCAGGTGCGACAGATCCACCTCCCGCCACGGCACCTCGACCCGGTCCATGACCAGCTGCACGGCATGGCCGACCGAACTGGTGGCGAACGCGGTCCGCAGGTTGGGATAGCGGTCCAGGATGGCCTGCGCCGCTACCCGCAGTCGCCCACCGTCGACCGGGCCGGCCAGATCTACCGTTGCCTGGGTGGTGTAGACATCGACACTCGACTCGGCCATCAGCGCGTGGAACAACAGGCCGGACTGCAACGGCGACAGCGGCCACACCTCCGACAGCGCGGGGTAATGCTGTTCCCACACTTCGATATCCGACTGGCCTGCGGTAACCAGCGGCAGATCCGACGGCGTCAGACCGCCGGCATCCGGCCGCTGCGCATGCGCGGCCAGTGCGTGCAGCGCGGCGACCCACAGATCGGCGAACTCCTGCACTCGCTCCCGCGACAAGAGCCCGCGCGGGAAGGCGAACGACGCACCCAGCTGCGGACCGTCCGCGCCGTCGGTGACGATCGCGTTGATATCGATGACGCCGTTCGCGGGCATATCCGGATCCATTTGGGCATCCAGCTGCCCCAGATCCGCGACCGGTACCCACCCCAACGCACCGAGTTGCGTAGAAATCTCCCCCGTCGACACTCGGCCCAAATAGTTGAAGCTGATCTGAGTGGCATCGCCGAGTTGAGTGGCGGTCTCCGGGTTCAGATAGCGCAGCAGGCCGTAGCCGAGCCCCTTGTCCGGGACCGCGAGCAGCTGCTCCTTCACCGATTTCACGATGTCGCCCATGGCTTTTCCGCCCGTGAACGCCTCGGCGACATCCGCACCGCCGAGATCAAGCTGCACCGGGTAAGCACTGGTGAACCAACCGACCGTCCGGGACAGGTCCGCGCCGGCGGCGACACCCTCTTCGCGACCGTGACCTTCCAACTTGACCAGAGCGGTACCGCCGGAGGTTTCGCCGCGCCATTTGCTCACCGCCAACGCCAGCGTCGCCAGCAGGCCGTCGTTGACACCACCACGATATCGGCCCGGGATCGCGGTAAGCACCGCATCGGTGACCTCCGCGGGCAATCTCACCTCGACGCGGTCGACCGTTGCGAAGGTGTCCACCGCCGGATCGAATGCGCGCGCGCCGAGCAGCGGTTGTGCGGTAGCCGAAACCTGCTGCCAGAATGGCAGTTCCGCGATCCGCGCTGGATCCTGCGCCGCGTCCAGGAGGGCGTGCGCCCACCGGCGCATCGAGGTTCCGTTGGCGGGCAACTCCACCGGCTGCCCGGCCGCCAGCTGCGACCATGCCACCGCCAGGTCCGGAACCAGAATACGCCAGGACACACCGTCGACCACGAAATGGTGGGCGACGACCAGCAATACGTCACGACGGCCGGCCGACTCCGGGAAGTCGAACCACACAAACTGCGCCATCGACGCGTTCGCGGGATCGAGCCGATCCAGGGCCGCGTCATATTCGGCATTCGCTCGCCGCGACAACTCCGCATCATCGATATCGGCGGGCAGCACAACCCGATGCACCAGGACATCCACGTCCACGGCACCACGCTCGAGCGCCTCGAAGACCCATGTCGGGGTGCCGCGCCGCAACCGAGCACGCAGCACGTCGTGGTGATCGAACACCGCACCGATGGTCGCGACCAAGGTCGCGTGATCGATACCGTCGGGCAATGCCAGCGTCAGCGACTGCGAGAACCGTTCGTATGACCCATCATTGGACAGCGTCGCCGCCAACATCGGCGTCAACGGGATCACGCCCACTCCACCGCCGGGCAGTTCCGCCAACCACTGCTGCTGCGAATCAACGGCGAAGGTGGCGATCTCGGCCAATGCCTCGACGGTGCGATGATCGAAGACATCCCGTGCGGTGAACACGACACCGCGCGCTTTGGCCCGCGACACCAGTTGGATCGACAAGATCGAATCGCCACCCAGCGCGAAGAACGAGTCGTCGAGGCCGACCCGCTCGATACCGAGCACCGCCGCGAACACCTCGGCGATGATCGTCTCTATTTCGCTTACGGGAGCACGGAATTCGCTCGCGGCGAAGACCGGCTCCGGCAGGGCGTTGCGGTCCAGCTTGCCGATCGGGGTGAGCGGAAGCCGGTCGAGCACCATGACCGCCGCCGGAATCATGTACTCCGGCAACCGGTCTGCGACGAAGGTCGTGAGTTCGCCGGTGTCCACATCGGTCCCTGTGTGTGGCAGCACATACGCCACCAGCACCTTCGCACCGGAGGGCAGTGTCTTGCCGAGCGTAACGGCGTAGTCGATATCGGGATGGGCACTCAGCGCATTGTCGATCTCACCGAGCTCGATACGGAAACCACGGATCTTGACCTGGAAGTCCGTCCGGCCCAGATACTCCAGGGTGCCGTCGTCTTTTTGCCGGCGCACCAGATCCCCGGTGCGATACAGCCTTCCCGCAGGGCCTCCGGCGTCCACCTCGAACGGGCTGGCCACGAACCGTTCCGCTGTCAGTCCGGGCCGTCCGAGGTACCCCTCGGCCAGCGCCGCTCCCGACAAATACAACTCACCGGTTACCCCCGCTGGCACCGGCCGCAACCGCGCGTCCAGCACGAAGGCACCCACCCCCGCGAGCACGGTGCCGATCGTGATCGGCTCGTCCGGCTGCAACGCCCCCAGGGTCGCCCACACCGTCGCTTCGGTCGGGCCATACACATTGACGAACCGTCGCCCGTCCCGCGCCCAACGCCCTACCAGTTCAGGACCGCACGCCTCACCGCCGACCGCTACCATCTCGAGGTTGTCGAGCCCGGCCGGTTCCACCGACTCCAGCGCCCCCGGCGTGATGATCATGTGGGTAACCCGCTCACGCCGCAACAGCTCCGTCAGCTCAGCACCGCCGGACGCGTGCGGCGGCGCCACCACCAGAGTTGCCCCCGAGGAGAAGGCCAACAACAGCTCGAGCACCGAGGGGTCGAAATTCGGCGAGCACACATGCAGGACCCGCGAATCGTCTCCTACCCCGGAGACCTCCCGCGCCGCGGCCAGCAGCCCACCGAGACCGGTATGGGTGACCACCACCCCCTTGGGCTTCCCGGTAGATCCCGAGGTGTAGATGACGTATGCGGGGTGCTGTTCGTCCAGCCGGCGGACCCGGTCGGCATAGGAGATCGGATGGGCTGGGCGTTCGGCGATGCGCCCGGCGTGCGCCGGGTCGTCGAGTTCGATCCAGTCCACGGTCCTGCCGAGCACCGACCGGTGCGCCGTGGTGGTCAACCCGAGGACGGCACCGGAATCGGCGAGGATGTGCGCGATCCGGTCGGCCGGGTATGCGGGATCGACGGGCACATACGCGGCACCGGTCTTCGCGATCGCCCAAACCGCCAGCACGGATTCGATGCTGCGCGCGATACCTATCGCCACCACATCACCCGCGCCAACCCCGTGCGCGATGAGTTCACGCGCCCACCGCGACGACATCTCGTCGAGTTCGCGATAGGTCAGCTGACGGTCATCGGACGGATCGCCCGACGGGTTGAACCGGATGGCGACGACGTCAGCGGCGGACTCCACAGCGGCCGCAAGCAAATTTCCGAAGAGCAGACCGACTCGGCGACGACTACCCCGGGCGGAACGACGATCCCTTGCCATTTCCGGTACTACACCTCTCACCTATTGCGCGCCTGAAGACCGCGCCCGCATAATGGAACGCACGTACTTCACTACGGACGGCTGTGGTCGCACAGCCAAGCGTTCGAGCCTACAAGAGCGAACTTGTCGCATATCTCCAAGAGCAGGAATCTGTTACAGCATTCGCTCGAAGAAACACGATCGACCCCACAACGCGGCCTGTGACAGCCTAGGTGAAGGTCGGCCACGACGTTCCCACTCCCGGCCGCAACCCTCGAATCAGTGCACTTTCGCTATCGCGGTAACGCACACGGCTCCTCGAGGCTCCCCCGCACAAACGAAATCGCCGCCGTTGGTCACACCCACTGACAACTGCGTTCGCATCATCAGTGCAGATAACTCGCCGATCACCGGCACTGCGGTTCGTCGAGAAGCCCGACCTGCGACCGGACCGGTCGTCACCGGTAAACGTGATTTCCGCAATATTTCTGCATAAGCGGGTTCGACGCCGGAAGTCGACGTGACTGTTGTCACAGCGATCAGCCGAAGTATCGGTGCGTTGGTCGCCGCGCGCGATGACGAGGACCGGCTCAGCGAGGCCGAGTTGGTCAATCTGGGTATCGGCTTGCTCATCGCGGGCCACGAGACCACGGCCAATCAGATCGCCAACTTCACCTATGTGCTGCTGACCGAGCG
>NZ_JBFANN010000102.1:0-5822 GCF_040674855.1 Nocardia sp. NPDC049707 | reverse complement strand
CAAGCACGGGCATCTGTCCTTGCCCGCTCATGCACGGCGCGCCGCGGGCATCCAGCATCACGACAGGGTCCTGTTGGCCGCCGATCCTGATCAACACCTGCTGGTGGTTTCCCACCGCATGTCCTCGACGAGATGGCCGCACGCCGCTTCACCGAGGGGATGGTCCGATGAGCGCGCGCAGCGACGCCGACGTCGCCGCGGTCCGGATGATGATGGACCGGCTCAATCTCACCCTCGCCGAACTCAGCGACGACACCGGTGCGGCCACAAGCGTCCCGACCTTCGGTGACTACATCCCAGTCGTCGCCGACAGCATGCCCGCGAGCCGGACTCGCGACCACTACCAGACCTACTGGACCAAGATTCTTGCCCAGCCGGGGTGGGCTGAGCGGCCCTTGAACGAGCCGACTGCCGTGGAGTTGCAGGCGCTGTGCGAGGTGATCAGGACCCAGCGACTGATCCGCCGCAACGGGCGAGACGGGCGTGAAGTCGTGCGTCACGTGATCGACGCGTTGCGCCGGGTCTACAAGCACGCCGAAGACAACCGGATCATGGACCCGCGCGACAACCCCGCCGCGAGGCTGACCAAACCCCGCCGCACCCGATCCAACCGGCGTGCACTGCCCGAAGACATCCTCACCGAGATCAACCGCGTCGCCGCCACCACCGGCAACGACCCGCAGCTCGACACCCTGCTGCTACGTTTGCACACCGAAACCGCCTGCCGCCGCGGCGGTGCCCTGGCCCTGCGTCCCCAAGATCTCGATCCCGTGCAATCGGTGATCCTCCTACGAGAAAAGGGCGGCACCCAACAGTGGCAGCCGGTCTCCCCCACCCTGATGCGCGCGCTATGCCACCACGCCCAACAACGCGGAGCCGCACCAAACGAACAACTACTCCGTGCACGCAACGGTAAGCCCATCACTCGCCGTCGCTACAACTACCTGTTCGAACGCCTCGGCCGACATCTGCCCTGGGTCATCACCCACGGCATCTCCATCCACTGGCTACGCCACACCACAACCACCTGGGTCGAACGCCGCTACGGCGGCGCGACCGCACGCGAGTTCGCCCGCCACGCCCTCGGCAACGCCGGACCCACCGGCATCTACACCACCGCAACAATCAACGAAGTCGCCTCCGCTCTCGCCCACCTCACCGGGGAACCCCACCCCCTTGCCACCACGGTCACGCGGGCAGAGAAGAACCCTATGACGACATAAACGACGCAGCCAGGCAGACCGAGGTCGGCGATTGCTACTGGAACGCACTCTTTGACATTGGTCCACAGCGAATGCCGATCCTCGGGGCATCCCCGGATATGCGCTGCCCGATCCGGGTTTCGAGCATCACCCGCCGCGCTCACCGCGGGCAGTTCACCGGCGCGACCTCACCCATGGCAGACCCATTTCGAGCGGCGCTTCCAGCCGCTCCCAACAGTCGCCCCCAGGGCTTCGTTTAACCGATCAAGCAGGACAAGACACAGGCCACGAGCGCGACAACATTGCGGTCTGCCATGTGCAGCTGGATCGGACGAATCTGCCTCAACCGTCGGCCACAAGGAAGGGACTCATCAATGCATCAGCACGCCAATACCTCTCGACAGCGGGTCGCTGAAGGTGTTGGATACCTCACAGAGCTTTCGTTGCAGGTACCAGCACCGCAAACGCGCCGCTACAGCGCGACAGCTTGGGAGGGGGTCCCCCGCATGGACATCGACCTCACGTGTCCACACTGCCGCCAGCTCGACTCGGTTCAGAGTGTGCCCGCGTTGAATGCGGATGGTGTGTCGACCAGTTCCGGAACGAACGTCTATTCCGGCGTTGGTGTGGCTTCAACTGGCCTGGTCCCGGTGTTCGGTACTGCCACGGTTGAGCGCACTCACACCACAACACTTGCGCGGAGTCTGGCCCGCGAGCCCGCACGTACTCCAGCCGGGCGCCTGAGCTTCTTTGCGCTTGTGCTGCTGTTGCCAGCGATGTGCTGGATCGTTCCGGCAATCATCTCAATCGCCGATCCGTATCCCGGCGTATCACCGTGGGTCGCTGCTCTTTCCACCGTGATCTTCTTCGTGGTCCTGACCACGCCTGGCGGCCTCCTGCTCAGCATTGCTGTGCTTCGTATTCGCCGCAACGGGAGAGTCGTACGAGGACGTCGACGCGCTCACGCTGTATGGCAAGCTGGTTTCTACTGCCATCGGTGCGGTGTCGCGTTCTGGCCCTCCTCCCCAGCGCCGGGCATTCCTTCACGGCAAGCCTTCGCGCCGCAGCACTTCCGGTGGTTCGTGTGGAACGCCGGTGGTTACGCCAGCGCCTGAATCCAACATCGAGTCGGGAGAGGTGGTTGGTGGGGCGGTCGGCTTCGGTGATGCACTCGCCGATATTGTGCCGCCCGTTGCGCGTGCGGTGGTGATCAGTTGCCGGGCTTGTTTGACGCTGATTTCGAGCAGATCAGCGACATCTTCATCGGTTTGATCTTGGTCACGGATCACTGCGGCGGCAACAGCTTGGTCGGCGCGGTGACGGGCGATCTCCTCACAGGCTCGTGATTCGACTGCACTGATCTGCTGCCGCAGCGCCTGGATTTCTTGGTCACGCTTGACTTCACACGTTGTGATCGCCTGCCAACCGATGAGGTACCGCTTCACCGCGTCAGTGATCGCTCGCTCCCGCTGACGCGCCTGTTCTCGGCGTTCACGAATACGTACACGCGAGCGTTCCAGTCGCTCAAGGGCTTCCGGGGATCGAGCTGTCCGCGGTGACCGCGGCGGACGACGCAACGACATGACCGACCTCCTAGTCGGGCCTGCCTGCTGATTCTCCCGCGATCGATCATACTCCGCACTCGCGCGGCAAGTCTCGGTCGTATTTCAACGATGATCTGTCGAATACGATTCCTGCGCCTCGCTCAAGCTGGCGACGAGTGTTCCAGCACTTGCGATCTGGTCGCCACAGTCTCAGCTAACCCTGCTTACGCCTGATCGAGATCGCGAGCAAATTCCGAGCCAGATCCAGGCGTTATCCGCTCAGGTTGGCGAGCAGAAAGTCCCGGGCGACGCCGGAGGCACGTTGAAACTGCTCCTCGTACACCGCAAAGTGCGGACCGGCAATCAACGCCAGTTGTTTGGGTTCCAGTGCCTCGGCATAGCTCTGCAGCGCGATATCGGCGGGCGTCAGAGTGTCCTGATCGGCGATCACCATCAGCAGCGGCGTCGGAGATACGCGCCGCAGGAAAGCTTCCGGGGCATAGGACTGGAATTTATCGACGCTGGAGAGAGTGACCTCGTTACGCCAGGTCGGGACCTGCGGGCCGTTGGCCATCAACCAGTTGTAGACCTCGATACCGGGCATGGCGACAAGTTCGGTCGGATCATCGGACGCCGCCTTGATCATCTGGTGTGGTTTACCGGAGGCGCGGGCCTGGCGGTCGGCGGCGATGGCCGCATGAACGGTCGGCAGCATGATGGTGGGCACCAAGCTGCGGAAGTTGGCCCACCCGTTGGTCAGTGGCACCTGCGACACCACCGCGCGCACCCGCCGATCGGTCGCCGCGACCACCAACACGTGGCCACCGGCGAAACTGGTTCCCCAGATGCCGATGCGTTCCGGGTCGATACCGTCCAGGGTCTGCGCGAAAGTGATCGCATCGCGGTAGCCCTCGATTTGGGCGGCGGGGTCGACCTCAAAACGCGGTTCACCATCGGAGGTCCCGAATCCGGGGTGGTCGTAGACAAGACAAGCCAAACCGGCCTGACTGAACACTTCAGCGAACGGGGCAACCCACTCCTTGACTCCAGCGAATCCGTGCGTCATCACCACCAACGGGACGACGCCCGACGCCTGCTCGGGCCGATACAGCCAACCCCGCAAGGCCACTGCACCACTGGTGAATTCGACATCGACACGCATCGCGATTCCTCCCATTGCACCGGTCTTGTAATCAAACTACGGCGCGGATGATCTGCTGTCGAAGTCTTCTCAAACCCTTGCGTCTGACCAGCTTTGAGCAGTTGCGTGGTCAGCGCTGTTGGCCAGTCCCCTGACTCGTGGGGGTATCGGCCTCCACTCCGCGCCCACCTCCCCTATCCACTTTCGGCGGCGGCCGGTGTGCACAGCTCCATTCCCGGGTGGCCGCGGACCCGATCGGGGCCACGGCTCAACACCACCGCCGTGGCGCACCGACCAACATTCGACGGTCTCCGCTAGATGTACTGGTCGGGGACGTTGATTGAGAGCAGGGCGTTCCGATCGGCGGTCACGTGGCTGGGGTCGAGTGTCTTTCAGCCAGGTCTCTGGCGAGCTGGCTGATGCGTTTGCGGGCTGTCTCCGGGGTGAGTATCTCGATGTGGTCGCCGAATTGGAGGAGTTGACGCACTGACTCGATGTCGGGGTAGCGGACGACGACGGTGCATGAGGCGTCTTCCGCATCGGAGACATCGTGGATGCGGTTGCCAAGTATGCGCCGCGCCAGGTCGAGGCCATTTTCTGGCAGGCGGAAGGTCACGCTCACGCGACCTTGCCCTTCGGTGCGATCCTTCAACGCAGCCCACGTGGTGCGGAGGGTTTCGCCTGGTCGGAGAGAAACTGGCGCGTCGAGTTGCTCGTACGCCGAGAGTCGTTCCAGAGCGAACAGCCGACCATCCCCTCGGTGGTCGGCGACGAGATACCAGCGGCCGGACTTCGCCACGATCCCGTACGGGTCGACCACCCGCGTTGAGGCCTGACTCTCGGCGCTACGCCGGTATTGGATTCGCAGCCGTCGTCGGTGTCGCAGGGCCGAGGCCAGATCTGATACGTCGACCGCTGCCTCTGAGTCAGCAAACCATGCGGTGCTGTCCACCAGCACCAGGTCCGCCAGCCGCAGCGGGCTCGGGGACTGCGGTGCTGCAGCCTGGCGGGCGGCGATCTTGAGCGCGGCCGACTCCCACACCGCAGACAGGCCCATGTGCTCAAGTTGCGTGCTGTCCAAACCAGCCACGGAGAGGGCCTCCAGCTCTGGAGGCTCCAGATGGGATGCGTTGAGCCGTGCACCGGGAAGCAGAACGATCCCACCGTTGCGCCCGCGTTCGGCATAAACAGGCACACCGGCTGTCGAGAGCGCCTCAACATCCCGCAGCACAGTCCGACGAGACACTTCCAGGCGCTCGGCGAGCTCGGCGGTAGTGATGCGCTGCCGGGTCTGCAGGAGCAACACGAGGTGCAACAGCCTTGAAGCCTTCACGCTGACCAATATTTGCAGAAAAAGGTGACAGGTTCTGTCGCGATGCGGCGATCAACTGAAGCGGTACCGAGAAATCACCGAGTTGAGGAGCGCTCTATATGCCCGCACCGAACCTGTTCCTGATCGGCGTCCGCGACGCCAAGGCCGCTACCACCTTCTACAGCGACCTGTTCGAGATCGAACCGACCTTCATCAGTCCCCACTACGTTGCTTTCGAGGTTGCCCCCGGTGTCTTGTTCGCGCTGTGGACGGGCTACAGCGAGCACGCGGTCCCGAGCACCCCTCGCACGAGCGAAGTCGGGCTGATGGTGCCGGGAGCCGCGTCCGCAGTTGACGAGATCTTCACGAGTTGGGTCTCGAAGGGAGTCCACGTCGTGGAGAAGCCGCACGACGCTGTCTTTGGCCGCACATTCGTGATTACAGATCCCGACGGCAACCTTATCCGGGTATCCCCGGTGGACTGACCTGCACGCCCCCAAACACCAGATGCTTCTATGTCAAGCAGCCGGCTGGTGGCGGGTGATGTGGTGCTGCCAGGAAGCTTGATCGGCGGTCATGGCGCGATGGACGACGTCGACGAGATGGCGTTGGAGGATCCGGCG
>NZ_JBFANN010000101.1:0-6134 GCF_040674855.1 Nocardia sp. NPDC049707 | reverse complement strand
TCGCCGTCCACCCGATCGCCGCCGCCAGCGGCCTGGAGGTGGTACCCAACGGCCAGATCGCGGTCGACCGTCAGATGCGGTCGGTCTCGCACCCGAATGTCTACGCCGCCGGTGACAGCGCCTTCGTTATCGCAGAGAGCGGTCTGCCGTTGCCGATGTCCTGCGCGTCCACGGCACCGACCGCCAAGCAGGCAACGGCTTCGATCATCGGGGACCTGACCGGGCGCAAGATCCCGACGATCACAATGTCGTATGCCGGCAACCACATCAGCCTCGGCCGCAAGGACGCGATCTACCAGTTGGTCGACAAAGCCGCGCAAACGAAGCCGCGGCCCCTGCGTGGCCGGACGGCCGCGCGCGTCAAGTCGTCGATCCTCGACGGTGCCGCCTGGGCCCTGAGCCACCCGAACCTCGGAAAGCCGAGTCACAAGTACCGCTTGGCCACCACCGGAGAGCACTCGCCAGAGTTGGCCGCCGGATGAGGTCGTGCTCATGGACACCGCCACCATGGCGCGTCTCGAGGCCAGCCGAAATCGGCTGGCCTCGCTCGTCTAACGTCTGCTCGAGCGCGAACGCGCGGTTGGCGCCTGGATGCTCGAACCGCTGCTCGATGGCGATCTGCTGCTGGGCCCGGCCGACACCGTCGAGCAGCGTGAATCGGTGACTCGGCGGTGTTGACGCTCATGGAGCGTCTGTCGCCGGTGGAACGGGCCGTTTTCGTGCTGCGCGAGGCATTTCCGTACAGCCACGCCGAGATCGTCGGCATCATCGAGTCGGGCAGTCAGCAACACGCTCACCGAGCCCGGCGCTGGCCGATCGCTTCACTGAGATCAGGGACGTCAACGGACAGCCCAACATTCACGGCTTGTATTCGGAATCAGTCGTCGAACTCCTCACGCCGAATCAGTGGCCTCGACCACAGGACGCCGCCAACGACGATGCACCGATCGACCGCACCGGCATTAGCGCAACCAGCCGAGCATGATTCGTCGACAACGAACGGCGGCGGCAGCTGGATTTATGAGGTCCCGTCGAGACGCACCCAACGGCGAGTGACAACCGCAATCCGTAAGGCATCGACGGAAAATGCCCAGTCAGCACCCGGCTTCCGGCTGTGATAATCCGCCCGGACCCTGAACTCAACGTACGCGCGAAAGCAGCTGTCGCTGCGATGGATTCGAACTTCCACGCGCAGGTGATCGCGTTCCTGCGATGGCTGGTGCACGACACCGACGAGCTGCCGACACGGCCGGAAGTGCCAGCCTCATGAGATGGCACAGCTAGATTGGGGGTAGGCATCAGTGCGCCCCTCCTGGCCCGCCTGAGCGGGGCCAAAGTGTGTAGGGCGATTGGCCGGAGCGTCGTGCGTCGGCTTTTCCAGCCTCAACCGCGCAACGGGCTGCGGTCGAGGCCGAGTCAGGAGAGCGGTGATGCAGCGGCCGGGTCCAGCAGCAGGTCCTCGACGGTGATGATGTCACTGACGTCGAAGCCGTCCATGTCGGCTGCGAACCCTGGACTGGCCATGTACGCGGTGGCCACCTCAGTGGGGTCTGCTCCCTCTGGGTAGGAGATCAGGGCGAGTAGTCGGTGTGCGTCAGCATCGTGTTGGGTCCAGATCCCGTGGGTGGTGACCCCGAAATCGCGCAGGCTGGAGATGTGGCGGGTCCAGTGCACGGTCGCGTACTGCTCGAGTGCTTCGACGGTCCGCAGGGTGTAGATCCTGAGTTGATACATAATTGCGATGCCTCTCGGTGGCGGTGATGGCTGTCGGCGGTGGGAACTGGGAGGCCGGTCAGCTGACGAGGCTCACGCACAGCGCGGCGATGGCCAGGCCCTGCAGGATGGCCCTCGGGACGATGATGCGGTCCCAGTCTCGCTGCAGTGCGCGGGCGTTGGCCGGTGTCTCATGGTTGTCGGCGGCTGCGGTGAGTGTGCGGTTGATCGGCGCACTGATGCGCAGGTAGAGCAGTAGCCAGACCACCAGCAGTGCCAGCGCGGCTCCGGCGGTAGCTGAGGCGATGGGCGCGCCGGCCAGTGCGGCGAGTACGGATGCGGCGGCGGCGCTGATGATGCCGAGGATCCCGGGGAGGGGAAGGCGCTGGTCGCCGAAGCGATGCACGTTGCCCATGACCGCGGTGAGCGCGGCGTCGTCGATGCCGGCCAGTGCAGGTCGTTGGACGACCGCGCAGAACACGTCGGTGCCGTAGATCACCGCGGTGCTCAGCACCGCGATGATGGCGGCGAGATGGGCGAGGTACATCACGTCTGCTCCTCCGATCTGGCTCCCAGGGGCGGCAACGCGCCCATCTGCTGGAACAGCTGCAGGAGATTCAGTTCGTCCCAATGCTCGACGAACATGGCGTCCGCGACGCGCCAGATGTCGATGGATCGCATCTCCACGGGATTGCCGCTGGCGGGGATGCCCATGATCTCCCCGGTGTGGGTCCCGCGGTAGACGAAGCGGCCCACCACGCGGTCACCGGAGATCACCAGGTCCTCCATGGTCGCGCTCAGATCTGGTAAAGCGGCGAAGAACGCGGTCCAGAACTGGCGGTTCGCCTCGCGCCCGTCGGCGACGAAGGCGTTGTGATTGACGTAGTCCTCGGCTACGAACCGGTCCACCAGATCCGGATCGTGCGTGTTGAGCATCGCGAGGTAGGTCTCGGCGAGCTGCTGTGCGTGTGTGTCCATGTCGTACTCCTCGAGTGGTTGGTGTTAGGAGTAGTTGGTGCTAGCAACGCTAACCCTCAAAGCAGTCGAAGTCAATAGCGTCGCTAGAATTCATGTCAATGCTATAGAGCAGCCTGTCGGGCCACATCCACCCAGGCCTCGTCCGACGCAAAAGCGCCAACAGAGGACGCGCCAGCGATCATGTCGAAACCCTTCAGCGCACTGAACCGCGACGACAACAGACGGAGCTCAGCTATGACCGAGAGCAAGCGGCCAAGAATCCCGGCCAGGTCTGCCCCGGAGCAGACGTTCGATAGTCCGCAGATGCGGACGTTCGCGAGATCGACTGCTGGCCAATGACTGTGCGCGGCCGAACGCGCGGATCGTCGAATTACCGTGCGTTCGTTGGTCGCATCGGTCCGATACCGCAGCGACCATGAACGTCTCGACCCCCGCCCGCCTGTTATCGACAACGCCGATGCCCGGAACTTCGTTCTGCGACACCACTATCGGCGTACCCAATCCGGCGGCACACGGCCGACTAACCAACTACGCTGACAGGCATGGCATGCCGCATCAGTGAGCTGGTTATCGACGCCGCCGACCCCGACCTGCTCGCCGCATTTTGGAGCAAGGTCCTCGGCTACGTCGAACTCGGCCGAGACGACGGAAGCATCGAGATCGGGCCTGCCGACGCCGGCTTCGGCGGCCTGCAGCCCACCCTCATTCTCATCCCCAGCAGCGACCCGCGGACCGGGAAGCTCCGACTGCACATCGACGTCAACCCCACCGACCGCGACCAGGACGCCGAGCTGGAGCGGCTGCTCGCTCTCGGCGCCGAGCCGGTCGACGTCGGCCAGACCGGCACTGCCAACTGGCACGTCCTGGCTGACCCAGAAGGCAACGAATTCTGCCTCCTGCGCGCCCGGCTCCAGCCTCTCTGACCGCGTGCGTCCTGGCGTCCGCCGCTCGGCCGTTCGAGTGGGCTCGTCGTCGCGGGAGTCGGTGGCAGGTGCACGATAATCGGCAGAAGTCGATCCGCTGCTGCCTATCAGTTGAGCCTGGCCCAACGCACGGGTTGTCGGACTCGCAGAATGGCCGTTCGGTGAGGACCTGCCCATCCTCTGGCGTGAGTCGGTGGTGCTGCCCGAAGTAACGACGCGGGGGAGTCGCTGAAGGCGCCACTGAGCCGGTCTGCTGGCACGGCCGGGGAAATCGGCTCGTCGCATTCGTAGATGCCGGTGAGGTTCTCGGTGATCATGGTGTCCATGGCGCCCGGGCCGACGGAGGTCTGCTTCGCGTTCGGTGAGGTAACTCGGCGCCAAGCCATCCGAAAGCCGCCTATGCATCCAGGGCATGCCGCGATATTCGTTGAGTCAATCGCGAGGGGCGTTGGTCGAATCGGTTGTGGTCAGCCCCAGTACGTCTCGCGCTTCTTGCGTTCCTCGACATCGGCCCGGTACTGGGCGCAATAGTGGCCCCTGGCCAGTTCTTTGAGTAGTTGCTCCCCATCTCTTGGAGCAGGCCGATCATTTTCGCGCGCAGCTCGACCAGCCCGTCATGGTGATCGCGCGTCGATGTCACGACTATGAGTGGTGATTTCCCTGCCCTGACCATGGCAGAAGAGATTTCGTGGGACCTTCGGGAATGCTTGCGCAGTCATGTTGTTGAACTGCTTGCGCAGTCAAGCATGTTGCGGCTGTGTCCGGAAGGAGGAGCAGTCATGCATTTCGGAATCTTCAGCGTGGGCGACATCGCCCCGGAACCGGAGACCGGCTACACCCAGAGTGAGGCCGAGCGGATCCGGAACCTCATCAGGGTCGCGCAGCGCGCCGACGAAGTGGGTCTGGACGTGTTCGCCCTCGGTGAGCACCACAACCCGCCGTTCGTGCCTTCGTCGCCCACGACTCTGCTCGGCTACATCGCCGCGCTGACCGACAAGCTGTTGCTGAGCACTGCTGTCACATTGATGACCACCAACGACCCGGTGAAGGTCGCCGAGGATTACGCGATGCTTCAGCATGTTGCGAACGGCAGGCTGGACCTGATGGTCGGTCGCGGCAACACCGTCCCCGTCTACCCATGGTTCGGTAAGGACATTCGCCAGGGTGTGGCCCTGGCGCTCGAGAATTACAACCTGCTGCACCGGCTGTGGCGCGAGGACGTTGTCGACTGGGAAGGTAACTTCCGGACCGCGTTGCAAGGGTTCACCTCGACACCGCGGCCGCTGGACGACGTGCCGCCGTTCGTCTGGCACGGGTCGATCCGTACTCCGGAGATCGCGGAGCAGGCCGCCTATTACGGCAACGGCTTCTTCGCGAATCACATTCTGGCGCCGAACTTCCACTTCAAGCCCCTGGTCGACCTCTACCGGCAACGCTTCGAGCATTACGGGCACGGCACGGCCGACCAGGCGATCGTCGGGCTGGGTGGGATGTCCTTCATTGCGAAGAACTCGCAGGACGCGGTGAAGACCTTCAAGCCGTACTTCGAGAACTATCCGGTATTCCGCGGCTCGTTGCTGGAGGACCACATGGAGCACACGCCGATCACCGTCGGCAGCCCGCAGCAAGTGATCGACAAGGTCATGACCTTCCGGGATGGCTTCGGCGACTATCAGCGGCAGTTGTTCGCTGTCGACGGGTTGTCCCTCCCGGTCGACCTTGCGCTGGAGCAGGTCGAGTTGCTCGGCACCGAGGTGGTTCCGGTGCTACGCAAGGAAATGGCAGCGCGGCGGGCCCCTGGCGTTCCGGAGGCACCGACTCACGCGTCGCTCGTGGCCGCGAAGTACGGGGACCGTACACCGCGCCAGCCGCGACCGAACCCGAACCGTGGGGACAACCTGTCCGGGACCTCTCCATATCAGGACAGCGACCCCGATATCCAGGCTCGCTTCCCGGTGGTCGCGTGAATTCCGCCGATTCGCGAGGCGTCCGGCTCGCCATCGAGACCTGGGAGTTACTGTTCCGGGCCCAAGCCACTCTCGCGCTCGAGTTCGAGCGCGAGGGTGACTGGGGCGACCTGCTACCCCGCGAGTACGGCGTGCTGTACGCACTCTCGACAGCTTCCGACGGGCTGCGGCTGAGCGAGTTGTGCGACGACGTGCTGCTCACCCAAGCAGGGATCTCCCGGCTGGTGAGCCGGCTCGAAGGGCGCGGTCTGGTCGTGCGCAGCGATGACCCGGACGACGCCCGTGCCTACCGGATAAGGCTGACACCCGAGGGCGTCGAAACTCAGCGACGGGTCGGCCGGTCGCACGCTCGCCACGTTGCGGCCGCGATGACCAGGGCTCTGAACGATGACCAACTCCGCAGCCTACGAGACCTCAGCCAAGCCCTCCTCACCGCAACTCCCGCGAGAGCGCGAACTCCAGAAAGACATCCCAGGAGCTTGAATGTCAAGCAGCAGCCGTACGAGTGAGGTCGGGCCAGGCCGTCGCCTCGTTGTAGAGCGTCCCGGTTTTG
>NZ_JBFANN010000100.1:0-6264 GCF_040674855.1 Nocardia sp. NPDC049707 | reverse complement strand
TCGAGACTCGCGACTTCGTCGCATGCGCTTCGACGACTCGGACGCGAGACGGGCCGCGAACGGTCGCTCGTAAGACTCGCTCCGTGGTGGTCGGTGAGTGCGGGGCGTTCGGCACTTGGTGCACCCGCGTCGAGACTCGCGACTTCGTCGCATGCGCTTCGGCGGCTCGGACGCGAGAGGGCCGCGAACTCCTCGCCCGTCGAGACTCGCTTCGCGGTGGTCGGTGAAGGCGGGTCGTTCGGGACCTGGTGCGCGCGTCGAGACTCGCGACTTCGTCGTATGTGCTTCGGCGGCTCGGGGGTGTTTCATGGCCGCGCCTCGGCGCGGACGTGAGACCGCCGCGAACGTCGCTCGTAAGACGTGCTCGGTCCGGGGCGAGTTTGCAGTTCGGCGAACGAATCAGCGCTGAACCAGTGTGTCGGTCTGGGACTGCGCTTTCGCCCCGAAGTAGTCGCCGCCTTTGGCGCGGACGTTGTCGGTGCCCCACTGCCGCTGTTCGCCGGCCGCGGGGACCAGATGCGGGATGTGCTTGCGGCAGTGGATGTAGGCCTCCTCCACATCGATCACCACCCAGCGTTCGGCGGCTCGCCCCTTGACGTTCTCCGGTAGCTGCGGGGCGGTGCGGCGCAGCGCGGTGTCATCCACGATCTGGGCCGAACCGTTGATGTGCAATCCGATCAGATCCTGGACGAAATCGATGAGCAGGATGCCTACGTGCGGGTTCTCCAGAATGTTGCCGAGGCTGGCGTGTACGCCGTTGCCGCGGTATTCCGGATAGGCAAGCGTGCGTTCGTCGATCACATGCAGAAAGCCGGGCACACCGGCGCGGAAGCTTGCGTCGCATTCGCCGTGCTTGTCCGCGGTGGCGATGAACGCCATATCCATCCTGGCGATGAATTCGATCATCGTCGGGTTCAGTCGATCGAGTACTTGATCTTGGTAGAAGCGTTCGGCGCGATCCTGCGTACCGTACCGCTCCTGTAGTTCGTGTTCACCGTCACTGCCACAACGTGTACCGGCCATCGCGTTTCCTCTGGTAGCTGGAATCCGGCACACTGTAACGGGTTCGACGCTAGCCCGCGACTCGATCCGAATTCAGTCCGGCAACACAGCAGAATGCACTGAATCTTTCGTTAGCGCAGAGGTTTCCACGAAGTTGCCAAAATCCGACCGTCCGGAATCTTTTGGTTCCCGGCCGGTCGGATCGAGCACAACTCAGGCCGGCGTCAAGGTGACCGGAACGCCATTGAAGATCGCATTCCCGGACGGCACATCCACCACCGAATCATCGGTCAGCACATTGGCATTCACCCCGGCATGCGCCCGAGCCACCGTCTGCGTGCTGTCGGTATGTCCCCAGCCGTGCGGCAGGCTGACCACCCCGGGCATGATCGCCTCGGTCGGCTCCAGCGGCACCGTCAGCGTTCCCGCGGCGGATTTCACCACGGCGGTGTCGCCGAGGCCCAACCGCGCCACATCCGCCGGATTGATATGCAGCGTGCAGGTATTCGACCCACCGATCAGGGTCGGGACATTGTGCATCCAGCTGTTGTTGGATCGCAATTGCCGGCGGCCGATCAACACCACATCCGGCGCGGCATCGGCGAGCCGGGCCCGCATCCGCGCGACATCCTCGAGCAGCGGCCGCGGCGCCAACTCCACCTGCTTGGACGCCGTCCGCAACACGCCGGGTAGCCGCGGTTGCAGCGGCCCGAGATCGAGACCATGCGGATTGTCCAGCAGCACCTGCAGATTCAGCGCGCTGTATTGATCGCGGTGCTCCTGGGGACCTTCGTGGTCACGCGGGCTGCCGCCTCCGGGTCCGGCGCTCGCGCCGGCATGCCACTCGCCATACGGTCCGAGCCGCAGCATCAGGTCGATGCGTTGCTCGGTGCTGTTGGACCCGATGAGTTCGGGTCGCCGCTCCGGTATGCCCGCCTTGTTCAACATGCCCGCGATGATCAGTTCATCGACGCCGTTCAGCGCAGCCGGTCCGGCGGGCTGCCCGGTCAGTGCCGCCCCGAGCCGGGCCAGGATCTCCGACTCGGCGGGCCGATCGCCGAGCGGGACCAGCGGCCGCGAATAGCGTGCGTAATTGCGAACCGCGAACTGCAGCAACGCGAAATCGTAATGCGGCGACTGCGTCGACCGCGGCGGCGGCAGGATCACATCGGCATGCCGGGTGGTCTCGTTCAGGTACCGGTCCACACTGACCATGAAGTCCAACTGTGCGAAGGCCGCATCCAACCGCGCCCCGCTCGGTGCGGACAGCACCGGATTGCCCGCGACGGTCACCAGCGCGCGCACCTGCCCCGCGCCCGGTGTGGTGATCTCATCGGCCAGGGTGGCCACCGGCAGTTCGCCCATCGCCTCGGGCAGTCCGCGCACCCGGCTGGCCCAGCGGCCGGTGCGGAATGGTTTGGTGCGCGGGATACCACCCGCCGCCGCATGGGCGAACATGGCGCCGCCGGGTGAATCGAGGTTGCCGGTCAGCACATTGACGACCTCGACCAACCACTGGGTCAGCGTGCCGAATTCGGCCGTGCAGGTGCCGATTCGCGCATATACCGCCGCGGTCGGCGCCGCCGCCAACTCCCGCGCGATCCGGATAATCGTCGCCGCGGGAATTCCGGTTCGAGCCGAGACGACCTCGGCGGTGAAATCCGCTGCTGCCGTGCGTACTTCGTCCAGCCCCGCGACATCCACGCGGATATCGGTCAGACCTTGTTCGAACAACGTATGCACGATCCCGAACAACAGATAGGCATCGCTGCCCGGCCGGATGAACAGATGCTCATCGGCCAGCTTCGCGGTCCGCGTTTTCCGTGGATCGACCACGACGAATTTGCCGCCGCGCTTGCGCAATGCCTTCAACCGGCCCGGGAAATCCGGTGCGGTGCACAGTGATCCGTTCGACTCCAGCGGATTCGCACCCAACATCAGCAGATAATCGGTGCGATCCAGATCCGGCACCGGCACGGCCAGCGGATCGCCGAACATCAACCCGCTCGCCACCTGTTTGGGCATTTGGTCGGCGGTACTCGCCGAAAACAGATTCTTGGTGCCAAGGGCCCGGATCAGCACCGGCACATACAGCGTCCCGGCCACCGTATGCGCGTTCGGATTGCCGAGATACAACGCCGCGGACTGATTGCCGTGCTCGGCCACGATCGCCGGGAAACGTGCGGCGATGACATCGAATGCCTCGGTCCAGGATGCGGTGCGCCAGGTATCGGTGGCCCGGTCCCGGATCATCGGTTCGGTCAGTCGGTCCGGATCCTCATCGAGATGTCCGAAGCTGGCCCCCTTGGGGCAGATGAACCCCTTGCTGAAGGGATCGTCTCGATCCCCGCGAACGGAGGTCACGTGGTCGTTCGCGTCGAGCGTGATCTCGAGTCCACAAACCGCCTCGCACAGCGGGCAGGTCCGCAACAGCGTCCGGGAATCATCAGTGAGCTGGGCCATGATCCCCATCATCGCGCGCGATGGATCTGTACGCATGAGGAAACAAGAATGACCGGTAGCTCCCCCGCCACTCCGAAACTCTTGCCGGTCGTGAGTGTCTCAACTGTGGCTTTGCGGGTTGGCGGTTGATCAGGTGTAGAGGTCTGGGCGTTCCCGACGAGTTATCCATGTACCCGCGAAATCAGTCGTCACGCCGGAACACGAATGACCGGTATCCGTTGCTACGAATACCGGTCATCGGTCGGTCAGGGCAGTGCGGACCCCGCCCGGCAAATACGTCTCGTCAGCAGGCGACGACGGTGTTGCTGTTGACGGTCGTGCGACGCGAGAGGGCCGAGCGAACCGCGGCGCCGATCGCGACGACCGGCGGGATCCAGCGGGCCTCGCCCGGAGCCACGCTCCAGCAGGCCTCGCCGGTGGTGAGCTGGGTGGGGGGCAGCGGGATGCCGGCACCGTCGGTGTAGACGGTGATGCCCGCCTCGCGCAATGCCGCCAGCGCCATCGTGGCCTTGTGCAGGCCGGTGACCAGGTGGACCTCGCGACGCTCGGCGCCCGGAATCTCGATAACCGGACCGGTCAGGTTGTTCGCGCGCAGGAACCGGCGAACCTCGCCGGCCAGCTCACCGCTGATCTCGATACCTGACAGATCCTCGTCCGTGATCAGGCAGATTCCGTTGGTCGTTTCAGCGATCGTCCACCCGCGCTGGATGTAGTCCTGCGCCGCGGCAGTCATCTCTGCCGCCGATGCGGAAGTCGGAAACGTGGTGCGCACTGTCTTTCTCCATTCCCCGATAGTTCTGGGTCCTGCATACGTGGGTGGTATCGGGGCGGGGTGGGGTGGGCGTTACGGGTTGTACAAAAGATCTTGATGACTGTCGGATTCATCTCACCCGGTAGTGATCGGCTATCACTGAAACATCTCCTTTTTAATGGGCCGCGCCGCCGCACCGAGGCAGGTCCGCGCGCACATTGCGGCGGCCCGCACCTGCTCATGCGAATCCACTCCTATTGGCGGGGTATCGGATTGGCGGAAGGATCGCCGTAAGAGTGAGCATCGCGTCGCGATTCGATGGGGGACAGCGGTCGGCGACGGGCAGCATCGCGAAGTGATTCGACGGTCGACGGGCGGATCCGATGAGTCCAATAGTGTCGGAGCACCCGAATTCGAAACCGAATCAGGCTGGATCGCTGGGAAAGAGAGACGGTTCTCGCGCACCGCCGCGAACCGGCCACCCCTTCGAAAGTCCGCGGGCCTGGAGTGCCGATGCCACCCGCGTTCTGCTCGACGTGCAATTCCACCGCCCTGCGACCGGGACGCTGCTACCCCTTGCCTACCTGCTCGGCCCGGCCTTCGCGATCGACATCCCGATCGCACTGACGGTGCTGATGTGGCAGGTGTGCGCGGTGCTCGCCGTGCTGGCCGCCTCGAGCGCGATACCGCTCGGCCTGACCGGCGCGGCCGTCATCCGCCTGCTGCTCGAGTTCCTCGAGAACGCGTCCGAGCTGGCGACCGAGGTCGAGTACATCGCTGATCTCGCCGAGCCGGTCTACCAACTCTCCGGAGACGTTCACGCCGTGCAGTTCTGGCGTTTGGCGAACGCGCGGCACACGCAAGTGGAAAACGGCTGAGGTTCCCGATCGCAGCCTTCGAGAACCTGTTTATCGCTATTGCGCTGTTGGCGTACCTGGGACGTCCATCGTGACCTGTGTCAGATTTGCTGTGACACAATGCGGTTCGGAAATCACAAGGGGGAAAGCATGGCTTTACCGCAGGGCACCACCGGATCGACCATGCCGCGCAGACAACTCGGCCGCCATCTGCGTGATCTGCGCAATCGGGCCAGGATGACCACCCGGGTGGCGGCCCAGCAGCTCGAATGGTCCGAGGCCAAGATCTGGCGGATCGAAACCGGGCAAACCTCACTGCGCAGCCTCGACGTCGAGGCCATGTGCAAGATCTACGGTGCGCCAACCGATCTCGTCGAACCGCTGACCGCGCTGGCCAAGGAGACCAAGGCCAGAGGTTGGTGGACCGGCTACGCCGATGTGATCGCCGAGGGTTTCGAGGTGTACCTCGGTCTAGAGGAGGCCGCCCGCACCCTGGCCACCTATGAGAACGAGCTGATCCCCGGACTGCTGCAGACCGAGGCGTACACCCGCGCGCTGCTGAAGTCCGCACGCCCGGAGGCCGCGGAGACCGACATCGACCGTCGGGTGCAGCTGCGGATGGCCAGGCAGGCGTTGCTTACCCGCACGGATTCGCCGCTGCATCTGGATGTGGCGATCAGCGAGTCGGTGCTGCGGCGGCGGGTCGGCGGTGCCGAGGTGACCGTCGAACAGCTCGCGCACCTGCGGCGCATGTGCGACCTGCCGAATGTGCGAATCCAGATGGTGCCCTCGGATTCCGGCTATCACGACGGCATGGATTCGGGCCCGTTCGTGCTACTCGAATTCGCCGATACGGCGCAGGTGGAGCTGCGGGAGCCGCCGGTGGTTTACGTCGAGGCGTTCACCGGCCCGGTGTACCTGGACAAGGAACACGAAGTCGAGCGCTACCGGAAGACTTTCGCGAACATCAAGGCGGTCGCGGTGGATGCGCACTGTGTCTGATTGCCGCGCCTTCGGCGCGGCGGGTTCGCGGCCCCCTGCTGTCTCGCGTCCGAGTCGTCGAGACTCGCGACTGTGTTTTTGGCCGCGCGGGCGCGGCGTGTTCGCGGCGAAGTCATCATCCGGGCATAGGTCCTGCACCCAGACATTGTCGACTGTTGCCCCGATCCCTGCGGTGAGAAAAGTGGTCTC
>NZ_JBFANN010000099.1:0-6660 GCF_040674855.1 Nocardia sp. NPDC049707 | reverse complement strand
GCTCGACCTCCACTCCTTCGATGTCCGGATCCGTCGCCCCCGAGACAACCGCGTCGAAGCGCATGCGCCGCAGGCGCGAGTCTCGACGACTCGGACGCGAGACAGTGGGGGGCCGCGAACACGCCGCGCCGCAGGCGCGGCAATCAAACACAGCCCGCGCGGCCAATAACACCGCGCCCGCGCCGCCGACAACCCGACTAACATCCAATGGCATGAGTTCGGAATTGCTCGTCGATGTCTCCGCGGGCATCGCCGTCCTCACCGTCAATCGACCCGCACAGCAGAATGCCGTCACCCCAGCCATGGCCGCCGAATTGAGCGCGGCCTTACAGCGTTGTGATATCGAGGATGCGATTCGCGCGGTGGTCATTACCGGTACGGCGCCCGCGTTCTGCGCGGGTGCCGATCTGTCCAACCGGGTCGGCGAGGTCACCGCGACCATCGAACCGGCGCCGTGGCGGGTGCGCAAGCCGGTGATCGCGGCGGTGAACGGGCATGCGGTCGGCATCGGACTCGCGCTGGCCCTGCAATGCGATCTGCGGTACATGGCACGCGACGCGGTGTACGGACTCAATCAGGTGCGTCGCGGTGTACTCGCCGACGGCTACGCGCACTGGACACTGCCACGGCTGGTCGGCATGGCCAATGCCGCTGACATCATGCTGACCGGTCGCACCTTCGACGGCGAAGAGGCCAAGGCCATGGGCCTGGCCAATGCCTGCCTGCCCGCGGGCGAGGTATTGCCGACCGCGCTCGCCATCGCCCATGACATCGCGAACGGGACGGCGCCGCTGCCGGTGGGACTGTCGAAGCGGCTGCTATGGGAGAGCCTCGCCATGAGCCCGGCCATGGTCGGACAGCTGGAGACCGATCTGAACGCGCACGTCACCAAGAGCATCGACGGCGGTGAGGCCATGGCGGCCTTCCGAGATCGCCGCCAACCCAACTGGACCGGCAGCATCAGCGAGGAATGGCCGGCCTGGGACAGCACCGGCGA
This sequence comes from Nocardia sp. NPDC049707, assembly GCF_040674855.1. NCBI lineage: Bacteria > Bacillati > Actinomycetota > Actinomycetes > Mycobacteriales > Nocardiaceae > Nocardia > Nocardia sp. NPDC049707. Next base: position 5,663 of record NZ_JBFANN010000099.1, on the reverse strand, counting down.
GAAGCAACGGCCCAGCCTGGATTGACGCGGTCCGCTACTATGCGCGGCCGCCAATCAGGATGAGCAGGAAAATGATCGCCATGCAGACCATGAGGATCGTGCCGATAACACCGAGGACGTAGCCGACCAGCACCTGCGCGCGCCCACCGTAACCACCGTGGGATTCCTCGATCTGGTTGAGCGCACGTCTGCCGAGCGCCCAGGCCACCGGCCCCAACACACCGCAGCAGAACAGACTCGCCGCACCGATCGCCAGCACCGCCGTCGCATGCGGATGCTCGATCGTCTCCTTAGGAGCCTGATTCGGGATGGTCACGAGTCGAATTCTACGGTGCCGGAGTCGATTTGCGGTTCAACCGCGGCAAACGATTTGCCCCGTCGACAGCGATCGCCGAGGTACGGTCCGCCCGTTGCGGTTCGAACGCAGCTCGGTTGACAGGCCGCCGATACGCTTTCCGTGCTCAGACTCGACGCTGGCGCGCGATCTCCGAGAGCACAACGCCCGCCGCGACAGACGCGTTCAGCGATTCCACCGGCCCGGCCATCGGAATGCTGAGGATCGAATCACAGGTCTCGCGAACCAGCCGGGACAGGCCCTTACCCTCCGAACCGACCACGATCACGGTGGGGATGCGGCCGTCGAAATCATCAAGGGTGGTGTCACCACCGGCGTCGAGTCCGATGATCTGGAACCCCTGCGACGCCCAATCCTTCAGCGTGCGAGTGAGATTCGTCGCGCGGGCGACCGGAAGCCGGGCCGCGGCACCGGCACTGGTCCGCCAGGCCACTGCGGTGACGCTGGCACTGCGCCGCTGCGGAATCAGCACACCCTGCCCACCGAAGGCGGCCACCGAGCGGATGACGGCACCGAGATTGCGCGGATCGGAAATATTGTCCAGCGCGACCAGCAATGCGGGTTCGACCGAATCCTGGACCCGCGCAACCAAATCGTCCGGATGGGCATACCGATACGGCGGCACCTGTAGCGCCACACCCTGGTGCAGTCCGTTGGCGCTCAACCGATCCAGATCGGTGCGCGGCACCTCGAGGATCGAAATGCCCGCATCTGCGGCAATCTTCACACTTTCGGTCAGCCGGTCGTCGTTCTCGGTGCCAACCGCGACATACAGCGCGCTCGCGGGCACACCAGCGCGCAGACATTCGACAACCGGATTGCGGCCGAGCACCATCTCCGGACCGTCGTCGGGCTTGCGTCCGGCCGGTCGACCGGTACCGCGCGGGCCCGGCCTCCCCTGGGTGGCGGCCTTCGCCTTGGCGGCCGCACGCTTGGCGGCTGGATGTTTGGTGCGCGCCTCGGCGGGCGGGGTCGCCCCACGGGGCTCCAGACCGCGCCGACGCTGCCCACCGGAGCCGACGACCGCGCCCTTTTTGGTGCCGCCCTTACGAATCGCGCCGCGGCGCTGTGAATTGCCTGCCATCAGTTCGCCTTTCCACGCTGTACCGCGCCCGGAGAATGCTGTGCCGCGCCCAGCGACCATTCCGGACCCTGCGGAGTATCGGTCACTTCGATTCCGGCGGTCTGCAACCGGTCGCGCGCCGCATCGGCGCTCGCCCAGTCCTTCGCGGCGCGCGCCTGCTGGCGGCGGTCGAGTTCGGCGCGCACCAGGACATCCAACGCGTCCAGCGCGACCGAATTGTCCTGTGGGGTGTACCACTGCGGGTCGAACGGGCAGACGCCGAGGATATTCAACATGGCCCGGACCTGTCCGGCCAGCTCGACCGCCTCATCGAGCGCGCCCGATTCCAGCGCCTTATTGCCCTCGTGCACAACCCGATGCAGTTCGGCCAGGGCCCGCGGAATCGCCAGATCATCGTCGAGCGCCTCGGCGAAGGCATCGGTCCATTTGCCGACCGCGATCTCCCCGGCCCGCTCGGCCACTCGGTGCACGAAGGCCTCGATGCGCTGATACGAGGCCGCGGCGTCGTAGAGCGCCTTATCCGAGTACTCCAGCATCGAGCGGTAGTGCGCACTGCCCAGGTAGAACCGAAGTTCAACGGCCCGAACCTTTTTCAGCACATTCGGCACCGCGAGCACATTGCCGAGCGACTTGGACATCTTCTCGCCGCCCATGGTCACCCAGCCGTTGTGCAGCCAGTACTGCGCGAAACCGTCACCGGCGGCCTTGGACTGGGCGATCTCGTTCTCGTGATGCGGAAAGACCAGATCCATTCCGCCGCAATGGATATCGAATTCGGAGCCGAGATAGAACTCGGCCATGGCGGAGCATTCGAGATGCCAGCCGGGCCGACCGGGCCCCCACGGTGACGGCCAGGTCGGCTCGCCGGGTTTGGCGGCCTTCCACAGTGTGAAGTCCCGTGGATCGCGCTTGCCCTCGCCGGCGCTCTCGCCCTGGGCAACGTCTTCGATTTTGTGCCCGGACAGGCTGCCGTATTCCGGATAGCTGAGGACATCGAAGTAGACATTGCCCGCCGAGGCATAAGCGTGCCCGCGGTCGATCAACCGCTGCATCAGATCGATCATCTGGGTGATGTGACCGGTCGCGCGCGGTTCCACCGAGGGCGGCAGTACGCCGAGGGTTTGATAGGCCTTATCGAAGGCGCGCTCGTAGGTGGATGCCCATTCCCACCAGGGCCGCCCCGCTTCGGCGGCCTTGATCAGGATCTTGTCCTCGATATCGGTGACATTGCGAATGAACAGCACGTCGTAGTCGTGTGCGAGCAGCCAGCGCCGCAGGACGTCGAATGCGACTCCGCTACGCAAATGGCCGATATGCGGTTCTCCCTGCACAGTGGCGCCACAGAGGTACACCGAGGCACGGCCGGGGACCAGTGGCGCGAAGTCGCGCATGGTCCGCGTGTCGGTGTCAAAAAGGCGCAGAGTCACGGAAGTCGATCCTAGCTGGTAGAGAAGGCCGCTCACGGAGCGGATCAGGTCGGCGGGAGCTGGATCAGCGACACTCTTGTAGCAGGGCGGTAGCCACTGCCGCAATGCCCTCGCCGCGGCCGGTCAACCCGAGGCCGTCGGTTGTGGTGCCCGACACCGAGACCGGGGCGCCGAGCAGTTCGCCGAGTACCTCTTGAGCCTCGGCGCGCCGCGGTCCGATCTTCGGCCGATTGCCGATCACCTGGACCGCCGCATTGACGATTTCGAAGTTCGCCTCGTCAAGGAGCCTTCGCACTTCTTTGAGCATGGCCGCACCGGAAACGCCCGCCCATTCCGGCCGTCCGGTGCCGAAGACCGCGCCGACATCGCCGAGTCCGGCCGCGGAAAGCAGCGCATCGCACAGCGCGTGCGCGGCGACATCGCCGTCGGAATGTCCGGCGCAGCCGTCTGCGCCGTCGAAGCGCAGACCTGCCATCCAGCACGGCCTGCCGACTTCGATCGGATGGACATCGCTGCCGATGCCAACGCGCATGCCCAGGCCTGCATTGGATGCTCGCTCGCTGCGCTCACTCATGACGGACCCGCCGTCCATGCACCGGCGAGCACGGCATTTGCCAGCTGCAGATCGAGCCGGGTGGTGATCTTGAAAGCCAAGGTGTCGCCCGGAATGGTGCGCACCTGGGTGCCGAGCAATTCGACCAGACCGGCGTCGTCGGTGGCCTGCAGGCGCTCATCGGCGTAGGCCGCGCGCAATAAGTCGGCCGCGAAACCCTGCGGAGTCTGGATGGCGCGCAGACCGGCGCGGTCGGGTGTGCCGGTGACCTCGCCGCGCGCGTCGACGGATTTGATGGTGTCGACCACCGGCAATGCGGGCACGACGGCTCCGGCACCGGCGCGCAGTTCCGCGACGACCCGGGCGATCAGCTCGGGCGGGGTCAACGCGCGGGCGGCATCGTGCACGAGGAAGTGGGCGGCATCGGGGGCGGCGGCGATACCACAGCGCACCGAATCGGTGCGCTCGGCGCCGCCGATGACCACGCGCACCGACTCCGAGGGCGGCAGCAGGGCAACGGCGCTCTCGACGAGTTCGGTGGGGACCATCACGATGATCCGGTCGACCGCCCCGGAGGCGATCAGGCCGTCGACGGCCAGCCGGACCATAGGTGTGCCGCCGACCGTGACGAACGCCTTGGGTGTCGATTCACCCAGACGAACGCCACGACCGGCGGCAGGCACCAACGCAACGACGGATCCGTCGCTGTGAGAAACGTTCACGGTCAGGAAGCCGCGGCGAGAACCTCATCGAGGAGCGTCTCGGCCTTGCCGTCGTCGGTCCCCTCGGCGAGCGCGAGCTCACCGACGAGAATCTGTCGGGCCTTGGCCAACATCCGCTTCTCACCCGCGGACAGACCGCGGTCCTGCTCCCGACGCCACAGGTCGCGAACAACCTCGGCCACCTTGTTCACATCGCCGGAGGCGAGCTTCTCCAGGTTGGCCTTGTAGCGGCGAGACCAGTTAGTCGGTTCTTCGGTGTGCGGCGCACGCAGCACCTGGAAGACTCGGTCGAGACCCTCCTGGCCGACAACGTCGCGCACGCCGACATATTCGGCGTTTTCTGCGGGAACGCGAACAGTCAGGTCACCTTGGGCGACCTTGAGGACCAGATACTCTTTTTGCTCACCCTTGATGGTGCGAGTCTCGATTGCTTCGATCAGCGCCGCTCCGTGGTGGGGGTAAACGACGGTGTCTCCGACCTTAAAAATCATGTGTCCCGTGCCCCTTTCGATGTTCACAGTTTAACATGCGACTCGGTAACGGCGCGATCAACTGTGCAGGTCAGGGCCACAACGAGCCGACCGCCGGGGTTGACAGAACCGGCGCGGTGTGCATTACGTTGTGCCAGAACAGGTTATCGACCGACGTGAATAGCACACCGGACGGTCCGCGACCGCAACGGCGTGTCCGCAACTCCGCCGCCTCCCCGGAAAACCGTTACCCAACGGATGCCGCACACGGGGGTGTCCAGACCTTCCGACTCGGGGAGACCACCACCTGGCGAGCGAGAAGTTCACGGCCAGTCTCGCGTCCGCGCACAGCCATCGATTCAGCTGAGACGTCGAAACACATCCATAGGGCTCGAGTCTCGACGCGCGTACACCGCGTGCCGAACGATCCGCCATCAACGACCACCACGAAGCGAGTCTTACAAGCGAGGAGTTCGCAGCCGTCCCACACCCAAGTCGTCAAAGCACACACGCCACAGGCACCGAAGTCCACCGCCCAGCGCGCGCACATCAGGCACCGAATGACCCGCCCACAACGACCACAACGGAGCGAGTCATACGAGCGACCCGTGCGCGACCCGTCCCGCGTCCGAGCCGTCGAAGCACATGCGCCACGCGCGAGTCTCGACGCGCGCACCAGGTGCCGAACGCCCCACCCCAACCGACCACCACGAAGCGAGTCATACGAGCGACCCGTACGCGGCCCGTCTCGCGTCCGAGCCGCCGAAGCACATGCGCCACGCGCGAGTCTCGACGCGCGCACCAGGTGCCGAACGACCCGCCCCAACCGACCACCACGAAGCGAGTCATACGAGCGACCCGTACGCGGCCCGTCTCGCGTCCGAGCCGTCGAAGCACATGCGCCACGCCCGAGTCTCGACGCGCGCGCACCAAGTGCCGAACGCCCCGCCACCAGCAACCACAACGGAGCGAGTCTTACGAGCGACCCGTTCGCGGCCCGTCTCGCGTCCGAGTCGTCGAAGCGCATGCGACGAAGTCGCGAGTCTCGACGG
>NZ_JBFANN010000098.1:0-7299 GCF_040674855.1 Nocardia sp. NPDC049707 | reverse complement strand
ACCAGCCGAGTATGAAGCCGACTACTATGCACACCGCGCCGAGCAACCAGCCGGTGACAGATAAAACGGTGTGCACCAAAGCCGGGGCGATTCACAGCTCCCGAGACCAACACCGTGACACGGGCCGACCCAGTCCCAACGGGTTTGCCGCTGTTAACTTGTGACCGATAGAGTTCCGCTGTAAGTCGAAGAAGATCCATGTGTTGATCGGGGTTGGGGAACAATGGACGAGTACAGCGCGCGTCGGGCAGCGCACCTCAAACGAGTTCCAAACCGGTGATCTGGCCGTCGGATGGCGTACTGCTCGACGTCATTCGGATGGCGATACCAGATTTCAAGGTCACTCTGATGACCGAGGAGGAGTCCAGGGCTCTCGATAACCTCTATTCCAAAAAGGGGCTATCCGGTCTGAAGGACTTCTTCGATATCACCTCGCTGGCGGAGGACGAAGCCAAGAAGCGGTATCCGACCTCCTGCCTGGACGGGCACGGTGACGCATTCCGGCATACATACTGGAATGCGTTGATGACGCAAAAGTTCGGTGAGGATTGGACCCAGACCTACACCACGAGCCATGAAAAGATCGGTGGGAACCCGCCACATCGCGAGGCTATGGATCTGTACAACAACGAACAAGGGCGAAAGATCGGCCTGGCGAATTCGAACGCATCGGCCGAAGAGTTGGCGCAGAAGGTCAAGGAACACATCGACAATGGGCAAGCCATCGTCCTCGGCAGCCCGGTCGATCCGGCCACCGGTATCCGGAGTCGGCCGACGATCACCTGGAGCAACAGCGTGAGCGAGAGCGATACCGGCCAGCCTGCCGGAGTTGAGATTCCGTTGCCAGGGAAGAAATGATCACATGACTAAGCTGAAGTACGTACTGCTGGTCTCCGCTGCCGTGTCGGCGCTGAGCGCCTGCACCTTCTCCGCCGATCGAGCCGACGATCAAAATTGCACTGGCACATTCGATTTCAGCTCTCCTTACGATGAGCCGCTTGGATCGAGCAAACGTTTCGATGCCGCGCTGCGTGAGGTGGCGAAAGGTACGGATGGAGCCACGCTGATCGAAATAACCCGTGCGGCCGGTTGGACTGATGGCTGGGAGCGGTTGGTGGAGGTGCGTATTTCCACCGAAGTGGCCGACCTCAACAAGAACGCGAACACGCCAGGTCAGTGTTGGAAGCATCTCCCCACAATGGGTTACCGGGAAGGACCGGAGCAGGGCTACTACCTGTTCGTCGACAAAGGCAAGCCGGTTCAGGTCGTTCCTTGGAGCGGTGATCGGAAGCCTCTCGGAGTACGCGACCGCGGGGCACTGACCGCCGAATCGGTGCTGGTGCCTCGGCCAGGGCACGACAGACTGGAACCGGCGTCATAGGAGCCCATGTTTGGTGAGGTTATTCGGCTGCGCCACGTGGTCGAGTTCCGTAGCGGATCAGCGTCTGTGAAGAAGTAGGCCCCCGTGGGGCTCAGATTGGTCGGCGCGGGTATGTACCGCTCGAGCAGCTCGATCGGTTGCTCGTCTCGGCCACTATCGGCATCAGCGCTTTGGGTTGGCCTGAATGCGGTAGCCCCGCCGAACTTGGTCGGCGGGGCTAGTTGTCACTCGGGCCGTGGTGACCTCTTATGACTATGAGGTGGACGCTGCCCGGTACGGAAGACCCCGAACCTGCCTGCCAACCTCAGAGTGAGGGTTGCTGAGTGCCTCATACACCTTGTGGCCGGAGTCGCGTGCGCCACCGGCCCAGCTGACAACGCCCTTGTCGTTGACCTTCGCTGCGATGCCACCCCAGTAGGCCCCTCCGCGCGCCCACTTCACATCGCTCAGCAGGCTCTCAACGGTCTGACCAACCGGGAGCGGGTCTTTGGTCCAGGACGTTTCACGGTGGATGAGCGCGCCCAGCGCCGCCATGACCGCAGGTGCTGTAATAGCCGTCTTGTTGTTGAACAAGTCCGTGCTGGCGCGCAAGAACGCACTGAGGAGTTCCACTGTCTCGCGCTTGACGGTTGTCTGATCGGGCTCGCCAGCAATGTCCGTGGGATGAACGTCGGCCGACGCGGCCTGAATACCGGCCTTTCCAAGCAGCGTGGTAACGACCAGCGTACGGAGACCCTGAAGGGTGAACCATTCCTTAGATTTGGCCCCGACCTGTCGCTTTCCGGTCAGGACCAGTTCCAACAGCGTCACATCCTCACCATCGATGGTGACGATCGTGGACTCGATGAGCTGTTGTGTGATGGTGGTGCCGAAGTCCCGCATGTCCATTGACATGGCGAGCGACTTGTCCACAGGGGCACCCTTGTTGTTGCGGTCGTGGAATATTTGCCGGGCCTCGAGAGCCGAGATGCCGTGGTACACCTCGAAGGCCATTACCGCTTCGCCAAAGTCGAACTCAGACAAGCCGAACGCTCCAGGGTTCTTCTTGATGCGGTGCAGCGCGGTGATCTGGGTTTCCCCATCGATGGCGATGAGACCATCGCGGATCGGAAAGAAGGCGCTACCGGTCTCCTCTTCAATCTCCAGCGGTCGCGGGCACCAGAGCGTCACGGGAGGAACCGACCAAGCATTACCGAGTTCCCCGGTGATGCCGCTGGCAAGATAGTCGGCGTAGCTGGCGACGTTCTTGGACTTCGGGCTCTTTGCGGTTCCGACCATGCGCTGCACCAACTCCCGCAATCGGCCGTAGTCGTCAACTTCATGGCCTGCCTTGCGGTCACGCGCAGCATCCTCCTCGACACGCACGGGGTCATTGACCATGTAGAGCAGGTTTTCGATGTCGATTGTGCCGATGGCAACCGTCGGCCGGAGCGGTGTGAGTCGCAGTGGAAAGCCCGTAGTGACGGGCTTCAAGGTCGTGCTGAGGGACACGTGCGAGTTCCTAACTTTGTCGGAAACCTTGTTGCGCGTTGCGATTTAGCTAACAGTGACCCTAGACCCGTAACCGCGGTTGGCGCAACACTTCGATTTTGCTGACCGCGGTTAGCCTTGTGCCGAATCGTGCAGGCCGCGGTTTCGGAGATGGTTGCTCACTATGACCCATAGCTGGCACGCCTTGGTCCGTGTCCCGTTCCCGGTCATCCTTGGCGTCCGTTCGACCAGGAGAATCGCGACCTTTAGCAGACGCCCGATTGCGTGTCGACTGGGCTGGAACCTGAAGCAGCTGACCTGCGTCCAACTCGGGTTGAATGACTCACGGCGACAACGGATTGCGCGTACCGGCGGCGATCCGTTGCCCGGCGGTGGTCGAAATGATGGGGCTCGGCCGGGGTCGTCACGACATGACGCCGGGCGGAGGTCCTGTGGCTCCGCTGCGGCTCGATCGCCGGAAAGTGTCGGGCGTGCTTAGGAGTTCGGCATGCCGTATGCGCTGTATGCCTGGGTGAATTTCATCGACGAGGTCGGCCTGGACCGGGATCCGGGGTGGCTCGACCCGGGCGTTGCTGCGCGGCGAGCGGGATATGGTGAGCGACTTTCTGATGATCGGGGACACCGAGACGTTGCGGGTAGACGGGCCGGGGACGATTTTCAAGGTCGACGAGGAGCTGGTCGACGGGTGCGATTTGGTGGGGCGTGATCTGAGCAGCGCCGACTGGCGGGTGGAGCAGATCCTGGTGCGGACGGACGGGACCAGGGAGGACGTGCTGCGGATCATGGCGGTGGTCGAGGAGGACGTCGACTACGCGACCGACGACGCGCCGGAAGGGAACCCAGTCGGCCGTGGCGAGGTCGTGACCACCTGGGCGGATCAGCACGGTCAGTGGGATCTGGCCCTCGTCCGCCTCGGCGCTACGGGTTGAGGATCTGCTCCGTCACCATGGTCACGTCGTCGGCGGTAGGTCGGATCGGCCTGAGCTACCTTCTTGAATCGCCTTCGGCCAGACGGATCTCCCATCTGATGGTGACCGAGACATGTCCGGTGCCGCCGTAGTCAGCCGTGGGTTCGATCGCGGTGACTTTGCAGAGGACATGTCCGTGCTTGTTGCGCATTACACCGATAGACCCCACGTCGATCTTGGGCGAATGGTGTCCATAGTCCAGCGCGTCGGGATCGTCAATCTCGTTGAACTGGTTCGCGTAGCGCGCCAGTGCGACGACACCGGGCGTTCCTCCATACATGTAGATGGCCGAGGCGCCGCAATTGCTCCAACGGGTTACCCATGAGGCACTGTTGGGCTGCTCATCGACACTGATGGTGAACTGGCCGCCGTTCATCGTGAAGTCAAACTTTGCGCCCGCGCTCATGCCGGTTCCCCGTGTGAATACCTGTGTAAAGTCCGTGTTGGCGTCGCGCACCTGCTCGCGAAGGTCGGCCGGAAAATCGCGGAGCTGGACGCCGTGGTCGCGCAGGTACTTCCATCCGAGGCGGTTGACCTGAGGGTTGGGGTCGTATTCGCCTATATGGACAACGGTAATGCCCGCCTCTGCGATGAGTTCCGCGCACGGAACCCGGGACGTCCGGGAGTTCGCGCACGGCTCCAGCGTCGTGTAGAGCGAGGCTCCGGCGAGGTTGGTGTCAGCCACCCGGGCCTTCTGGAGGGCTACTTGCTCTGCGTGCAAACCCTCGACCTCGCCTTTGTAGCCAGTCGCCAGGGTGCTGTCTCCGCTCGCTATGACAGCGCCGACGCGGGCGTTCCCAGGAGACTTCCGTGCCTCTTCGATCGCTCGTGCGGCGAACGCGCGTTCGACGTCCTTACACGAGTGGGTGCCTGGTCCATGGTCCATGCGTTCAGATTGGCAGCCTTGGATCAACTCGTGAAAATTAGGTCCATGTGTCGCGCCGGCACCGGTCGGGTCGGTGGGTTACGCGCAGAGGTTATTCGGCTTCGGAATGTGAGTCGGGCCCCGAGCAGGGCGTTTGACGTGCGGCGATGGGATGTCAATGGGGTCGGATTCCGCTTCAACATGTTGCGAAGTGCCATGTCCGTCGAACAGTAAGCAGGACAACGCCTCAGCGCTGACGACCTGCTCACCACGAGACCGGCAGGCTGTCAGCGGTCGAAGTGTCCGCGAGTCGTGCGGCGGTGAAGGCCGACCATTCGGACTGGGTGAACACGAGTGTGGGGCCGGATGGGTTCTTCGAATCATGAACGTCGACATGGTTGTTCGGGAGGAAAGCGATTTCGACGCAGTTCGAGCTGGCACCGCTCCGGCTGCCCTTGAGCCAGTCGGCACTGACCAGATCGGTGTTCTACTTCGCCATCAGTCTGAGCAGAACCCGGCTGGCGTCGGCATCCATCGCACTGCGCCGCAGGCTCTTGACCGCAGAACGAGCCCGAAGCCGAAATCACCCCATTCAGCGCCGCGGTGATCATGCCCTGCATGTTCGGCGAGGCTCGTGAGTGCTCCGAACCCCGATCAGCGCACCGCCCTCGTTCAGTCCAGCTTCTTTTCAAACCAGTGGTCTGCCAGTGGGTCGTCGCCGTACGGCGGAATCTCGGCATATCCGTGCTTCGCGTATAAGGCGCGGGCCTCCACGAGATCCTCGCGTGTGGTTAGGCGGATCGTGCGAGCGCCGAGTTCGCGGGCGGCGACCTCGGCCGAGCTGAGCAGTTCGGCGGCGGCGCCGTCGCCGCGGGTATCGGGGCGGACGAACATGCGCGTCAACTCGAGCGTCTGCGCGTCGAGGCGGCGCAGGCCGACGCAACCGACGGCCTCGCCGCTTCGGCGCGCGAGCAGCAGCAGACCGGTGGGTGGGGTCAGGTCGTCGCTATCGTGGCCTTCGGCCAGATGCCGGTCGATCTCCGCGTTGTCGGTGGGACGGCCGTAGTAGCGACATATCATCTCGGCCAGGTAGAGCCGGAGGATAGCGGCCGCCTCGGGCGAACGCGGGTCGGCGGGCTCGACCGACCACGGGGCAGACCCGTTCTCTGTCACGGTATCGACCTACCCCGCTCGTCAGTCGAATTGCATTCCCCGCCAGCGGTTTTCGTGCAAATCTGGTAAAGTGCGCCAATGCCTCGTCAAGCAACGTGGTAATCCGGCAGCCGGATCTGGGAGCCGACGGGCGAAGTCGCGTTTGGGGTGGGCGCGCTGGTTTCGCCAGCGGATGTAGGTGTCGATGGTGTCGTCCTGTTCGCCGTGGTTGTGGTGGTCGGTGCCGTTGAGGGCAAAGTAGCGCAGCGCGGCGAACCCGGATTCGATCCAGTTCAACCACGACGACCGGTTCGATCTACACATGGCCCGCGTCGGCGCAAGCCCGCGAAGCTGCACGCGGACAAGGGCCTACGCGCTCCCCGACCGGCATCTTATAGTCGTTAGATGACGCAGGGTTGGGAGCCGACACAGCATTGGCAACCGCCGCCACCGGCGGTATCGGTTGTCGTCGAAGCATCCAACCCGACCTGGACGAAGGTCGGTTGGTCGCCGATGATGGTCGAGTTCGCTCCCGGTCTCCGGTTCGAGCTGCATCCCGGTCAGAACCACTTCTCCCTGCTGCCCGGACGCTATCGGGTGCGACTTTGGTCGGGCTACGGCTTCGGCTTCGGGGATACCGGCAAGGCGACGCTCGATATCGACGCCACCGGCGGACCGGTCTGGATCTACTATGCAGCGCCGTACTTCGACTTAGGCCGCGGCGCAGCCGGTTTCGAGCCTCAGAGACGTCGCATCGGAGTGATCCATGTGGCAATACTGTGCTTTGTTGTCCTGTGCATGTTGCTGACTCTGCTCTAGCTCGGGTTCGGGGATGTCTCGTGTGGTGGAAGGCGGTTCTCGCATAATGTGACCGGCGATAAATGCAGCGGGTTTCCCATCACTGGGATGTTTGGCTCGTCAGCTTGGTCGCCCGTTGGTACCGGATAGAGATCAATTCATTGGCGTCGGTGGTAGTGGGAAGCGACAATGACGAGTATGAGACCGGCTGTGGGTGCCGATGTGGTTCGGTGTGAGGAGTGTGGCGGCTACGAGTACGGCGGAGCGCCCGACTGCCACCGCTGCTGCACTCTCGTCGACGACATCATCAACGACGAGTGGCGGCGCTTCCTCAGCGACTGGCAGGGCGAATCCGAACACGAAATCGCCCGTCTCGTCGTGACCGAACCCGACAGGCATGACTGGCGTGTGGTCGACGCCGCTCTCGACAGGATCACCTGTATCGACTGCGGTAAACAACTGAGTCGTGGCCCGATGACCTGCTCGCCCTGCAATCTCGCTCACGGGTTTCGTTACGCCGCAGTTGAGACTGATCGCCCAGGAGTCCCACCCCTGCGTGTCAGGCTGAGTTGAGTCCACCGGTTCACAGCAAATCGGCCTGACGCGGGGCGAGATTCGGATCGACGTTTTCATGACCAGTACGA
>NZ_JBFANN010000097.1:0-8165 GCF_040674855.1 Nocardia sp. NPDC049707 | reverse complement strand
AACAGACACCTCCCGACGCTGCCGAACCGCCTCCAAGATCCGCAGACGCAAACGCGGCAACCCCAGCGAATCGGGCGCACCCACCTGACCGACGCGTCGATGGGCATCCCAGGCGAGGTCGATACAGCGCGATCCGATCCCCTGCGCCGGCACCTGCCCGACCCGCTCCAGTAACTGCGGCGCGGCGACCAGGCCGAGCCGATCCGCCAACCCTGCTGCCGCGGCGCTCAAATCCATTGCCGACGAGGCGGATACCGGGCCCTCCATCGGTACCTCACGCAGTTGCGCGCGCATAGCCGAATCGATCGGCTGCGACGATACGATCGCCGTCACCTTCGCACCCGTTCGGCGTCCCCACGCCGCGCCGAACTCGGCGAGCACCCGCGCCGGATCGGACACGCCTTCCCACGCGGGGTCGGCTACCTCCCACATCCAAGGCGTCGAAATCTCACGCGGAAGATATAGGCCCGCGGGCAGCCAGCTACGGCCCTCATTCGAGGCGACGAACGCGTTGACGCCGCCGGAATGCCGCATTATCGCTACCGCCCATTCCAGCCCGATCACCGACGAATCCACCACGGCCAGTACACCGCCCAGCAATGTCCGCGCCAGCACGAGATCACCGTCGACCCGCTCGCCGAGTATGAAGGTCGGAGCGGCGGCGGCCACCATCGCACCACCGACGACATCACGGATCAGTTCGTCGCTACCGCCAGTATCCGGCTGTCTGTCCACGGCCTGCGGATCACGTTGCGGCGAACTCGGTTTCGCGGTCGGGACGGCCGCATTCGGCACCGGCGCGGCCGGACCGGCGGATACCTTCGGGGCCGGGGAAGCCGATCCGCGCAAATCGACCTGCGGGGCTTTCGAGTCCACCACCGGCGGCCGCGACTGCGCCGCTGGGGATTGCGCCGACGTCTGGGCCGACACCTGTGGCGCGGACGATACCGACGGCGCGGAGATGCCGGTCGAACCGGCCGCGGGCGGCAGGATTGTCGGCATCATCGGCGACATCTGCGCCGCCGAGTTGGTCGACGCCGCCTCTGTGGTGATCTCGGCGGGATCGGCACCGTGCCCGGAATTGGCTCCGGCCGTGCCGGTTTCCCCATGCTGCCCAGAATCGGTGGCCTCGCCTGCCGTCTCGCCATGGGCGCCGGCATGATGGGCACCGGCATCGGGGCGATCCTGGAATTCGCCGGTTGTGGGCGACGTCGCACGCGACGGGACACCGGTCGCGGAAGCACCTGGATCAGCACCGTCCGGATGCGCCACCGGTACGTAGCCCGTGGTGACGCCCGGAGTCGAGGTCGGGGCCGAGACCACGGGGGGCATCCCCGGGGCGGTTGGCGCATCCGTCGGCGTGCGCTGCGACGGCGAATCCACGGGACGATCTATCGGCCCGCTCCCCGGCAACTGTGGGCCGGACAGATTCATCTCGGGCACATCGAGTTGCGGACCGAAGCCCAGCGGACCCGGGAACTGGTGGTTCGGTCCGACCACCGGGTGTTCGATCTCGTGCTGGGGGCCGGGCGCATGTTGCTGCGCGGGCCGATGTCCCGGCGGTCCGTCCGGCCGATAGGGACCACCCGGCTGCCGCAGCAGAGCATAAAGCCGCTCCAGCGGCGGCAAACTCGTCGGACCGACCGAATTCAGCGCTTTCCGCGCCACATCGTCTACTTCGGCGCGGGCCTCGGCTTTGATCCGGGCGACACGATCGCGCAGGGCGGCCGCCTTGGCCTCACGTTCGGCCTCGTCATCGGATTCGTCGTTCTCGGCGGCCTGATAAGCGCGGCGAATCTTTGCGGTGGCCTCTTCGACGATGTCGAGGATCTGGTTGCGGGTGCGATAGACCAGACCGGAGAAATGCCCGAAGATATCGGCCGCAGCATCCAGCGCGTCGGCGAATGCCTGCGGGTTTTCCCGCTGCTTCCGCATATTTTGTTTGACGGGTTCGAGCCCCTCGCTGGCACGGACTCGATTGTCGAAGTCCTTGCGGGCTTGTTCGGCGCCTAGGGTATCCAGCGCCGCCGCGCCCTCACGCGCCGTGGCTTCCAGTGCACTCCAGTCACCGGGCGGGACTTCGGGCCAGTTGTCCTTGACGATCTCATCCCAGTACGGACTTTCGTGCTCCGGTGGCATCCGATGATCAGATCGAGTCGTATCGGTTGACGCACGCCGCGCCCGCCGTATCGGCATCGGTGAGGACATTCGTCGTGCTCACCGTCGCGGCTTGGGTGACCTGGGCACCGCAGTTACTGGCCGTCAGGGCGGGACCGAACGCCGTCACGATTGCCTGCCGGTGCGCATCGAGCGAGCAGTCGAGTGCCGATTCCGGCCGATGGTGCAGGACCAGGTCCGCGACGGTACAGGAAACCTGACCCGACACCGTTTCGATGGCCCCGGCGAATCTGCCTGCCGCAGCGTTCACTTCGTGCGATTCGTCCATATCCACCATGTCGGCATCCCGTCTGAGAGAGGTTCGGTGCGGAAATTTCGGTTCAGCCGGTGGCGCCGAATTCGGCGTTCACCGTGGCGCGGAAGGAAGCTTCGGTGGGCAGATCGAACGAGTCGATCGTGTAGGAACGCGTGCCCTTGTACTCCATTTCGGCCCGCAGCCCGACCCGGGACTTCATATGTGCCAAGCGCGCGAGCTTCAGAATCTCGGCGGCCAACCAGGCATCGCCGTTGTCACGAGCGTCGTCGGTGATGTGCATCCCGACGATCTCACCGTCACGGTCGCAGGCGACACCGCAGCTGTGGTCCGGATTGAACACTTCGTAGACCATGCTCCGCCAGTCGGGAGCCGGCGCGCCTTCGTCCACGTCGAACTCGTCCTGATGTGGGTCAGTCAACGGGATCCCTCCTAAAGTCGTTCGGCAGGTTGACGATTCGAGGATGCACCGTGCCCGGACGGATCCTCATCGGGTGCGTCCAGTCGCCCGGCCAGCGCGCTCCACGCGGCATCATCGATGGTCATGATCTGGCGTAGCTGCCAGAATCGAGCGCCGAGGTACATCTCGGCGGTTCCGTCCGGAGCGATATCGAGATGGTCGGGCCCCTCGTTGGTCGGGTTGAGCGTAACCGTCGTGATCGGCGGGCGGGCGTCGTCGATATTCATGATCGTTGCGCTGCTACCGGGGATGAAACTCTGGCGGCAGCGCGGACTGCTCGCGATCGCGATATCGGCGCTATTGGTGGTCACCGTGATCTCGGAGTTGAGCAGCAGTTGTACCGCCCAGGCCCGAGCCGCGAGCTCCGGTCGATCGGCATTGATGGCAATGGTCAATGCGGTCGCCAGGTCGATGACCAGCAGTGTCTCGGCGGTGGTGACACCGACGATCATCAACCGCTTCGCAGTGCCGACCGGATAGGGCAGATCGTCCGCGCCGAGGGTCACCACATCCGATCCGACACCGGCACCGGTCGCGGGATGGGCGACGACTGTTCCAGTTGCCACGTCGATGGTGTACGCGGCCACCAGACTCGGCATCCGTTCCGCGACCCCGGCCAACCGGACCAAGCCCTCATCGTGCAGCCACCGCACGGTATCAGCGATGGTGACCGCGCCCGGTTCGGTCATGACAGCACCGCACCAGCTGTCGCCGAGGACGACCCGGACGGACCGGAGGGGCCGGTCGGACCGGTCGGCTCGAACACCTCGGGCGGCGGCACCGCTTCCATGACACTCTGGTACTGCCGTGCCGCGTCGGCGGTGCTCTCCCGAATAGCCGCCATGATCTCGGTGACCAGTTCCTGATTGGTCAGACGGTCCACGGTGCCCGGCGCCAGAAACAAATCCGTGAGCCGGCCCATCGCATCCACCTCGGGGATGATCGCGCCGCTGGGCGACGGACGACGCGCTCGGATACCGTCGATCCGCTCACGCATATCGGCGATTCGATGCCGCAACTCGCGGGCGGCGTCGAGGGCCGCCTGTACATCGGGGTGGATATCACTCACATGGAACCTCCGGATTGGGTCGGGCCCTGGCCTGGCGTCGGCGTCGGCGGTGTCACGGTTGGGGCGATCGTCGGCCGCTCCCCGATGACCTGTTCGGTATGCGGAGTGTCGTCGACGTACATCAACCGGTCGGGATGCCAGGCGACCACCCGATTGCGTTCGTTGCCATTGCCGCCGCCGCCGGCACCGCCCATACCGGGAGACATCGGCATCATTGGCATCATTCCGTTCCCGGCACCGGCACCGCGCGCGGCCGCCGCGGCCGACGATGCGGACGACAGTGGTTCGATGACCGGTGTCCTCGCCATCCCGACCGGAGTGCTCGATGCCGCGCCCGCGGTCGCGACGATCGGCATCGAGCCCACCGAGACCGAAGTGACCGCGCCGGAGATATCCGGCACCCCGACGCCGGAGATCGGGCTGCCCCCAGCGGAACTCATGGGCGCGAAACCGCTGGGGATGCCGAGGTCGTCGTATCCGTAGTCGCTGTACTCGTCATCGAGGCCGAGGCCGGAGTTGTTCTGGTTCTGGCCCATGCTGGCGGCGGAGGTCATCGCGTTCATCATCGCGGGCAGCATCTGGGACAGCATGCTGGTATCGCTGCCACTGCTGCCGCCATTGCCGCCGCCGCTGCTGCCCTTGCCGCTGCCACCGGCGTCGCTCGTGCCGCCCTCGGTGGGAATCTGGGAGTTGACGGTTGTGGAATAACCGGTGATCGCCTCGGCGGAGCGGGCGTTCTGCTCCTGGAATTCGGCGAGGGCCGCTTGGAGCGCCAACTCGTTCTTCGACTTCATCGCGGCCAGCAACCGCTTGCGGGCCGCAATGATCTCCTGGGGCGTGGGATGTTTGGCCTTCGCGACCGTGAACGCGGTGGTGTAGGCGTCGACATTGTCGGCAAGCGCACCCAATCCGGCGCCGAGCTGCCCCAGCCAATTCCGATGTTCGGTGAGGTGCTCGGCCACCGTGGCGCCGACCGGCTTCCAGTTCTGCATCAGCATGGCCGCACCGTCGACGCCTTCAGCGGCGGCGGCGTGGAAGCCACCGGTGTACTTGCGGATATCGGCCGCGAAACTGGTCGCGGGCCCGGGGCCGGGGCCGGTGTGCAACTGCTTCGCGAAGGTGAGCGGGTCGACGGATCCAGTGGCCGCGGGCAGGTTGAAGGAGGGTGGCTGCCGGAGGCCGAACTCCTGCACATCGCCTACCGGATTGGCGAGGATCTCCGCGCCGCTGCCGCTCACGATGCGGGCATTCTGATCATCGGTGGTGGTGTAATCGGTTGCCGCGCCGCCGATGTGGTGTGCGTGGCGCTGGACCTCATTGAGCACGCCGAGCACACCATTGAACAGCGACGCGGCCTGAGCGTTGAGCCGGGGCACATGGGCCCCGGAGATCGGATCGGCCCCCGCGGGCCGCACCCAGCTGTTCGGCAATCCGGTTCCGGTGTCACGCGCCAGCGCGGCCAACTTCGAGGCCACAGCGACGAGTTGCGCCGGGTCGACATCGAGCGGCATTGCCTCCTCCTCTCACCATCCGGCTCACGATCACGCCGGAGCGGCCACCGCGGGCATCGCGGTACCCGCCGACGAATCGCCAGTGACCGGCATACCCGACATCTTGCCCTGATCGTGGTCCTCCGGCGCAGTCGCGTCGATGCCGTGCGGATGGCTGAACCCGACGAATTGGCCGAATTCCCCAGCGCTATCGGACATTTCCGTCGCAGCGAACTGCTTCAACTGGCCGTTGACCACGACCTCCAGTGTGCCGCCGTCGTCGGCGGGGAAGGCCACCACGATCGCGGTGCGCTCGTCCCAGACCGCGACATCGCCGGTCATCAGCTGGTACGGATCGACCGAGGTCCCGATCTGCTTCTTGTCCGACCACTTCGCCGGGGTCTTCGCGTATGCCGTTTGGGCGTCGGTGCCGCTGGCGTTGCCGAACGCCGCATCCAAAGCCTGTGCGACCGTGACGGATACCTTCTGCGTCCGACCGTCCGGGAAGGTGTACACGACAGTTCCATCGGAGTTCGGCGTGCGGCCCGGCATACCGGTCGTCGGCTGCGAGGACGACGAACTCGCCGGGGGCGCGGTAGTGGTCGGGGATGCGGGCGTGCTGGTGGCGGTCTGCTGCACTGCCGGTTGGGCGGGTGCGACGGCCGCAGGGACAGCTCGGATTTGGTCCTCGTACGGGTCGTATTCGCTGCGCCGGCTGCGCAGGTCGGTGTCGGCTTGGCCGCGGTTCATCATCTGCGACATCATCATCGGCAACATCGAACTCATCATGTCCATACCGGAATTCACCGGTGACGCGGCGGGAGTATTCGGCACCGATGCTGGCGTCGCGTTACTCGGATTCGTACTCGGATTCGTGACGGGGTTGTTGAGGTTGTCGAGCGCCTTCTGCACCTTGTCGTCGAGCGATTGGCCGGTCGGCGTGTTCCCGATATCGAGTCCGGGAGTTTTCGGATCGAGATTGTCCAGCCCCGGAACTTTGGAATTGTCGTCGATCGGGGTGACACCAGGGGGAGTCTGCGTTGGGTTCTGCGTGGGTATCTGGGGCACATCGGCCGGGTCGGCCCGCAGCTTCTTCAGGTCCGCGTTCTCCTGCTGGAGCTTCTTGATCTGCTCTTCCAGCACTTTGAGTTTCGCGGACTCCTTGTCCAGTCCGTCCGCGTTCTCCTTGTTGGCCTGGTGTGCAGCCTCTATGGCCTCCACGGCCGCCCCAATTGCCGCATCGCAGTACTCGTAGATGTGCTGGTCTTCCGTGATCCCGGGCTTGGGCTTCGTCGGTGCGTTTTGACTGATGATGTCGATGGCTTTATTGATCGCTCGCTGTCCACCCTCGGATATGGCGGCCGTCTTATGAGCCAACGGCGCCAGCGCCTGCCCCGATTCGGTGAGAGTGACCATCGCCTGCCGCAGGCTCTGTGCCGTGGCAGAGTAGGTCTTGAAGTTCGCCAGCCCGTCACCTGTAACCTGCGGGGGCGGTTCCGCCTTCGGCGGATCGGTCTTGCCATCCTTGCCGAAACTATCGAAATAGCCACGGAACTGTTTCGGCAGGGTTCTGTACCAAGTGTCCGTAGTGACAAGGAATTCATACTGTGGCGCCGTCAGTTTGATCTGCGCAAGATGAGGCATCCACATCTCATGAATTGTGATTTCCACTGAGCTACCCCGCGACCCAGTCCATTACGTGATGATGATTGTCGGGAGTTCAGCGGGACCTGGCGGAGCTGCTTCTTGATGGCTATCTCGCCAAGCTTTACCACCGTACGCCGTAGCAACACCAGCGGTCAGGGAACTCAAGCCCAATCTGTTCATCGGCGGCCTCAGCAGACCCAAGCGCGAGCCGAGACCGCCGAAACCCTTCTTGGTCATCAACGTGAAAGCGTCCTTGGCGCTTTGCGAGAGCAGTTTCATTCCACCTTTGAGCGCAGCGTTCTTCGCGGCACCCCCGACGAAGCTACCCGGGACGGCGCCGAGGGCAGCGTTGACCAAGGTGGCCTCCATAACATCCTCCCAGCCCTTACCCTCGAACATCGCGATGGCACCACCCACGGCCCCGCCCACCAGCGCGCCACCGACCGGTCCACCCAACGCGAATCCCACGCCGGTCGCCACACCGGAAACGATGTCCTTCAAACCGAGACCGAACATGTGATCACCTATTCACTGTCGAGTGCGCGCCTACCCGGCGATAGACCGTTGACGACCGTGCGTGGAACTTCTATCGACTCCCTCATTGTTGAGGATTCCCAAGGGTGGGAACCCGACCTCAGCGCCGAACGAGTCAGGATGATGACGGTAGGACGTGCACGAATTGCCGTGGCCACCATGTTGTTCCGGTCCGCCGGGCGATCAACGTAGGAGGAGATACCGGATGTACCTCCACCGCCCGCCGCTCGGACCTCCGGCACGACCGCTCAGCCGTGCCAGCGAGGGGCGGATGCTCGGCGGTGCACGGTGACGAGCACAGAGGCGGAGATCGCCGTCGAGCATCCGGCGGATGAAGGCGGTGCCGAACAGGGACCATCCGCGCCGACAACCCCATGGTCGAAGCGGCGACGAACGAGTCCGACCGCCCCCGGCCAACCGACCGCCCCCGGGCAACCGGCGTCGCCGGGGCAGAATGGTTCGTCGGCGGCGCCGGGTCAGAACGGTGCACCTGCGGCGCCGCAGGGGCAAGCGGGTCAGGGTGGTTCCGTTCCG
>NZ_JBFANN010000096.1:0-9068 GCF_040674855.1 Nocardia sp. NPDC049707 | reverse complement strand
CGATATCGGGGCCACCGACATCGTCTTCAACACCGGCACCGATGACATCGACGACGTCAAACGCCTCGCCGACGTCCTATTCTGACCGGACCGTGACACAACACCGGCATGGGTCCTCGAGGAATCGCCCAGAAAATGCTCCGGGTGGCTGGCCTGGGGCTGGCCGGCAGGGTGATGCTGGTTCTTCGGGCTGGATGTGACTCGTGAATCGTTTGACCTCAAAGGAATGCAAAGGCGTTCATTCACGGGATGCGGACAACAGGCCCGCCAGCTCCGCCGAGCGTTGATACAGGCGCGCTGCCAGGTCCGGATCGCCTGCCTGCGCATTCTCGAGTTCCGCCCGGCTCGAACGGTGGAAGAAGGCGCCATCGACTGTGGCCGGATCCGGCGTCGTGGCTAGGTAGAGCAGTGGTTCGGCGCCCTGTTCGGGCGTGGACTGCATGATTTTGCCCAGCGGCGATGCGGCGAGGATACGGATGATGGCCTTGTCCCGGTAGATGTCGCTGGCAACGATGCCGGGATGGAATGCGGATGCGACCACGTTGCTTCCGTGCATGCGACGGGAAAGTTCCAGGGTGAATATGACGGTAGCGAGCTTGGCCGAATAATAGGCCTGCATGGTGCTGTACCGACCGCGGGTCCGGTCGAGATCGTCGAGATCCAGGCGTCCTTTGCGATAAAAGGCACTGACAGTGTTGATGACCCGCGCTCCCTGTGGGGCCTCGGCAAGTCGATCGAGCAAGAGATTTGTCAGCAGGAATGGGGCCAGGTAGTTGACTTGGAAAGTCATTTCGTGGCCGTCGGGAGTTGTCTTGCGGGAGAAGAACAGGCCGCCGGCGTTGTTGGCCAGCACGTCGATTCGGGGATAGCGGGCGAGCAGTTCGTCGGCCAAGCGCCGCACATCGTCCAGGCGACTGAAATCGACGAGGTGGGGATCGGCGCCGATTTCGGCGGCGACGGCGGCAGTTCGCCCCGGCGATCGGCCGACCACTGCTACGGTGGCCCCCAGTTGCCGGAAGCGCCGGGCTGCCGCGGCGCCGATTCCTGAGCTTGCCCCTGTCACCACTAGCGTGTGATCGGTCAAGTGTCGCATCTCGAGGTCGTTGTTCATGACTGGCCACCTCCTGTAAGTACGGGTCGTGGCGCGGCACGGTGTCCCGCGCAGACCGCCGGCAGCGGCTACTCTTAACCTAAGCGGATCGGCACCAGCCAGGCTTGTGCCGTCGTGTCATCTCGATGGAATATCCGTGCCATACGCGCGATGTCGGGGGGTTGTGACAGGAAGCGCGTCGATGCAGGCGAGAAGATGAAACGCCCGACCGCACGGACCGGACATGCGTGAGTGGGTCGAGTGGGATGAAAGACAACGATCACGTCGAAGCGGGTAGCGCTGGAGAGCAAAAGGTATTCAGCACGGACGTCACCGACGCGAACTCTCGGCGGGACAACTTCGGCATCTTCCAGCGCGAGTGGGACGAACAGATCGGCGAACCGTACCCGCTGCCGCCCTTCGGGGCGGATGGGACCGGGGAATTCCGGGCCACCATTCGCGCCTACAAGGTGCACGATGCGGCGCTTGTAGACGTTTACGGTGAGTCGATCTTCGGCACCCTCGACGGCGCGCTCGATCCAGACAGTGACTGGGTGCTGCTGCACGTCGTGCAGCGCGGTAAATGGAGCTATGAGCGCCCGAGTGATGGCAGTCGAGTAACCGCCTCGGCCGGGCAGTTCGTCATCAGGCATGTCGGGCAGTCATCGTTCGAAGCGGCGTCGCGGGCAAAGGTCAAGGCGCTGATCCTGCCCGCCTCGCATGTGCGGCCCCTGCTCGGAAATTCGTATCTCGTCGGCTCGGCCGGCTCTGCCGAGATGCGCGTGCTGACGGCCCACGCAAACATGGTCGCCGCAACGATCGGCGACCTCATGCCAGCCGGTATCCAGAGCGCACACAGCGCTCTCGTGGAGCTGCTGAAAGGCGTTCTGCGCCAATCGATCGACGATAGTGAACCGCAATTGGCGTCCGCGTTGGCCAATGCGGCGAAAACCCTCGCGGACCAGCACCTCACCGATCCTGATCTCTCCCCGGCCAGGCTGGCTCGCCAACTCAACGTCTCGGTGCGGACGCTGCACCGGGCCTTCGCCGCGGATGGCGGGTCGATGGCCGTATACATCCGTGACAGCCGTCTGGAACAGGCCCGGCGCGAGCTGGCCGTACCGCGCGGCGGACCGCACGTCTCGGAACTTGCCGCTTACTTTCAGTTCGCGGACAGCAGTCACTTCATCCGCGCTTTCAAGAAGCGGTACGGCCAAACTCCCGCCCAGTTCGCCCGTGATCGTCGACATGAGTCGAACCGCTCGGACGATCACGTGGGCCGGCCGGGGTGAGATCGACCGAACTACCGACGGCGAGACGCGTTGGTACCGGGGGTTGAGCACAACGGTCGCTTATCTTCCGGCGATACGGAAGACAACAAGAAGAGACGGGAGAGAGCGTGACCGCTGAGAGCACCGAGATGCTCCCCGGGCCCACCACCGTGATGACGCAGATGCTGGCTGGGTTCCAGGTGTCGCAAGCGCTGTACGTCATTGCCAAGCTCGACGTGGCGACCGTGCTCGACGACGGACCGCTCAGCCACGTTGAACTGGCCCGCCGGACCGGCGCGCATCCGCCTTCCCTCCGACGTCTGATCCGGACCCTCGCCCCGCTCGGGGTGTTCCGCACCGAGGGCGAACTGGTGCACACCACCGAACTCGGCGCGGTGCTGTCCCGCCGGCATCCGCAGTCGCTGCACGCGGTGGCGCACTTCTGGATGGAGACGCATTACCGTCCGTTCGCCGAACTGCTGCGCACGGCACGGACCGGCGAGACGGCCGCGACGTACCATCTCGGCGAGCCGTTCTTCAACTGGATCGCCGCAGATCCGGATCGTGCCGCACTGCTGAGCCGGGCGATGGCCGAGGTCACCGGGGCCCTACGGACCGGGATGTTCGACGGCTACCAGCTGCCCGAAGGGGAGGTGGTAGCCGACATCGGCGGGGCGGACGGCTCGGTATTGCACACCCTGCTGGCCGGTGAATCGGGGCGCCGGGGCATCGTCTTCGACCAGCCCACGGTAGTGCCCACGGCCGAGAAACGCATCCGCGAGACCGGGGTCGCCGACCGCGTCGTGGCCCTCGGCGGGGACTTCTTCGCCGAGGTACCTCGGGCCGATGTCTACATCCTGTCCTACGTTCTGCACGACTGGGATGACGCGTCCGCGCTGCGTATCCTCGGTTCGATCGCGGCCGCTGCGAAACCCGGTGCGCGCCTGCTGATCCTGGAAGGGATCGTGCCTGAGGGCGATGTTGCGCACATGACGAAGATGATCGACCTGACCATGCTCGGGATAACCTCGGGCCGGGAACGGACCGCCGTGGAGTACGAGAGCCTGCTGAACGCCGGCGGGTTCACCGTCGACCGGACCGTGCCCACGCCGAGCCCGTACTCGATTATCGAGGCGACGCTGAGCCGCTGAGCGGAGTGGTCCTCGACCAGCGCGAACCCGCCACGGTCCGGCGAGTTCGCGCCGAGTCGCATTGTCGGCGAGGTCCAGTGTCGATCTCCTGCCATGAGACTCTGGCCGCCTCGAGCACGGCGCGGCTGTCTCGCTACACCGACCGCCTTCCCGCAGTGTGTCGGACCTCGATGACCCTGGATGGCTCGGACACAAACGACGCTCGTCGTTCAGCGTGGAATCGCTTGCGGTGCACCCGGCGTCGATGTGGCGCGGCATGCTCAGCGACGACCAGATCAGCGCCGCGGTCCCGCCCGGCCTGATCCGGCTCGCCACGGGAATCGAAGACACCACCGACCTGGTCGCCGACGTCCTCGCCGCAGCCGACGGTGCCCTCACCGCGGCCGACTGACCGCCTCTGCAGCGAAACATCCTGAATACCAACTTCCCCCAATAACTTTCGATCCCGAGCGATCCAAGGAGAAGGAGCTCTGCATGAAGACGCTGATGTCAGGCGGCACCGTCATCAGCATGAACCCGGCCATCGGCGACCTCGACCACGGCGATGTGCTGATTGAGGACGGTGTCATCGTCGCGGTCGCCGAGCACATCGACGCGCCCGACGCTCAGGTGATCGACGCCTCCGACCGGATCGTCATGCCCGGACTCATCGACAATCACCGCCACAACTGGCAGACCGCGTTCCGGGGCGTCGGCGCGGATTGGACCTTCCCCCAGTGGACAACCGCCATGCACCGCACAGTCAAAGCCCATTACCAGCCCGAAGACGTCTACATCGCCACCCGGCTCGGACGACTGGAAGCTCTGCATTCCGGGATCACCACCATGCTCGACTGGTACCACGTCGCCCAAGGACACGACCACGAAGACGCCGCGATCGCCGCCCTGCGCGACACCCCCCGGCCGGTCGATCTTCTGCCTCGGCGCGGGATGGGCCGCCCCGACCTCCGTCGACGAGGACATCCGCCGCGTTCGTGCCGAACTGGCCGCCGACGACGCGCTGGTCACCATGGCCTGGGGGCTGCGTGGCCCCGAGGACATCGGCATGGACACCACCGCCCGCGAGCTGAAGCTGGCCGCGGAGCTCGGCCTGCGCACCAGCCTGCACATCGTCTCCGACGGCACCCAGCGCCCCGTCGCCGACCTGCACGAGCACGGACTGCTGAGCGAGACCACCACCTTCGTGCACGCCAACGGGATCAGCGACGACGAGCTGCGCGTGCTCGCCGACGCCGGCAGTTCCATCTCGATCAGCCCCGACGTCGAACTGAAAATGGGCTTCGGTGCACCGATGACCGGCCGCGCCCTCGCTGCGGGCCTGCGCCCGACCCTGTCGATCGATGTCGTGCCCTCCGTGAGCGGGGACATGTTCACCGTGATGCGTGCCGCGTTCGCCGCACAACGCGGCCTCGACGGCGGCTTGCTGGCACGAGACCTGTTGCAGTTCACCACTATCGACGCCGCCGCCTCCTGCGGACTCGCCGCCCGCACCGGCAGCCTCACCCCGGGCAAGAGCGCCGACATCATCCTGCTGCGCACCGACGACCCGACCGTCTTCCCGGTCACCGACCCGGTCGGAACCATCGTCAGCGCAGGCCACCCCGGCCTCGTCGACACCGTCTTGGTCGCCGGACGAGTGGTCAAATGCGACGGCAAACTCCTCGAGGCGGATCTGCCGATGCTGCGTAACCGCCTCCTC
Source organism: Nocardia sp. NPDC049707 (assembly GCF_040674855.1). Classification (NCBI taxonomy): domain Bacteria; kingdom Bacillati; phylum Actinomycetota; class Actinomycetes; order Mycobacteriales; family Nocardiaceae; genus Nocardia; species Nocardia sp. NPDC049707. The sequence goes on along the minus strand of NZ_JBFANN010000096.1, from coordinate 3,857 downwards.
GAATCCCGCGACCGGATCGCCGCAGCCGCCGGTGTTCAGCTCAACGGCACCTGGGATCCGCAACCAGATACGGAATAGGGACTGCCTCGCTGTCGCGGCGAGTTCAGCCCAACCAACACGAAGAGTCTGTCCGTTCCCGCCGATCTCGTCACTGCTGTTAGCGGCCTCTTCCTCGAGCGCCTTTCTCTTGTCGAAGATGGGGCGATCTTTGCTTCGAGTTCGTCCAGCGTCGTGCCCATGACCCTCCTCATCAGGTGGGGTCACAACGTATCCAGCCGCGAACAACCGTGCAGGACAACAGGATTACTCCATCGTGCAAGACATTCCAGGCCCGCGAGTCGGCTGCGATGCTGCAACGTCAGGCTCCGGCGCGCCACGCTATCCGGGCCCTGAAGCTCATCCTGCTGCATACGCCCCTACCTCCCGGCAGAAGGAGTCGTCAATCGCCAAAATCGAACTTGACTCCGGTCGCGCTCTCCGCCTGGCGCCAGAACTCCTGGCCGAACTCCTCGCTGGCGCTGGACGCGGCGGCCTCGATCCGGACGGCACGGCCCGCAACGCGGCCTCGGGGTCCGTAGTAGTCGCCGCCCTTCGCGTTCGGGTCGGTCGCGGCGCGCACCGCAGTCCACGCGCCGCGATCCTTGCCTTGGGCGTAGAGCGCCGAGAGGTAGTCGTAAGGTTTGCGTTTGTCGATGATGCCGGGGCGGCGGGGCGACTTCAGGTCGATCGCGATGCCGGGGTGCGCTAGGAGCGATTCGATCGTGCTCGCCGCGGCGGTCAATCTGCGTTGTAGTTCGAACGCGAATGCGAGCACGGAGTGTTTGGAGTATCCGTAGGCGCGGAAGAAGTTGAACTTTCCCTGTTCGCTTTGCAGGTTCGAAGGATCGAGCTTTACCACCTGGGTTGCTTGACTCGCCTGACTGACGATCCGGCCATGTGGGGCGAGCGTCGAAAGCGTGAGCGCGGACAGCGCGAATGGTCCGAATGCGTTGGCGCCCATAACGAGTTCCATCCCGTCGCGAGTGATCTCCCGCTTGCGTCCGCCGGTGGTCACGCCTGCGTTGTTGATGAGCCCGTCGATGGGGCCGTATTTCCGGATCGCGTCGGCGGCATCATGAATCGATGCCAACGATGTGAGGTCCAGACGCACGAAGTCGACTATCGTTCCGGGCGCGAACGTGCGAATCGACGCTGCGGCGATTTCAGCCTTCTGCTCGGAACGTGAGGCGAGGATGATGCGGGCACCGGCTTCGGCGAGCTGCTCGCTGATGAAGTAGCCGATTCCGGCGTTGCCGCCGGTCACGACGAATGTCTTGCCTTCCTGCGTCGGCAAGTCCTTGGGGTCCCAGTGGTCGCTCGTCACAGGTGGTCCTCTCGAATAGGGATGTCTTGCTGTTGAGCTGGTCGCTGCGGTGCGGTCAGGCGATGGACGCCGAAGGCACGACGAACGAGGGAGTCGAACGCGCGGTCGGGAAGCAGCCATCGCAGGAACACCATGGGCGTGGCGCCGAGTCCGACGCGGTAGCGAGTTCGCGGACGTTCCGTTTGCGCGATGCGCGCGATCGCCTGTGCGACGACGTCGGGATCGGATGCAGTACGTGCGCTGGGCTCGGAGCTTGCGGCGAGGTTCTCAGCCACCTGGTCGGCCATACCTTCGTACGGGCCCGAGTGCGCCGAGCTCCGTACATGTTCAGCCGCGATGGCGCCCCACTGCGTGCGGATCGACCCGGGCTCGACCACGACGACGCGGATGCCGAACGGTGCTGTCTCGATTCGCAGCGCGTCGCTGAGAGCCTCGACTGCGTACTTACTTGCGTGATACCAGCCGCCCAGCGGTGCCACGAGCTTGCCGCCCATGGAGCTGACGTTGATGATCGTGCCGCCGTGCTGTTCTCGCATCTGCGGAAGCACGAGCTGCGTGAGGCGGGCCAGACCGAAGACATTGACCTCGAACTGGTTGCGCGCTTCCTGGATCGGCGTGCTCTCGATGGCGCCATACGATCCGTAGCCGGCGTTGTTGACGAGGACGTCGAGGCGGCCGGACTTCTCGACAATCGTGTGGGCGGCCGCCACAACGGAGGCCTCGTCGGTCAGATCAAGGCTCAGCACCTCGATGCCAGCGTCTTCGAGCGATGACATGCGCTCCACCCGGCGTGCGGCGGCGTAGACCACAAAGCCAGCAGCCCTCAAGCGCTGCGCGGTTGCAGCTCCGATACCGGAGGAGGCTCCGGTTACTAATGCGACTCGCTGCATCACTGCACCCCTTGTCAATGTTGTCACTGAGTGCCAAAATTAGCACCTAACGCCAAATCTGCGCAAGGATTACGCTCAAGTCATGATCGATCGCAGCCCCGGCCTCCGAGAGCGCACGCGCAGCGCCGTGCAGTGGGAGATTGCAGAGTCAGCCGCCTCACTCTTCGTCGAGCAGGGCTACGAGGGAACAACGATCGACGACGTTGCAGCGGCTGTCGGCATGTCGAAGCGGAGCGTGTTCCGCTACTTCGAAACCAAAGAGGATCTGGTCCTCGGAAAGTTCGACGCGCTCGCCGGTGCAATGCTGGCCGGACTACGAACCCGACCGGTCGGCGAGCCAACCTGGGAATCGCTGTGCGCGATGCTCAAACTTCTAGTGCCGCATATTGATTCGGAGGGCAGGGATGTCGTCACCGCACCCCTGCAACGATTGATCTACGAGACGCCCGTCCTTCTCGCGGGCTACCTGGAGCGCCAGTATCAAGTGCAGAAGTCTGTTGTGGCGACGCTTCGAGAGCGTGCCGAGAAGGCCGGCCAGCCTATTGCAGCCAACGATCCCGCGCCGCGCGTGTTAACGGCAGCCGCGTTCGGGTGCCTGATGGTTGCGCAGCAGGCGTGGCTTGAAGACGATTCGGATTCGTTCACCGACGTGCTGGAGCGAACTCTGTCCATCATCGATTGATCCTGTCGCTCGCGCGGCGCGGCAGGCGCGGTGACGAGAGCCCCACCCGCGCGGCCAGCTCGCTGTTGCCCACCGTCAATGCGGTGGCTCGCCCTCGGTCATCGGTGCGCGGAACGGGCTGTCGGTCCGTGGTGCCCTAGCCCTAATGGGGCGGACGCAACGCACTCTTCTGCCGCTTATCGAGCGTATAGATCGAGGTCTAGCGGCCCCGAGGACCGGCATTCGCTGTGGACCTACGTCGAAGGGTTCGTCCCGGTGGCTATCGCCGGCCTCGGGGCAGACCGTCTGCCTGACTCCCTTTATGTCGTCCTAGGGTTCTTGTCTGCCTGTGTGTCCGTTGTGGCGAGGGGGTGGGGTTCCCCGGTGAGGTGGGCGAGAGCGGAGGCGACTTCGTTGATTGTTGCGGTGGTGTAGATGCCGGTGGGTCCGGCGTTGCCGAGGGCGTGGCGGGCGAACTCGCGTGCGGTCGCGCCGCCGTAGCGGCGTTCGACCCAGGTGGTTGTGGTGTGGCGTAGCCAGTGGATGGAGATGCCGTGGGTGATGACCCAGGGTAGATGTCGGCCGAGGCGTTCGAACAGGTAGTTGTAGCGACGGCGAGTGATGGGTTTGCCGTTGCGTGCACGGAGTAGTTGTTCGTTCGGTGCGGCTGCGCGCTGTTGGGCGTGGCGGCACAGAGCGCGCATCAGTGTGGGGGAGACCGGCTGCCATTGTTGGGTGCCGCCCTTTTCCCGTAGGAGGATCACCGACTGTACGGGATCGAGATCTTGGGGACGCAAGGCCAGGGCACCGCCGCGGCGGCAGGCGGTTTCGGTGTGTAGGCGTGGCAGCAGGGTGTCGAGTTCGGGGTCGTTGCCGGTGGTGGCGGCGACGTGGTTGATCTCGGTGAGGATGTCTTCGGGCAGTGCACGCCGGTTGGATCGGG
>NZ_JBFANN010000095.1:0-9539 GCF_040674855.1 Nocardia sp. NPDC049707 | reverse complement strand
GTTGCCCGAAGCGGCGTGGATCAACCGACCTGCAAAGGAGAACACCGACACAGAACAGGCAGCCTGACCTGTCTCATCGGGATTGACAGACTCCGGACTCTCGATCGTCGGTGAAGCCGCCAACGGGCGTCCCAGGAACGCATCACTTGATGGACCTACCTTCTGATGTATCAGGGCCACAACAGGTTCGCTGCCACCACCATCGGACAAAGAATGCGGCACGCATTCGTGCCGACGCTATGGATCACCCGCCAGAACTCGATCCTCTGAGGCCGGACCGTATTGGAGATCCGACCGGTAGCCACCAGCTCCGGCGCGGCACCCGCGAACGCTGCGGGGCATTGCCTCGGATCGCTCACCGTCGCGCGACCGGAATGGCTTATTCGCCCGCAACAGCATCCGGCACAGGTCGACGAGCGGGCGATTCGGCCGTGATGTGCCGACAGTCGCTCTCGCATCCGTTCCAGACTATCCAGACTGCAAGCTGGTCTCGTGTCACAGGTCTATCGCTACACCAATGCCGAAATCTGGCATGTCGCTGCGAGCACAGCCGGGGTGCGTCCGGCTGTGCCGCTTCGGGTTCTTCGGCTAGGCCATCTGATGAACAATCGCGGATTGTCCTACTGCGAGCGATATTTGAGATATTTGGTCGTCGTCGATGCAGACGATGTTCGCCGACTGCCCGCTGTCCATACGTAAATGTCTCGTTCGGCGGGATCTGTTGTGTAGGACGTCGGCCCGCCGACGAAGACCGGGCAGGCGGCAGCGGTATCGACAAGTGCGTCGTCGATAGGCTGCGCCCGTCTCGCACCGCCGCGACTACGGCTCTGAGCGGCTTGACTCCATACCCAGAGTTGCGATGTGCGAACTGATCTGGGTCCTGCATCCGATGAAATTGCAATCAGCAGGCGCAACCGGCTGGAATCCGGTGCTGACGCAGTGATGCCCCGGAGTTTCCCGGGCATCACGAAATCGGTTGTGGCTGTGGCTATTTCTTGCCGGACCCGCCGCCGCGGTTGGCGTTGGTCCCGCCCGCGGACTGAGGCTCGGCTGGCGAGCCCATTTGCGGCCGTGCGACTACCCGGGTTGCGGGCACCGTCCGGGAGACTTGACGGCAGGACCGGATGCGGTGGGTTGCCATGCGTGGTGAGCGCGGTCGGCGAAGCGATCCGCGAACTCGGTGACGAGGGAACGCAGTTCGGCTGGACGCTCGATGGCGAAGGGGCGGTCGAGCGAGGCCAGTATCGGGGGCAGCCAGTCGAGTCGTTGCGCCCGGATCTCGACGCGGTACCAGCGTGCATCGGCTGGATCCAGATCCGGTTCGAGGTCTACCACGATCGCGATGCTCGCCGGAAGCCTGCTACGGATCTGTTCGAGGGTTCCGTTGATGCGCAGGGTCACTTCGTGCCGGTAGGCCGCGGTGGCGAATCCCGTGAGGAGTGACTGCGCCGCATCTGGTTCGTCCATGGGGTCGAACGACCCTGGCAGAGTTCTCGCGTCGGTGATCCGGTCGAGCCGAAAGCTCCGGTCTTCTCCCGTTTTCCGATCCGTACCGGTGACGTACCAACGGCTGTGGTGTGCGACGACCCCGCGTGGATATAGCACCCGTTGGCTGTGGTGGCCGTCGCGGTCGGTGTATCTGATCGAGACGGGACGGCGGTGGTGCACGGCGTCGGTGACGGCCAGTAGGACCGCGGCGTCGGGGGCCGCGGATTCGCCGGATGGTTCGGTGAATGACAGGGACTCCAGGACCACGGCGAGCCGATCGGCCAGACGTTCCGGCAGTACCCGCCGGATCTTGGCCGCCGCCGTGTCGGTCGCCGTGGGCGGGGCCGTCGCGAGGCCGGTCCGCTGCCCGGCGATCAACCCGAGCAGTACAGCAAGGGCCTCGTCATCGCTGAACATCAATGGGGGCAGGCGAAATCCAGGGCCGAGACGATAGCCGCCATAGCGCCCGCGTACCGCTTCGACCGGCACATCCAGCTCGATCAGGTGATTGACGTACCGGCGCACCGTCCGCGGGTCGACGCCGAGCCGGTCAGCCAGCTCGGTCATCGTGCGGGTATCGCCGGATTGCAGCATTTCCAGCAGGGCAAGCACTCGGACAGTGGGTCGATCCACATTTCCAACATTAACGGCAATACTGGACTGGTTGTGTCCTCTATTGGTTCTAGCATCGGTAAAACACCAGCTCAGCGAGTCAAAGGAGAACATCTCATGGACTTCATCTCGATCAGGGTCATCACCGACGGCGTCGCACGCCTTGTCGAGTTCTACGAGAAGGCCACCGGGCTCGAGGCGGTCTGGTCGACGGACGAATTCGCCGAAATCCGGACCTCCCGCGCCACCTTGGCCATTTCCAGCCGCGGCAATATCGAGCTGACCGCACCGGGTGCTGCCCGCCCGGCCGACAATCACAGCGTGATCATCGAGTTCCTGGTCGAGGACGTGGACCAGGTGTACCGATACCTAACCGGCCTCGTCGCCGACGTTGTCAAGGAACCCACCACCATGCCCTGGGGCAACCGGTCTCTGCTGGTCCGCGATCCGGACGGCAACTTGGTCAACTTCTTTGCCCCGGCTACCCCGGCCGCCAAGGAGAAGTTTGCTCACTGACCTCGCCCGCCAGTAGGAAGGACGACTTAGCCCGTTGATCGCTGGACCTAGCCGCTTGGTTCAGGCACCAGGTTTATAGAGCACCATCGAAACCTCTGAGTCATGTCACTGCGTGACATCGTTGTGCTATTCTGATGTCACTCAATGACATCAGGATGTGTGGAGGTTTCCATGGCTACGGTGAAGCGCATTCAGTTCCACCAGTACGGCGGCCCCGAAGTCATGCGGCTCGAGGACTTCGAGCCGGCCCGACCTGGCAAAGGCCAGGTTCTGGTCCATGTGCGGGCAGCGGCGGCTAATCCCGTGGACTGGAAGATCTGCAACGAGGACATGAAGCTCATGACGGGCCGGAACTTTCCACGCGGCCTGGGCCACGACCGCGGGCATCGTCGAGGCAGTCGGTCAGGGCGTCACCCGGTTGCGCATCGGTGACGCCGTGCTCGGCGCTGCGCGCATCAAGACGGCGGGAGCGTTTGCTGAGATGGTCGTCGCCGACGAGAAGGCAGTCGTGAAGGAGCCCGCCGACCTCTCATATGAGCAAGCCGCCGCGCTCCCAATTGTCGGGCTGGCCGCGTTACAGGCCCTCACGGACAAAGGGAAGCTGCAACCTGGTCAAGGCGTTTTCATCCACGGCTGCCTCGGCGGGGTCGGCCGAGCCGCCGCCCAGTTCGACCGCCCAATCAACTCAGAAAAATTCGTGGAGTCGAACCGGAAGTGTGTTGAAAGGAGCCGAAATGGATCACGCCACGAACCGCGCAGAGGCTGCGACCGATTGTGATGTGCTCGTCATCGGTGGCGGGTTGGTTGGTTTGACAGCGTCGATGTTCTTAGCGCAGCAGGGAGTACAGGTCACGGTGGTGGAGCGCCACGCCTCGACGTCGATTCACCCCAAGGCGCGCAATCTGTCCATCCGAACCATGGAATTGTTCCGTGAGGCGGGAATCGACGAGGCGGTCCGCGCCGCCGGGGACAATCGAGGCGATGTCGGGATCGGCGATACGCTCGCGGGCGCGTACGACCGGGTGTTCCGGCCGTTCGATACGTTCGATCCGCCGGGCCAGAGCCCCGCCATCCGTGCGTTCTGTGAACAGACCCGGCTCGAGCCGATCGTGCGCCAGCGCGGTGAACAGCTAGGCGCCACGATGCTTTTCGGCTATGCCGCGGTCAGGGTTACACAGAATCCAGACTCGGTCGCGGTCGACATCGCGCGTCCTGACGGCACTGCGATGGCGCCGATCGTGGCCCGCTACGTGATCGTCGCTGACGGCGCCAACGGAACGTTCCGTGACACCCTGGGCATCGGTCGTCACGGTGAACCGCTACCGGGAACCGGGGTGAGTATCCAGTTCGACGCCGACCTGGATGCACTGGTCGCAGACCGGTCGATCACCGCCTTTGTCTCGCCCACCCGCGAGGCCATGTTGTTCCTGCGCGGCCCAGGCCGCGATTGTCACCTGCTGGCGCTGCCACCACGCGCCGACCTCGATGAATTGGATTTCAATTCATCGGATGCCCAGGCCATTTCGTTGATCAACTCCGTACTGGGAGTCGACGATATCGACATCACCGTCCTGGACACCGCCACCTGGCACACCGGAGCCTACGTCGCCGACCGATACCGAACCGGCAGGGTGTTTCTGGTCGGCGACGCCGCGCACATCAACCCGCCCCACGGCGGGTACGGCGCCAACACTGGCATTGCCGATGCACACAACCTGGCATGGAAGCTTGCCGCGGCGTGCCGCGCAGACGCCGACGACGCCCTGCTGGACACCTACGAATCCGAGCGGCTACCCATCGCCGAGTACACCGTCACCGAGGTCCTGGCAATGGCCAAAGACAGCGGGTCCCTTGGCGAAGGGCTCGCCGGGCCCGTCAACGTCACGCTCGGATTCCGCTACCCAGCGCCAGGCGCTCATGGATACGACCAGCGTATGCCGCTACAGGATCCGACCGACGCCACCGGCCAACCAGGAACGCGGATTCCGCACATCGCGCTGACCGGCGCCAGCACACTGGACCTGGTCGACCCGCGCGGGTTCATCCTCCTGGCGCCTGAAGTCAGCTGCTACGCCACAGCGCTGTCCAGCGAGCCAATACCCGGGATAACCCTGCGCGTCGTCGCTGATGACCAAGTCTCTGACGTAGAGCGCTGGCAAAAAATATTCCCATCGCCTGAAACCGCGGGACTGCTGATCCGACCCGACGGCGTCATCGCCGCCCAGTTCACCGCCGCGTCCGTCTACCCGCCACATGCAGTGCAACTTGCACATGCAGTGCAACTTGCCCAGACACAGGCCCTGCACCCCGACCTGTAGCGACCGCGATACATGAAAATGCCAGTTACACAACATCATCGAAAGAACGGATGACACAAAGCCGCAGGCCGTCGACCTGTGGCTTTGCCGTTCTGTGGTCCTGCTCGGAGGCGAACCACCGGCGTGCCGACAACAGGTGCACGCAGCACGTTTGGACCGTGGCTTACGGCCAGGTCGCACTGATCGCTTCCGGCAGCCCGGACAACCCCGTCGCGGCAGCAGACCGGTCTCGGCGCCGAACGCGGAAGCTGTAAAGATTCAACTTGGTGTTTCGTGGTCGGTGTCCGGGACGACGAGGGCGAAAATTTCTGCGGCTGTGGTGAATTGGCGCGTGGAGGGGGTGGCGGTGAAGCCAGGCCGAGCTACGTCCGCTCATGGCCGGACGTCGGTTCGCGGCGCGGTCACGACGCCAGGTCATTCGAGGACACGGTCGTTGGTCGAGTGGATGCTGGTCGCCGTCGGACATGGGCGCGACGCCCCGGGCGCTCAAACAATCTTTTGCGGCGCAGGACCACGTTCGCCGCGGATCCCATCTGGGGATTCATTCTGGCCGATCCAAACAGTCTTGGCGTTCATGAACTCCCGCATACCGAGGTCGGACAGCTCGCGTCCGTAACCGCTGCGTTTGACGCCACCGAAGGGGATCTCGGGGTAGCTGGTCGTATTGCCGTTGATGAAGGCCATGCCCGACTGCACGTCGCGGATGAACAGCTCCCGTTCGGCCTCGTCCTCACTCCACAAATTCGCCCCGAGTCCGTAAGGGTGTCCGTTGGCCTCCCGCAAGGCATCCTCCAAAGAGGAGACGGTCCACACCTGCGCCACGGGGCCGAAGACTTCCTCGTGGTACATCCGCATCTCCGGCGTGACGCCGGTCAGCACGGTCGGCGGGTAGAACCAGCCGGGCCCGTCCGGGCGTTCGCCGCCCAACAACACTGTCGCGCCCTTGCCGACGGCGTCGTCGACGTAGGATTCCACCTCCCGCCGGCCGGACTCGGTGGCCAGCGGACCGACGTCGGTGCCCTCGTCCATCGGGTCGCCCACCACCAGCGCACCCATCTTCGCCACGAACATCTCGATGAATGCGTCACCGATGTCCTGGTGGACGAAGAACCGCTTGCCGTTGATGCAGGACTGCCCGTTGTTCAAGCACCGCGCCCGGACCGCGACATCGGTGGCAAGCTCCAGGTCCGTCGACGGCATGACGATGAACGGGTCGGAGCCGCCGAGTTCGAGGACCACCTTCTTGACCTCATCGCCGGCGATGGCGGCCACCGACCGCCCCGCGGGTTCACTGCCCGTCAGCGTCGCGGCCGCCACCCGTGGGTCGCGCAGCACCCGCTCGACCCTCCCCGAGGAGATCAGCAGGGTCTGGAACACATCATCCGGGAAGCCCGCGCCACGAAAGAGTTCCTCGAGGTACAAGGCGCACTGCGGCACGTTCGAGGCGTGTTTGAGCACACCCGCGTTACCGGCCATCAGCGCGGGCGCGGCGAACCGCATGGCCTGCCACAACGGCAGATTCCACGGCATCACCGCGAGCACCACGCCGATCGGCTGATACGTCACGAATGTCCGCTTCGCCCCTACGCGCCTGCCGTCACCATCCAAATCCCGTAGGAACGCGGGGCCCTCGGCAGCGTAGAAACGCAGCCCGCGCACGCACTTGACCACTTCCTGCTCCGCCGCCCGGATGGTCTTACCCATCTCCACGGTGATCATTTTGCTGACGCTTTCAACCTCCTTCTCCAGAAGGTCGGCCGCATGCTGCAGCCACCCCGCCCGCTCCTCGACGCTCGTCAGCCGGTACGAGGCGGCTGCTGCCGCCGCCCGGGCAAGCTTGTCTTCCAGTTCCTCAGGAGACAATTCGTCGAACCGCCTGAGAACCTCACCCGTCACAGGATTCGTCGTTGCGATAGCCATAATCCACAGTAAGGCCGCCTGATATCATCAGGCAATTCACCTATTTCGCCCTCGCCCGCCCAACAGAGAGGCGCGCTCATTATCGGCAGCCGTACTTTCCAGGAAAGCTACAGAGATGCGAAAATGGCGATATCGGAAGCAGCGGCCGACGTCAGAACCCGATTTCTGCCCACACCGTATGGTTTGAGTCGCCTTTTTGTTTGCCTGTCAGCGAAAGCGAGGCACACGTGATGCAGATGCAAGCAGCCCGAATGTATGGATACCGGGAACCGCTTCGGATCGAGGAGGTTCCAGTGCCCGAGCCCGGGCCGGACGAGATTCTCCTGAAGGTCGCGGCGGCGGGCATGTGCCGCAGCGACTACCAACTCCTCGACGGCTACTTCAAGGGCCCGTTCCCCGTCGAGTTCCCCTACATCCCCGGTCATGAGATCACAGGCCGGGTGGCGGGACTGGGCAGCGCCGTGCCCACAAAGGTGGGCTACTCGGAAGGTGACATGGTCGTGGTGAATCCCAGTTGGGGAGACGGCACGTGCCGACAGTGTCGCGAAGGCAACGAACAGCTGTGCAGCGGCAACGGCCGGTGGGTGGGTTTCGGCCCTCCAGGCGGCTTCGCCGAGTACATGGCCGTGGAGTACCGCCATGCAATCCCGGTCTCAGAGGACGCCGCGAAAGCACCTGAACTCCTTGCCCCGATGACCGACGCGGGCATGACCCCGTACCGAGGGATGAAAAAGCTCCGGGACGCAGGCAAGCTCGGCCCCGCTCGCACCGTCGCAGTGACGGGCATCGGCGGGCTGGGAAGCTACGCGGTCCAATACGCGAAGCTGCTCGGCGGCGGCGCGACTGTGGTGGCGCTCGCGCGCACGGACAGCAAACTCGACGTAGCGAAGGACAACGGCGCGGACCACGGGATCAATGTCAGGGACAAGTCCACCGAGGCTATCCAGGACGAACTGGAGAGGCTGACCGGCCGGAGAACAATCGACGCCATCCTGGACTGCGTCGGCAGCGAGGCATCCGTCGCAATGGGGTTCGACCTGCTGGGCCCTGAAGGCGCACTGGCAGCGGTCGGCCTCATGAGTCACCGCGTCGAGCACCGTCAGTTCCCCTTCGTAGGCACGGAGCTGTCCTACCTGGGTTCCTTCTGGGGCAACCACATGGATCTCGTCGAGGTGCTCTCCCTCGCCGAAGCCGGCCTCATCAAACACAACGTCACCAAGGTCAAGCTCGAAGACATCAACAAGAACCTGGAAGCCCTCGGTCGCGGCGACATCGTCGGACGCCAGGTCGTCGTGTTCGAGTGAAGCCTGCAGCGGGCAAACCCGGAAGCCGGTCACCCACCAGCATGATCTCCACGTCTTGTGACACTCTGCGCCGTACTGGCCGACAAAAGGGATGGCGGTACAAAAATCTAGCGAAGAGGTGAACTATGCCTGAGGATATTCCCCGCAAGGCGCTGATCGCCATCAGTAGCTACCATGGCACCATCTATCCGGATGGCACAAAAACCGGTCTCTTCTACACCGAAGCCCTACATCCGTTCGAAGTGTTTACGCGGGCTGGTTTCGAAGTGGATCTTGCCACGGAAACAGGCACATTCGGTTTAGACGACCTCTCGCTCACCGATCGATTTTTGATGGGTAACGACAAGGCAGTTTTCGATAACCCGGAGCATCCGTTCAATGTAAAGTTGAATTCGCAGTTGAGGAAAGCATCCGACTTGAGGAAAGAGGAGTACGGGTTGTTCTTCGCTTCCGCGGGGCATGCGGCGCTCTATGATTATCCGAGCGCGCGAGGGCTTCAGGCTGTCGGTGAAGACGTCTGGACTCGGGGTGGCATCGTCGCCGCTATATGCCACGGACCGGTGATCCTGCCCAAGATAATCGACTCCAAGACCGGAAATTCGGTTATCGAAGGAAAAACCGTGACCGGATTTACGATCGAGGGTGAGGTTGCCTTGAATGTCCTCGAGAAACTCACATCCGACAAGGTGGCACCCGTCGTCGAAGCAGTGAGCAACGTAGGAGCAAACTATAGCTCTCCGATGCACCCGTTCGACGACTACTCCATTACTGCTGGGCGGGTAATTAGTGGAGCCAATCCGGCAAGTGCGCGTAGCGCCGCTGAACGGGTCGTGAAGGCCTTCGATAGCCTTCAGGAGGTATAACGGCGGAAGCATCGCGGAGAAGAAATCCGGCGCTAGTTGTTGCACTCGAAATGCAGGCCGCGTTCCAACACAACCAAGGATGGTGTCCGTGTTCGGTGGTCGGCCAGGCTCGAGACCACGATGTCAGTCCGGCGTCCGGGCCGGTTGGGCGAACTTCTGGCGGCGAGCACGCGCGGCAGTGTGGCCGCCATAGTGCGGGGGCCATCAGCCCATCGAAAGCCGGCCGCTATCCACGCGCTACCGAAGGAGGTCGACATCATGAGAATCGGAATCGGACTGCCGAATCAGGTCCGCAATGTGCGTTCGTCGATTATTCCGGCCTGGGCGGAGCGGGCGGAGGAAGCGGGCTTCGTCAGCGTTGGCACGGTCGGTCGCTATGCCTACCCCGGTGTCGCCGACACCGTCGCCCTGGCGGCGGCTGCTGCCGTGACCAGCCGAGTCGAGTTGATCAGCGGCGTGCTGCTCGGCCCTACCTGGCCAGCACCACTGCTGGCCAAGGAACTCGCCGGCATCGACGG
>NZ_JBFANN010000094.1:0-9665 GCF_040674855.1 Nocardia sp. NPDC049707 | reverse complement strand
CAACGCTCAACGTCACGCTCGACAACTTCCGATCTCGCCCACATCGTCAGAGAACCACTTGATCACCATGTCTCGGACGAGAGTGACAGATAGGGGTCGGCATTGTCGTAGTCGCGCTGTTCGCTACCGTCGCAGCCGGTTGTGACGCATCGAGTCCAGGTGGGAGCGACTCTGCAACAACACCGACAGCAGTGCATCCGACCGGATCCGTGAACCCGAGCGCGACCGGACAACCCGCTGACGGACTCACGATCGACGGGGCGGTCGCGAGCCCACAAACCCTGCCCCTCGACAGGCTGCGGCAATTCGCCACCCAAACCCAGCAGGTGTCATTCGACTCCAGCGCTGGACCACAGTCGCATACCTTCGAAGGACCGCTGCTATTCGATGTTCTCAACAGCGCAACACCCAAACCGGACCCCAGCGCCAAGAATGCCCTACTGCGGCTGACGGTCGTTGTCACCGGTGCCGACGGCTACAACGTGACCTTCGCCTGGGGCGAAATCGCGCCGGAGTTCGCCGGAACGAAGGTGCTACTCGCCTACACCGAAGACGGTCGAGGACTGTCTCGCCCGCGCCTCACTGCACCCGACGACCGCAAGGGCGGACGCTACGTCACCGACGTCATACGCATACGCCTCGTCGACCCCGCCAGCTGAATCCCTGCCCTCACCGAACCCGCGTCGATCGGCGGTGCATCCTTCCGTGCGCGAGAAAGAGGAGCGACGAGTCGTGCGCCGGGATCAAATGGGGCCTAACGCTCCACAACGCGAACACCTTGACGGCCATTGGACCGCAGATTCGGGTCCGGCCGGTTGGTACTCGCGCGGCGGGCGGGGATCGGTAGAGCAGGATCGACCGCTGTTGTTGCGACGATATCCAGTGCGCGACAGCGAGATCGAAGCGGGTGGCAAGGGTCGCTTCTACTTCGATGATCTTGCGTTCTTCGTCGTGCTCCTTGGGCGATGGCTGCGGCCGATCAGGCTCTGCGTGAGATGACCATGATGTATTCGCAGGGAGCGTTCGTTCGGTTGGCGAAGCCGTGGTCCGCGTCGGCCTGGAAGAACAGGGAGTCACCTGCGTTCAGGGTCTCGGTGATCCCGCCGATCAAGACGGTGAGGGCGCCTTCGAGCACCACGAGTTGTTTCTCGGTACCCAGCGGATGCGCGGGCAGCAGCCCGGTAGAGACCTGTGCGGGGAGGTAGTGGACGACCATCTCGCCTCCTCCCACGCCCGGGGCCGCTGACACCATGTGCCGCTCGAAGCCGGTTTCCGGGTCACGAAAAATGGGGCGATCACTCTTGCGCATGACAACGGCCACGCCGGACGCGGCCGCAACTGCCCCGCCGATCAGGTCCGAGAGCGACGCGTCGAGCGCGTGGGCGATCCTGGACGCGACGCCGATCGTCGGGCTCTTCTCACCGCGTTCGACCTTGGACAGCATCGCCCGGCTGACTGACGATTGTATGGAGAGCTGCTCCAGCGTCAGGCCCGCCTGCTCGCGGCGACGCCGCACGTTACCGCCGAACGCGCCGGCCAGGTCATCACCGTGCTGTGGTTCGGTCGCGTTTCCGTCTTGCTCGACCACCGCGCTCCTCTATCGATGGGTATCTCACCGCCCACACTGTATCTATTCTCCTAAAGAAGATAGTGTCTTCTATAGGAGACCAGCGATACGCGCTCAACACGATGGAGGTTCCATGCGTTTGATCTCGAGTGGCCAGCACCATGCCACGTTCGAATTCGGCGATCTGCAGGTGATCTCGTTGCGAGACGGGTACATCGACATGCCACCGACACGTCTCCGCGACGAGCACGGGTGCACGCTCGATGAGCTGCCGGCCGCCGTGCCGCTGGCCGGCGACAACTTGCGGCTGTCGGTCAACGCCTTCTTCGTAACCGACGGCACGCGGTCGGTTCTCATCGACACCGGCGCGTCCAACGCATGGCACGACCCCACCATGGGATTGATCTACGACGCGCTCGACGAAGCGGGAATCGACCGCGCCCATGTCACCGATGTCGCCATCACTCACAACCACGAAGACCACGTGAGCGGCCTGATCGCGCCCGACGGTTCGGAAGCGTTCCCCGAACTCGAGCGCGTGTGGATCGGCGCAGGCGACACCTCGGTGTTCACGGCGCAGCGGCTCGAGCCGATCCGCGACCGGGTCGTACCCGTGACAGAGAAGGTCGCGATCAATGACTGGACTACCGCGATCCCGACACCGGGCCACACCCCCGGTCACACCGTCTACGACGTCAGGAGCGGCACCGGCCACCTTCTCGTCTGGGGCGACACCGTTCACGTTCCCACGCTTCAATTCGATCAGCCGAATGTGTCCTGGGAGCTCGACGGCAACCAGTCCCAGGCCCGCGCCGCGCGAGCGGCCCTCCTCGAACAACTGACCCAACCGCACCACTTCGTAGCCGGCGCCCACCTCGACTCGCCCGGCATCGCCCGCGTAACCCCCACCAGCGACGGTTATGCGCTGGAATATCTCGCGCCACCGATCGGCTGATCGGGCAGGTCGGCTCCGGGCCGCGCTCGCGACGGCGGCCAAGGGGGCAAGCTCGTCCAGAACATGGTCGAGCCGACCAGGCGCTTCCCCGGCGCGTAGAAGTTGATCAAGGTCGGGGTCAGTTCTGCAACGGAACTCAGTCGAGTCTTGTGCCGGTAGATCTGACTTGTAGTGTTGGACTGCGGTTCCCGCAGGGGCACGGCCAACCCGCCACATACGCCACCGGGGACAGCGCAACACACCGGAGCCTTCATGAGTGGACAGTCGAACCGTTCGACCGAGCCCACCCGCCAGTAGTTACCGGGCCCGGCATGAGCACGCCATGGACCGCCCGCCCGAGGTGGACGCAGGCCGATCCGGTTTGGGTGGCTTGACGTTGCCGAGCTGGACGACCGATTCCGCTGCGACGCTGCCATTTTCAAAGACGGGTCACGCGAGGTATCCGACGGCTGGTCGCCCCGGTAGCGTATTCATCTGCGGTATCCGGTGCGGGGAATGCGCCTTTGATACTCCGAGCACAAGTAAGTCTCGGGCACTCGCTCGGTCATGGGAACGCCCCAAAGCTCAGGCTTGGACTTCACGGCCAGATACTGCTCCTTGGCGTCTCGACAGCACCACATCCCCATCACCGACCCCGAGTCTGGCTCGCAGTCGGAGAAGCGGCAGGTGAAGCAGCACACCAAGGACGTATCCGGAGGCAGCGTCGCGATCAGCCGCGGAAGGCCGAACTCCAAATCGTGCCATGGTGCACGCCGAGATGCCGTTCGAGCCGGGACAGGATCGAGTCAGGACAGCACACCTCGAATTGCTTCTTCGGCGACCCATATTCGGCTACGAGCGGATTCGGCGGACAGCGTTCACAGGGCACACACGGAGATCGGGAGGCAAGCTCCGCCGGATCGACGAAGCCAGCGGGGCCGCTTGGTCGGGAGTTCGCGCAACGAGGAATTGTGGAGCTAAAGGGACTCGAACCCCTGACCCCCACGCAGCGGTTCGAGTTGTCTCATTGGCACCGCTTACAAGCCACGGTGCGCCGCGACAGAGCACCCGCTCAGCGGCATGAGCTGACGCAGTCCGACGGTGGCCGACCGAGGCGTCGTCCCGCTCGACACGTTATGTGATACCTACAGTTTGGCCGACGAGGTGATCGGCGTGCCGGCCGGGGCTCCGGAGTCCGGCACCCCCGCGTAGTCGGGCAGTTCGATGCCGTTGATCGCGCGCTCGACCAGCTCGGCGAACCACTCTCCGGTGAAATCGGGGCCCGGCTCGGCATCCGGCCCGGGGACGTCGCGGCTGCGGGCGTTCAATTGGGCGATCTCCTGGTTGGCCTCGACGAACGAGCGCATCCGACCCTCGTAGCCGGCGAACCCGGCCTGCGGGTCCCACCCGGCGGCGGCCAGCTCACCGGCCAGCAGGTACGCGCCGACCACGGCCAGCCCGGTGCCCTGGCCCGACATCGGGGACGAGCTGAACGCCGCGTCGCCGAGCAGCCCCACCCGTCCACTCGACCAGCGGTCCATCACGACCTGGGCGACCTGGTCGAGATAGAAGTCCGGGGTGTCGTCCAGATGCGCGAGGATGCCCGGGGTCAGCCAGCCCAGGCCGGCCATCCGCTCACGCAGCAGGCGCTTCTGGGCCGCGACGTCACGGTAGTCGACGTCGACGTCGGCCGCGGGAAAGGAGAACATGGCCATTGCCCGGGTGGCGTCCTGGATGGGCCGCAGGCCAGCCGAGCGCCCGGACTCCTGGTACTCGATCAGCCACTTGTCCAGCCCGAACTCGTTGGGCACGCTGTAGAAGGCCAGCACGTGCCCGAGGTGGCGGACGAACTGCTCATGCGGCCCGAAAACCATTGCGCGCAGCGCCGAATGCAGCCCGTCCGCTCCGATCACCAGCTCGAAACGCCGCCGGTCACCGCCCGCGAAGACCACGTCGACCCCGTCGGCGTCCTGGGTGAGCTCGGCGATCCGGTCGCCGAAAATGTATTCGACACCGTCGCGGGTGTCGTCGTAGAGCACCTGCGACAATTCACCGCGCAGGATCTCGATCTCCGCGATGAATCCGTCGCCCCCGTCGTCGTCCACGCGGAAGGTCTCCAGCACGTTGCCGTCCGCGTCCACGGTGTGCGCGCCGATGGTCTGGGTGCAGGCCGCGCGCACCACCGGGTCCAGCCCCATCCGCCGGATGACCTCCTTGGTCACTCCGCGCGCGTCCACCGCCTGCCCACCCGGACGCAACGCGGGAGCCCGCTCCACCACGGTCACCTCGGCCCCCCGCCGACGCAACCAGTGGGCCAGCGCGGGCCCCGCGATACTCGCCCCCGCCACTAACACCCTGGTACCGCTCACTGCGCCTCCCGCTCACCCCACCGGATCACTGTCCGGACCGATTGCTTCTGCTCTGACCCACCGCTGTCGGTGTATTCAGAGGTATCGACGACGGATCCACCCAGAATTCATCGGCGCAGCCGAGATCGTGTCCACGCTCCTGCGAACACCCTGAACTCGGCAGTAGCGGATGTTCTGCACCGCACCAGGTTTCAGCCGCCGGCGCCGAGCGTTGGCCGGGTTCTGTCAGCGCGGTATGCGGTATGACACGGCGGCCACCGCTATCGAGCAGGGCCGGGCCTGTCCTCGATAGCGGCTCCTGGCCGACGGCTCTATTGTCTGCAGTTGGCCTGACGGCCCGGCCTCACTTCAGGTGCCGGGTGAAGAACCGGTTCGCCTCCTCCCCGGCGTGCTGCGGGACGCCGGTGTGCCCGCCCATATTGGCGTTCAGCGTCTTCTCCTTGGAGCCGAAGGCGTCGAACAGGTCCAGGGCCATTTGCCGGTCGTTTCCTTCGTCGTCCCATTGCAGCAGGACGTGCAGCGGAATGGTGACCTGCCGGGCCTCCTCGAGTATGGCGCGGGGCACGAAACTACCGGCGAACAGAACGGCGGCCGCGATGCGGGGCTCGACCACCGCCAGCCGGGTGCCGATGGAGATCACCCCGCCCGAGTAGCCGACCGGGCCGCCGATCTCGGGCAGCGCGAGGAGGGCGTCCAGGGTAGCTCGCCATTCCGGGACTGCCTTGTCGACCAGCGGGAGGATGAGCCGGTCGACGATCTCGTCGTCGACCGGCCCGTCAGCGGCCAGCGCCCGGTGCAGGTCGGTGAGGGCCTGATCGGCGGCGACCGAACGGGGCCGGTCACCGCTCCAGGGGAGCTCGATGGTGGCCACCGCGTAGCCCTCCGCCACGGCGTGCCGGGCCCGGGCCAGCAGTCGCGGGTACGCCTGGCGCAGCCCGAGGGGAGGGGGGCTGACCAGGATCAGCGGCACCGGTGTGGATGCGGATCCGGGCGTCCACAGGATGCCGGGGATCTCGCCGAGGGTGAATGCGCGTTCGAGGATGTAGTCGTCGAGGCGCTGTTCGGTAATGAATTGCACGGTCGTGCCTTTCGGGAGTGCGGTTGAACGGCGCTCCCGGACGACCTATCGCCCGACCGTGACCCCGGAGGGGAGCACCCATGTCGATACTGCGTTCACGGATACCACCTCCTCGTTCTCTGGCACGGCCTTCGGAAAGGTAGCAGTGGTCGCAGTCGTTCGCCAACGGATTTTGCGGTGGCTCCGTACCGGCGGACCGCCGGTCGTCGCTGCTGGCGCTGACGAACGACGGTGCGTGTCTGCTCGAGGCGGCGGAGCAGACCTTCTCCCAGCGGCTAACCGAGCTGCTCGGCGACACTCTCTCAGGCTCATCGTTATCGGCTGTCGCGCAGGCCTTTTCACAGCTGCGTGGCTGCTCGAGCGGGAGTGGGTCGGCCTGCCCGCAGGCTGATTACATGGTCACGAGCCAGCGCTGCGTCGGTGTGACGCCCACGGCCGTGAGGCACTGGAATCGGCATGTGCGCGTGTTGAGTTGTTATGTGCCCGAGGCCATGTAGGCGGCGAGGATGTAATTCGGGTGGCGGTCGAGATTGGTCCGAGCACGGTCATAGCGCATGTGGTGCGAGGGTCAGTGTGGCGGGCAGCGATCTGGACGTCTCGTAGGTCGACTCCGACATCGAGCATGGTGAATCGGCGGGTCTCCTGCATCCACCGCACGTACCGTTCGATCTCGGCGCGCACCGCTAACAGCGGCAGGAGATGACGTTCGGTGCACCAGGCGAAGTACAGGCGCAGATCAGATCCGCAATGGGTAGGGGAGCTGCCGATGAACCGGGCCAGCTAGGCCGCGCTGGCCAGCCGCACTACGAGATCGTCCCCGGCG
Source organism: Nocardia sp. NPDC049707 (assembly GCF_040674855.1). Classification (NCBI taxonomy): domain Bacteria; kingdom Bacillati; phylum Actinomycetota; class Actinomycetes; order Mycobacteriales; family Nocardiaceae; genus Nocardia; species Nocardia sp. NPDC049707. The sequence goes on along the minus strand of NZ_JBFANN010000094.1, from coordinate 2,894 downwards.
AAGGTGACGTCGATATCCGATGAAGTACTCATGCTCCACGATGCCCAGAACACCACCCGAATTCGCTCGGATTGCAGCATAGACAGGATGATTTCGTGGTCGAAGAGTTCGACTGTGCGGCAGCGTGTTTTGATGTCCGAGAGCTCGGTGAAACTGCGTCACCGACTCCGTTCAGCGGCGCCGAATTCGTCTCGGAGCCACCACGCCGATTCAGCCGCGACCCGCAGTGACAGATCAGGCCCGCTGGACATACACACCACGACATAACACAACTCCCGGGGCGGGTATCCTGCCAGCACTGCTTTCCCAACCATGACGCCGGTAATGCGATCGCGGGACAGCTCGCCACACAGTGCGCCCGGCCGCCAGCCCCTTCGGGCCGCGAAGAACAACACCCGCTGGGACGTCACCGCGATAATGAACGCCGGGCGAAGTCGTAGTCCCTGCGATCGACCCGCCGCTCGTGCCCTCCGGCGCCGGTTCAGTACTCGCAACAACGTAACGACAGGCCAGACGATGTAGTAGCCACCCCCGTCGCCCCAGTTCGACACCGTCGCCGAGAGCATTGTCAGCAGTTGTTCGCCTGGCTCCAAGGCTGGCTCGACGGCGCGCTGAGCGTCCGGCTCATTCCTGCGGGACATGGTGTGATGATCTCAGACGGACCCGGGTTCGGTTGCGGGCTTTGGTGATTCCGGCCACGCCCCGCGGCGGCCGAAGCGAGAGCACATCGATACTTCGCTGCCGAAGGGGCGGTGCGGCTGGATCGATGATGATCGCTACTGAGACACCGAATGAGGCGGACACCTCTCGCGTACGCGAACACAGCACCGGAAATCGGCTAGTTTCCGGATGCTCTGCGTCGCAGTCCATCTCGGCGGGCAGACCGCTCGCCCAGCGGCAGTACAGGATGTTCTCGGTCAGATGACGGCTGCAGGTACCGAAATGAACCGTGATCGGCGCGGCGGCAGAGTTGGGTAATCGGAATCGGTCACCGAACCGGCAATCCTTCTGACAGACATGGGATTTCGTAACGGCCTCGATTAGCATCGCCCGGCATTCGCACTCAACGACAGGGGACCACTTCGTGACCGAACCCGCCTACCTCGCCCTCGGCCTACTCGCGGTCGCGCTCACCGGCTGCTCGACGCATCCCAGCACCTCACCGATAGCAGCCCCGATATCCACGACGACGACCGCGGCCATGTTCGGCGCACCAACCACCACCGCGACCGCGCCAGCCGACGACAGCCACGCCGGACCCGCCCACATCCCCACGTACGTATGCGATGAGGCCATCGTCGTGCCACCGCTGGGATACAAGGATGGAGACACCGTCGTGATCACCGGCCGAGGCGACTGCCAACTGGAATCTCCTCATCGGGCAGGCCCGCTGTCCGCAAGGCCTGTAGCACCTCCTCCATGACCAGCCGGGAACCGGTGCCGTCGGAGCCGTAGCGTCCCCAGATCGCGGCGAGTTGGGGGTGCTGGCCGAAGGCCTCTCGCAATACCCGGGAGCGCGGCACGCGTTCCTCACCCTGCCGGGCGTGGAACCGCAGGCCGAGCTCGCCCAGGCGGAGATCCTCGAATTCCTCCACGCGGCCCTGGCAGTGTGACGGAGCAACGATGTACACCACCACTCCCGGGCCCGTTGGTCCCACGGTCTCCCGGCTCGGCCTCGGCTGCATGAGTATGACCGGCAGCGGCGGTCCCGCCGACCCACATGAGGCCGCGGCCACCCTGCTGGAAGCCCTCGACTCCGGTGTCACCTTGTTCGACACCGGCGATTTCTACGGCGCGGCACGGCCGCCAGTGCGGCACAGACGCCGAACACGTCGCGCGACCGATTCCGGTGACATGAGCCAGCCGTGGCAGCGGCGGCAGTGCACGACCAGTCGCACCGTGGGCTGCTCGTCGGTCTCGGCCATATCGCTCTCCTCCCGGGCCGCGGGCAGATATGGCGACAGCCTCGCATGCGGCACCGACAGGTCTACGCCGCCAGGGCGCGGTAATCGCAGCCGCGGCAATACCATCCGGGCTCCCCGGCCAGCTTCGCCGCGGGCAGCATCTCCCCGCATTCGGGGCATAGTGGCGGCCGGTTCAGGTCCACCGGTTGATCGCATCGACGAGTGAAGCTCCGGATCCGTCGACCGCGAGCGGCTCGACGGAGCGGTCGACGATCCATATCTCGGTGTGGGTGTCGGCGCTCAGCGCCCGTAGGCGCGCGTTCTCGACGATCTCGTCGAGGTCGTCAGCCCTGAGCTGGACGGTCAGCACACCCACCCCCGGCGTCCGAGTGTGGGATTCCAGTAGGAATCGCCTCATCAGCCGCCCTGATCCGCCCACATGGGCCGATGGCGCCAGTCCCGCTGGACGATCACCAGGTAGCTACCGAGGGCGCCCTGGCACTCGACGCTATTGGCCACGATCTGGCTGTCGTCGCTCGGATTCCGATGCACCCAGATGATGACGCCGGTGCGGCGCACCGCCTCCGGAGCATCGGGGTCGACACCCTGTTCGTGGCTGTCCGTCCACCACGTGATGGCATCGCCCACCGAGAAAAATGAATCGAACACTCTTTCGAGTCTCGCACGCATCGCCTGGCCGAGTCCGACCTATATCAGGATCACCAGCGCGATGAACACCACCAGCCCCACTGGTCGCTTGATAGGGCTGCTGGCCCGAACGCAGCCAGAGCTGATCGAGTCGCATCGCTTGCAGCTGTGAAAGCTGCTGGCAGACGGCGTGATCCAGCCGAGCTTCGAATGACGAAGCTGAAGCAACGTGAAGGGTCCCCGCGGAAAGTCGGCGGTGTGGCGCTCGAACAGTTCCAGGGCTCGCCGGTAGGACAACCTGCCCCGCCGGGTGCCGGGGTCGTTTACCTCTCAGGTAATCGA
>NZ_JBFANN010000093.1:0-9711 GCF_040674855.1 Nocardia sp. NPDC049707 | reverse complement strand
GGACAAAGCGAGGGCCCCGACCAGGGGACAGACCTATTGCGAGTTGACGGCTCAGCAGGCTTCTATCAAGTCACTCCCGGTCAGGGCTCTCGCCCGGCGGGCTGCTGTGGACATATCAACGGAAAGCCTTGCGGCACGTGTTCTCCGAGTCACCCAGCAGCCCTGGGCCGCAACAACTCCCGTCGAAGTCGTCCGGCACGAACCACTGTGCACCAATAGGTGTTCTCGTTCGACCCTCGCTGCCAGGGCGAATGCGGATCACAGAAGTAAACAGCCATGTCAGTGGCCATGGAGAACTGCTTGTGCCGGGCCATCTCGCAACCCTGGTCCCAGGTCAGCGAACCACGCAGATGCGCGGGCAACGCTGAGATCGTGGCGATCAACCCGTCACGGACGGTTTCGGCGTCGTGAGCACCGGGAAGGTGGACCAGCATCGTGTACCGGGTCGAGCGTTCGACCAGGGTGCCGATCGCCGAAGCGTTGCCCGCACCCATGATCAGGTCACCTTCCCAATGCCCGGGCACGGCCCGGTCATCGGCCTCGGCGGGCCGGTCGCTGATCATGACCATGTCATCGACGAACCGCGGGTTGCGTTGATCGGGCGCGCGATGGGGTTTGCGGCGAGTTCTTCCCGTTCGAAGTGCTTGGGCCACTTCACGTTTGAGCCCGCCACGGACTTGGAAATACAGTGCCTGGTAGATCGTTTCGTGGCTCACCCGCATGCTTTCGTCGTCGGGAAAGTCCTTGACGAGCCTGCCCGCGATTTGCTCGGGCGAGTACCGTTGCCGCAGCCGATCGGCGACCTCGGCCCGCAAGGCCTTGTTGGTCACCAGTTTGGACTCCTTCGGGCGCGCTCGCGCCGCCGCGGCAGCCTCGTGCGCCCGATACGGCAGGTAGCGGCCCTGGACCCGGTGAGCGCGGACTTCCCGCGACACCGTCGACTTGTCCTTACCGATCCCCGCCGCGATCGCGGTCAATGTCATCTTCACCGCCAGCCCGTCGGCGATCGCGATACGATCTGCCAGACACAGGTAGCGGGCCCCGATCGCGGCGGGTTCAGCAGTGACAGCGGTGCTCACCGACTGTTTGTAGCGGGCGGTGACACCAGTGCGGTAATCGGCGACAGTGCCATCGCGGTAGACCCGCTTGTTCCCCGTCTTCCGCACACCGGCACGCCAATCATCGGCGGTACGCGCATGGACCCCGACCTCACGCGCGGCACGCGCCGAGGACCAGCCCGCCGCCACCAACTCGAGAAACCGCTGTTTGGCCTCGGATTTCCCTCGAACCGCTCTCACGGCGCTGACCAAACCAGCCTCGACCAAGATCCGGCGAGCGACCGAATGCGATACCCCCACCGCTTTCGCGGCCTGGTTCACCGAACCGGTCTTGTCGAACACCGACACCACCAGCACCGGATCCGGCGCCGGTCGCCGGACACGCGGGCTGCCAGCCGATCCTCGGACCGCCCGCACGATCGCGTAAGCGCGGCTACGCGTGATCCCCAGCGAATCGGCTGACTCTCCCACCGGGACTCCGGCATCGACCAACCGGACCAACTGCTCGCCGAAACGATCAACATCCTCTGAAAACGACACAGTCGCCGCAACCTCTCAATCGAGAGTGTTGCGACGACCGCGTGAACCCGCCCACGATGGTCGGCCCTTCACCCCGTCCAGGAGCGCAGAAATGTCACATCCGAACGCCGTCCTCACCCCGCGCCACCGTATGAAAGTCGCTCGACTCGTCGTTGACGACGGCTGGCCAATCAGCGAAGTAGCGGCCCGATTCCAGGTGTCCTGGCCGACCGTGAAGAGGTGGGTCGACCGCTACCTTGCAGGCGAGTCCATGCAGGACCGATCCTCACGGCCGCGGAGGTCTCCGACCAAGACACCCAAGACCGTAACGAAGAGGTGCGTCAGCCTGCGACTGCGTCTGCGAGAAGGGCCGGTCCAACTCGCCACGAGACTCGACATCGCCCCGTCGACAGTGCACCGAATCCTGCGATCAGCGCGACTGAACCGACTTGCCTACGTCGATCGCGCGACTGGTGAAACCATCCGGAGGTACGAGCACGACCACCCGGGATCGCTTGTGCACGTGGACGTGAAGAAGCTCGGGAACATCCCCGATGGCGGCGGCTGGCGCTACGTCGGTCGCCGTCAAGGCGAGAAGCACCGCGTCGCGACACCGGGTAAGTCACGCAACTCACACGGAGGCCCGAAGCTCGGATACGCGTGGTTGCCGCATTCCCCACACCCACCCAATGACCTCGCGGCCTTCCAAGGCGACGAAGGCGACGAAGGCGATCGTCGCCGGATCCTCCAAGAACGGCGCATGGTCTTCGACCGCAACACCACGGAACCTCCGCACCGCAGCATCGATCAATCCATGATCGCGGGCGGTCAGCTGGCGAACAAGCACACCTCATACTTCACCACCCGCAGGACATACGTCGAACGATCCTCGGACAGCCCAACAGGAGGCCCATCCATGCCAATCGGTGAGCCAGTCCCACCTCGTCGAAGCGTGACCTCGGTCACTTCACCAGGGCTGCAATGCAACACGCGCTGTCATCGGAGTGGCAGAGGCAGCCCACTGCCGCCAAGCTGCTCAATAGCCACACGCACCCGACCGCACACGGCCACCGCGGAGACAAGCAGGATCTTCGTCACCGACGCCATCGTGAACGGCCTGCCACCACACATCGCACAGGTCATCTGCGGGCACAAGAGCATCGACACGACCATGGGCTACAAGGCCGTCTACCCTGCCGAAACCATTGAAGCGCACCGGACTTTCATCGCGCGCCGCCGGTCCGTTCGGCCCGCCGAAGAATATCGCACTCCGACCGACGAAGAGTGGGACGCATTCCTGTCCCACTTCGAGAAGCGGAAGGTGTCGGTCGGGACCTGCGCGCGAGCTTTTTCGACTCCCTGTATTCATGAGCACGCATGTGTCCGGTGTTCACTCCTGAGACCGGACCCGGCCCAACGAGCCAGGCTCGAAGAGATACGCGACAACCTCGAAGCCCGCATCATCGAGGCCAAACGCGAAGGCTGGCTCGGCGAAGTCGAGGGCCTGCAGGTCAGCTACAGCGGCGTCAAAGACAAGCTCGCCCAGATCGATGCCACGCTCCGGCGACATGCAGCCGGCACCCAACTCGGCATACCCACGTTCGGCTCGATCTCCGGAAAGGCTTCTGCAACAGAAAATCCCGGGGCCCGCGATGCTGAGAACGCGACGCGGTTCAGGCTATGAGCAAGCGGAGACCGAGATCTGCCGCGTCGAGGTCGGCGAGGTCGCGGTTGCGCTCGCCCCACCGGCCCGAGGCGAGATCCTCGCTGAGGCTTCCTACCGCCCGGCGCTCGGCCTCCGGTCCGACCCTCGTCCAGACCGACACTGCACGGCGAACATGATCCTCCAAATACGCCCTGGGACGGCGCCAGTACGCCTCGAACAGACCATCAGCGCAGTCCCACGGAATGGCCACCGGCTCCGCGATAGCGCCGATTGCGTCGGCCATGCCGGCAAGCGATGGAAAGTCTGCGAGGAGGTCGCCGAACTCAGGCAAGTAGTCGCGAGTCAGCCAGAACCGATCCTGCCATCCGGGCTCGCAGGCGTCGAAAGTCAGCACCACCACGCGGCGCGCCACGCGCCGCATCTCGCGCAGCCCGCCGATCGGGTCACGCCAGTGATGGACGGTGGAGACGGCCATCGCCGCGTCGAAGGACTGGTCGCCGAACGGCAGGCTCTCGGCGGCGCCAGCCACACACGGTGCCATGCCAGCAGGCCGCTGCGCCCGCATGACCGCCGATGGCTCCACCGCGGTCACATCCCGATCATAAGGCTCGTAGGATCCGGTGCCAGCCCCGACGTTCAGCACCGTCTGTGCATCCCCGAGCGCCTCCCAGATCTGCGCCGCGATCCGCGCGTCGGTCCGCCGCGTCGCGGTGTAAGCGCCACCGATCGCGTCGTACAGCCGTGCGCCGAGCATCTCCAATTGCTCCTCCGGCGTCATCTTGACTCCCTTCGCCCGTGCGTCCAGTTCTCTATCGATGGCGGCCACCATGGCATCGGTGCGATCGCGCCGTTCCAGCAGCAGGCCGCGCAGTCGGCGCAGGTGCGCGATCGCGTCGGTGGACGGGTCGCCAACCAGCTCCGCAACCTCCCGCAACCCGAAGCCCAGTTGTCGGTAGGCAAGTACCTCGCGCAGTCGTTCCACATCGCCGGGCGAGTAGGCCCGATACCCGGCTGCAGTCCGCGCCAACGGCCGGACCAGCCCGACCTCGTCGTAGTGATGCAGCGTGCGGACGCTCACACCCGCCAACTTGGCGACACGTCCCACGGTCAGGTGCTCCTCCACAGCACCGACTATGCAGCCTCACGCCACGTGAAGGTCAAGCGCCTCGCATCTAGCAGCGAGAGCCGAACGCGTGAGCGGCGGGCCCAAGGCGACTGCAGTAGGTCAGGGCGATGGTCTAGTTCAGAGAAGCATGCTTGAGATGTAGCCAACTCCATGTGAACCCCAGCATGCTGGGGCGACTCGACCAGCTCGAAGCCGAGCTGGAAGATCGCAGACGCCGCGCCACCGCTCAAGGCTGGCTCGGCGAGATCGAGGGTATCGACCGCACCCTGGAATGCCTACGCGACAAGCGATCTGACGCGCAGCGACTGACCCGGATAACCCAAACCGTCAGCTTGGGGTTCCCCACCCACACGCCGACCTCGACGGGTCTCACCCAGCCCGAAGGTCACACGCATACAAACCCAGAATAGCTGGACACCCTCGGACGTCCGTAAGTAGCCGATGATCGAGCGGGCACCGGTGGACGAATCGCCCACCGGCGCCCATCCATTGGGCACCGGATCCCGTGTTGACCGGTTACGTTTCCGGCAGGTGCCGCGCCCGCAGTTTTCTGCGGATGCCTTCCGTTGCGATGAAGATTCGAGATGCGGTCCGACTGGTCCTCGCGAGCACGGCGTCGAGGATCCGGTCGCGTCCCGGCGGTAGAGGGGCCGTGGCCACTACCTCGATGCGACGACCCGAATTGTCGGCAATCGGCGCCGCGGTAATGAGCATCCCCGCGGCCCGCAGCAGCATCGCCGCCTGTATCGGACCGACATCGTCGATGAATCCGTGCGCGTACTCGTTGCGCAGGTTGAGTCCGATCGGCCCGAGCAACTGCCAGTGCAGAAAGTATGCCCAATCCTCGTCCAGTGCAAGCTTTTCCAGCTCGTCAAGGAGGACGGGGAGGTACGGGTAATTACCGGGATTCTTGGCCGCTTGTACCTGATAGATGCCTTCATCAAGTTCGCGAAGCAGGGCACGAGCAGCGGCTTCAATTTTCGGGATCACGATCCCTGCGACGGCTTCGTAGTCTCGGGCCCAGAAGTACCCGAAGCCCTTGGCCAGGCTACGGGCAAGCCGCGGATCGACGGCACCCAACTCGAGGAACACAGCGGTGAGTTCATCGACGGCGGGGACACCGTATCGCTGGCTGATGCGCTGGAGGGCATCGACCAGAACTCCGCCGTACAAGTCGGCCTGGATCCCGGCACTTCGAGCCACATCCTCCTTGTCCTGCTCCTCGTCAGTACTCAGGGTGTAGCGGGGCATCCCGTTCCTGATGAGCACGGTGGGCAGACGCAGCAGGTCTTTGCCCATTGTCGCGGCGAGTGCGCGGTGATCCTGAATTCGGCCGGTCGGTGCGCAAGGGTCGGTGCAGAACAGTCTGATGCCCGTGCGCCAGTCCGATGCCTCGGTATACGGGTCGAGGTGGGATTCGATCACCCAGGTCGGAATCGAGCTCGATGTCCTGATCACCTCCATGCCGATGTCGTCGAGGTTGATCACCTCCATCTCCGCGACGAACTTCTTCGCCTCCTCGTGCAGGCCACGGGCGGTCGCGACTTTTGCCGCAGTCTCGAGATGAATGAAGCGCACCGCGAGGTTAGGGGCATCGTGTGCTTGCCGGTACAGCCCAGCGACTTCGTCAGCATGTACGTCGCGCAGTTCCTGCGTCAACTTCCCGGACCCGAGCAATTTTCGGCGCAGCCGGGCGACCTCAGCAATGAGGTGTTCCCGGGTTTCGGAGGCAGCGAGAGTCTTCAGCACCAAGTTGACGTAGCGCCGCAGGTCTTCGACACGGGAGGAGTCCTGTGGCTTCTCGCACAGCACCCGCAGCAACGGATACATCGCGCCGGGCATGGACCGATTGCGGTTCTCCATGAGGACGTCGACATGGTCGATCATCACGTCCAGTGCAGAGTTTTCCAGGCCCAGGTCCTTGAGTCGTCGCGCCAACGTCCATCCGCGCAGCAGATAAACGGCAGTGCGGGTGTCGATCTCGTGGCGATCGACGGCATCGATGTACGCCTGGGCCGCTCGTCGCCCATACCCACCAGCTTTCGGGACCTTCCTGGCGAACAGCAGATCCGCCAGACGAGCATGAGCTGCCGGAACCGTGACCGCGTCGGCCAAGGCTGTCCACAGGGTGACTTCGTCGTCGGTGACGTCAGCGACGCGGGGCCAGAGCGTGGAGAGGGAAGCAGCATCGACGGCGAGCTCCGCACCCGCGAGTCCTACATTCTGCTTCAGAGGCCGGCAAGAGAGCAGAGTAAGGGCCCGCTGACACGAATCAGGTAGTGCGACACCGAGTTCCTTGACTCCGCGCTCAACAGCGCCCCACCCGTCGGCACCGACAAGGAGGTCCTTGAAGGCGTGGTCCAGGACGCGGGCCGCGGCCGGAACGTCAGCCGCGTCGAAGACGTAGCGCGCCGGCGGACTGGGGACATCCTCATCGACGAGGTCGCCAAGATCCATCTGGCCTGCAACATCACCAGAGTCGAGATCGAGAGTCTCGCTGGACAAGGCTCCTAGATCGGTGTCGGTCATGCTGTCCATACTCCTCTGGACCGCCAGCAGTTTTCGTGAGGTCCAACCGACTCGGTCAATGGCTCAGTCGGAGCGCCACCAGCGGCCGAGGTCCGACGCGCAGATGCGCACTCGGGTCAATCTCCGACCACGCCGGTGAGGTCCACACCAGTCGTCCTGCGACCATAGGGTCGTTCTGCGCCCACGAACCTCGCAGGACGTCATCCGTCCGCAAATCCGCACTCCGTGGCGTGAGGCGCTGGTGGGCAACTGATTACAAGTATCGGGCCATAACGCTAGTCTAGGGCGGTGAATTCGCAGCAAGCGACGTTCTGTTGTGGTGATGCACGGTGACGTCCCGAGCGTCGGCTGGTGGTGCCGGTGACGCTGTTGGTGGCGGGCTTCAGGATCGTGTGTTCGCGTGGGCGGCTACCGCGATGGTGGTTGAGGTTCCGCTGCTCGACCCCAGACTTGTGGCAGGCAGAGTTGTTCAAGTCGGCGCGCAGACCGGGTTCCATGTCGATGACGTCGCCGTGCGGACCGACCTCGGCGGGTTCGCGCTGTTTCAAGCCAAAGCGGGCCTGTCGCTCGGCGAGACCGAGACGAGCGATCTCGGTAAGGCGCTCGATCAACTGGTCGCTCAATATCTGAGCGGCCGTTTTTCGGTCGAGGACGGCACTGAACGGGCCTTTGCCCCTGAACGGGACGTACTGGTGATTTGTACTGACAGTTCAGCGCCCTCCACAGTCCGGGACGCTCTTTCCGCGGCGGTAGCCAGGACAGCATCGCAGCCGCCTGGCACCGCTCTCGGGCATGAACTGACCAAACCAGAAGACCACGCGTTGAAAGTCGTTGTAGCTCATGTGCGGCGCCTATGGGCGGCGAAGGGCAACGGCGAACCATCGCACGAGCAGATCCGTGACTTCCTACGCGCTGTGCGGGTCATCACCCTCGCCTTGCAGGATGGTGAACCTGCACATGCGGCGGCGATCTCGCATCTGTCGAGAGTGTTGCCGACTGGAACCGACCTCACATCGGCGTGGAGTGTCCTGGTTGGGGAAGGACACACTGCGGCGGAGAAGCGGCAGTGGCGCGATCGCTCGGCGTTGGAACGAGCGCTTTCCCATGCACACATCTTCCTGGAGCCGCCGATTCGGTTTGCCGCAGAGATAGTCAAGCTCCGCGACATATCGATCTCCAACCTGGAGGTGCTGTTGTCGGATTCTTCTCTGCCGATCTCTGCGGGGATACACATTCGACGGGACGTAAGTGCCACCGTGGCCGCCCATGTCGACGACCACAACCTGTTGATCGTCGGAGACGCGGGTGCAGGCAAATCCGCAGTGGTGGCATCGTTCGCGAGTGACCGCAGAAGTCGCCAAGAGGTCGTTGTTCTTCGTGCTGTCGATATGGTCGGTTGCAATCGGTTGCAGCTGGATGCGCCATTGAGCACGATCCTCCGAGAGTGGACCGGCGCGCCTGCACTGCTCGTGATCGACGGTGTCGATGCGCTGCGTGGTGCCGACGACCGTGAAGTCCTCACTTCGATCGTGCCGGCCCTTGCCGGTACCCGATGGCAAATCGTGGCGACGGTTCGGACATTCGACGCCCGTCACAATCAGCAAATCCGCCAAGCCTTCGCCGGTGCACCACTGTCATCAGCGAGTAGCCAGCGGGATCCTCAACTGTCCGATGTTCGCCACATCGTGGTCGGTGACTTCACCGACGTCGAACTCAGTACCGCCATGACCCCGCCCCTCGACACGCTGTGGCGGGAGGCGTCCTCGCGCTTGCAGAACTTGCTCCGGAATCCGTTCAACCTACGGATCGCGATACGCATCACCGATCACTCATCGAGTGCTGAACGGGCGCGTCTGCTCGGCATCCGTAGTCGGGTCGGGTTGCTCGATGCGTATTGGGCGCATCGTGTGCGCAGCGACGATGTCACCGCCCGTGACGCTGTACTCGCAAGTATCTGCCGAGCGATGGTATCCACGCGACTGCTGCGAGTCCTCGAAGCAGAACCAATCATCGCAGGAACCGACAGCGGGGCGGTGACATCGATGCTCAGTGAGAACGTCCTCGCGATCGAACCGTCGCTGCCCGGAGGCCGCCGTGTTCTCGCGTTCTCCCACAACATTCTCTTCGATTACGCTGCCGCCATCTATGTATTGTTCGACCCGATCGATCCACCTCACCTACTCGGCCTGCTCGATGAGGATCCCGTTCTGCCTCTCACGGCACGACCCAGTGTCGAGATCCTGGTCGAAATGCTCTGGCAGCAAAGTGGTTCCGATCTGTTCTGGTCCTTGTGTCTGACGATCGTCGAGTCCGAACACACTCTGGCGTCGTTGGCCTTCGCGGCCCGACTGGTGTCCATGGTCGATGACAGCAACGACCTGAAACCGCTGTGGCCGACAGTGGGGCGCACCGACCGCCCGACGGGGATGTGGCCTGAGCAGCGGTTGGTCCGTCACCTCGTCGGAGCCATGCGCACGCCGTCTCTCCTGCCGCAGCCAGAACAAGCGGTGGCAGTCTTGTCGACACTTGCCCATCGCTTCGCCGTCAATGCAGAAAATTCTCGTATCGACGCTGGGCTCGCGATCGACCTGCTGAACAGCCTTGAGCTCCGGGCACCCCTGAACTCCGACAAACCTGGTTCGGTAGATCGCGCTGAGGCAGTGGCGGCTCTGTTGGATGGCTGCCGAACCCACCCAGTTCAACTTGAGGATCTCGCTGAGTGAGCGTCTGAGAACTCCGGCTGCGCGTGTGTGACGCTCGAGATTTGAGTGAACTCCTGGTAGTTCAGTGATTGCTGAGGTCGCTGTTCCACC
>NZ_JBFANN010000092.1:0-9784 GCF_040674855.1 Nocardia sp. NPDC049707 | reverse complement strand
ACAGCCTTGGCCTTGGTCACTTCGTCGTACTTCGATGGCATGGTCTACCCATCCTCCTCAAGAAAGAAGGTGAGCACCAAACCCGGGGTGATTCAGCTGTCCAGCTGGCGAACCGAACAACTCTTACGAGTAACAGGGTTGCCTACGGATCTATCCGGGCCAGCGACTCACACCACTCGGTGTCAGCGTCGACGCAACCCCGAAAGTACAAGCGCCGCAAGGGCACCCGCACCGAAATAAGCGGCTCCCGCACCCATCGAGAGACCAGGTGTGCTCATGCGTGGCTTGATTACGGCGTGGTCGGGTGGGGGGATTTCGGCTTCCGGCTCGTTCTCCGATGCCGTTGCGGCCCAGGCGGTTGCGAACAGCAGGATTCGATAGGTGATGTAGCTGAACACCATCAGGCCGATGACGGAGCCGAAGGTCGCGCCGGCGGGGCTGGTCAGCACCCTTTGCAGGTAGAACGATGCGACGTATTTGAAGATCTCGAAGACCAGCGCGGCCAGCGCCGCTGCCCTCGCGGCACTGCGAAGAGTCACCGGCTCGCGGGGCAGGCGCGCGATCATCCAGGCGAACACGGCCCAGGAGGCGAAGAATCCGAGCAGTATCGAAATGAGCACCAGCAACTGCCGCGCGCCGGGCAACTCCGACAGGTGCAGCTTGATCAGCAGCCGCGCACCGAGCGTGCTCGACGCCAGCGCGGACAGGCTGATCGAGACGATGAAGGCCAAGGCGAGTCCGATCAGCGCGCCGAGGTCGGAGAGCTTGGTGAACAACCAATTGCCTTTCGGACTCTGTTGTTCCCACTGTTCGGTCAATGCCGCCCGCAGGTTCGCCATCCAGCCGAGTCCGGTGTAGGCACCGACGAGCAGACCCAGCGTGCCGACCGTGCCGCGCGATCGAATCGCCTTGACGATCAAGTCATTGAGCTGGTCGCCGAGCGAGCCGGGAAGGTTCTCGATGATCTTGTGCTGCAGATCGGTGAGCAGATCCGGATGACCCGACAGCACGAATCCCGCGACCGCGAAGGCGACCATCAACAGCGGAAACAGCGACAGCACCGTGAAATATGTGATCCCGGCCGCGTAGTAATCACCGCGTTGCCGCTCATACCTTCCGCCCGCGCGGATCAGGTGATCCAGCCATGGCCGCGACTGGATCCGATGTTCGAGCCCGGCCTTGATGTTGTCGATCACCTGCACCTTCCAGCCCCTTCACGAGACCTCGCAGGCATCACACCTAGTGAGCCAGGAAGCCCACCCGGTCGTATACCTGTGCGAGGGTGTTGCCGGCAATCTCGCGCGCCCGCTCGGCACCTGCGTCGAGGATGCGGTCGAGCTCGCCCTGATCTGCCAAATACTCTTGCACCTTCGCCCGTAGCGGGGTGACAAATTCGGTCAGCGCGTCGGCGACGTCGGACTTCAGATCGCCGTAACCCTTGCCGGCATAGTCGCGTTCCAACGTCACGATCGGGGTGCCGCTCAGTGAACTCAGGATCACCAGCAGATTGCTGACACCCGGCTTGGCTTCCGGGTCGTAGCGGATTTCCCGCTCGGTATCGGTGACCGCGGAGCGAATCTTCTTGGCGGAGATCTTCGGATCGTCGAGCAGGTTGATCAGACCGGCGTCGCTGGAGGCCGACTTGCTCATCTTCGACGTCGGATCCTGCAGGTCGTAGATCTTCGCGGTGCCCTTGACGATATGCGCCTCCGGCACCACGAATGTCTTCTTGAACCGAGTGTTGAAGCGCTGGGCCAGATTTCGGGTCAACTCCAGATGCTGGCGCTGATCCTCGCCGACCGGCACCTGATGCGCACGGTAGAGCAGAATGTCCGCGGCCATCAGCACCGGATAGGTGAACAGTCCGGCGCTGGCATTCTCCGCGCCCTGTTTGACCGACTTGTCCTTGAACTGGGTCATCCGGCTGGCCTCGCCGAATCCGGTGATGCAGCTGAGCACCCAGGTCAGCTCGGCATGCTCGGGCACCTGGCTCTGCACGAAGAGTGTGGAGCGCTTGGGGTCGATGCCGAGCGCGAGCAACTGCGCGGCCGCCGCCTTGGTACGAGCGCGCAGTTCCTTCGGATCCTGCGGCACGGTGATCGCGTGCATATTCGGGATGAAGTAGAGCGCGTCGTAGTCGTCCTGCATGGTCACCCAGTACTGCAGCGCCCCAAGGTAGTTGCCGAGATGGAAGGACGCGCTGGTGGGCTGGATCCCGGACAGCACCCGCTGTTTGCGTTCGGCGGCCGGGTTCGCCTGAGCAGGACTGGACATGCCCCGATCTTCGCATGCCTTATTCGATCGACTGCGATCGCGGGTCCCTCGACAGTTACACCCTGTTACCGCTCCGGGCTGGTCGCTCACGCGGTATTCGATCGACGGCGTTCGCGAGTCCCACCACAGTCACACTCCGCCACCGCCTCCGGGCCCGTCGCTCACGCCGAGGGCAGGTCACGCGGAATTTCGCGCCGCCCAGTTGTGCGGGTCGACACCGGGCATGCTCGGACGGCCGGTGCTGTGCAGTTCGCGTTCACGCTTGGACAATAACTTGTAGAGCGGCGCGCTCCGCCCCGCCAGCGTCCCGCGTAGCACCGGTGGCAGCAGCGGCGGTGCGATATGCGCAGTGCGCACGCCCTGCGCGAGCGCGTGGAACGCGAGTTGCTCGGTCAGCCCCCAGCGCATGCCGTACATCTCGCGGATCCGGGTCGGCAGACTGCCCTGCACCAGCAGGTAGAACGCGTCGACGGCCTGACGTATCGGCGTGCGCTGCGGGTAGGGCACGCGCTGACCGGCCAGATACGAACCGACCAGCCGGGCCTCATCGGTCAGGAACAATTCGTCCGAGGCGAGGTAGTCGTCGAAGGATTTGCGGAACAGCGGATAGCTGCCGGGCGCGGCCTCGCGTGGCATGCCGAACAGTTCGCCGAAGCGGACATGGTCCTGGTACAGGCCCTCGCGTTCGCCGTCGGTCAGCGGACGGACCAGCAGATCGTGCATTGCTTCGGCCGAGTCGAAGGTGAAGGCCATGGTCATGTACATCAGATGCGGGTCGAGGGCGGAATAGCCGGTGCCCGCCGGATGGTGCGAACCCGCGTCCTCGGGCAGTTCGCCGACGACCTTCGCATGCTTCTTGGCGGTGAAGGCGAGCGCGCGATCCGCCTCGTCCTTACTGCCGAGGAAGACGGCCTCGAACAGCTTGCCGGTCAACGCGACCCGCGTGTACGGGGTCATCCGATGCTCGGTGTTCTCGGCGGTTCCGACGTAGAGCAGCGGATTCGCCGCGCCGATCACCAGAGCGCGCTGACCGTAGGTGAGGCCCACCGCACGCTTGCTCATGACCCGTCTTGCCATCGAATTATCGGCGAAGTAGCCGGGTTGGGACATTGCTGCCTCCTCGTTGAGCGCGTGCCGTCGGGCATCGTGACCCGTCGCCCCGGAGGCCGGGGTGCACAGTATCTGGCAATAGAATTCCCCAGATTCCGCGATCTGGCAATATCCTCTGCCAGATCGTGTCCATGCTCCCGACCACGATCCGGTCGACCGGAACCACAGCCATGCCAGAATCGCCACATGAACGCATCGCGAAGCGATTCCGTGAGGGGTGGTGGTCGGGCGACGATCGGATCCGCATCGCGACGCGAATCCGATCGGACGACGAGTGGGTCGGCGAAACGGACCTATGGCGGCGTCTCCGCGGACGAACGCCGCGCGCAGCGACGCGCCACGCTGCTCGATGCCGCGCTGGAGATCATCGGCACTCAGGGCATCGCCAAGCTCACCGTCTCAGGGCTGTGCGCGCAGGCCGGCCTCAACGAGCGCTACTACTACGAAAGCTTCGACAGCCGCGACGCGGTGCTCGCCGCGCTCATCGATCGGATCGCGGAGGAACTGGCCGGGGCGATCATCGGTGCGCTGCAGACCGCACCCGCCGACACCCGGGCCAAGGCGCATGCCGCGATCTCGGCGGGGATTCATCTGCTCACGGACGATCCGCGCAAGGCGCACGTCGCGCTGGTCGCCGGCATGGCGACGCCGGAACTCCGCGCCCGCACCAACCAGACGGTGCGGGCCTTCGCCAGCCTGGTCGCCGCCGAGGGCATCGACTTCTACGGCATCACCGACCCGAAGCCCGATCCCGCCATCGACTTTCGCGCCACCTACCTGGTCGGCGGCTTGGTCCAAACCCTTACCGCCTGGTTACAGGACGACCTCACCCTCACCCGCGACGAACTGATCGACCACACCACCGACGTCTTCGTACTGCTCGGCGAGGACCTCGCCCGCCGCCTCACCTGACGGGGCTACGGGCTCAGGCGGACGATCTCGGGGTCGGAGGGTTCGCCTTGCAGCACGACTCGGAAGGCCAGGCCCTTGGTGGACCAGTAGTCGGCGGCGTCACGCATGGCTTCGGCGAACCACCCGCGTTCTTCCAGTTCGTCGATCAGCAGATCGGCCGAATCGCGGATCACGGCAACGTATCCGGCGGCGGGGCCGACAAAGTCATCGAGATCGCGCAGGCATTCGTCGAAGGCGTCCTTATTCGCGCCGAAGTAGTACGGGAATTGGAACGCGGCCGCGAATTCATCGAAAACGCGTGCGGTGGTCCGCATTTTGGGTCCGCGCAGTTCCCGTACCGCGTAGTCGACGGGTGCGTCGTAGCGGACGCCGCTGAGCGTCGGGGCGTCCACGGGTAGGGCGCCGAGTACCAGCGCCGAAGCCGCCGCGTCGGTGGAGCGCCGGGCCTCGGGGCGGGCAAGGAACTGCGACAACGGAACTGTCATCAGCGCATCCTCGTGAAGGTTTCGTAGTGGTCACCGGTGTACCAAGCGGAACGATCGCTACCGGTGACGATGCGTTCGGCATCGCGGGAACGGTTGGGCTGCTTCGGATTCACATCCCATTCCTGGTAGGTGATGGCTTTGCCCGCCGAATCCTTGGCAGGCAGGGTGCCCGCGCGGTTCATCCAGCGGTCACCGCCCTTGGTACCGGGCGCGTTCGCCGAATCCGGCCAGCGGCCCGCATCGATTTCGGCCAGGGTCGCGTAGGCGCGGTCCGGAACACCGGGGGCGCGAACGGTGGATGTGGTGGGCACATCCGGGCCGCGCGCCGGAACCACCACGCTGGCGCTGCGCGAGGTGGAGGTGACCGAGGCAGCGGTCGGCTTGCTGTCCCCGCCGCCGCGCGAGGCGAGCAGTGCGATCACCAATGCCAGGAGGGCCACACCGAGCCCGGCGAAGGCGCGAACCCGCGGCGAAGAAATATTCATGCGATCCCGATCTCCAGCACTGCCATGTCGCGAACTTTATCGGTACTGCACCGTGACGGGCGCGTGGTCGGACCAGCGCTCGGCGTAGGTGGCGGCGCGTTCGACCACGGCCCGCTTCGCCCTGGTCGCCACCCCACCGCGGGCCAGGTGGTAATCGATGCACGATCGGATCGACTCGGTTCTCCAGCCGCTAGAATCACCCATGACCAGGGAGGGAACCGAGATGCAACCCCAACTACGCGCGTTGCTAGTCGCGCGGCTATCCGTCATGACAGACGAATCTACGTCACCAGCCAGACAACTCAAGCACGGTCGCAACACAGTGCGTGCACGCGGATGGCTCGAAGCTGGGACAGCAACCGACCTTGACGTGTCTGCCACCAAGTATTCACCGTTCGACCGGCCGGAACTGGGCAACTGGCTCAAGAACCGAGCCCATGAGTTCGACGTGATCGTGGTGTGGAGGCTTGACCGGCTGGTCCGGTCATCCAAGGACCTTGCCGACCTGTTGTCCTGGTGCGAGGACAACGGCAAGTCGTTGGTCTCGGCTACCGAAGGTTTCGACCTATCCACACCGTTCGGCAAAGCGATGGTGGCGATTATCGCCGCACTCGGAGAACTCGAAGCGGGCACGTTGTCCACCCGTGTAAAAGACTCACACACCGCACTGAGAAAAATGGACCGCTGGCCCGGCGGACAACCACCGTACGGTTACCGAATCGTTGATCACCCACGAGCCGGTAAGACCCTGGAGATTGACCCTGCTTCGTCTAGGGCTGTGCGAATCATGGGCGAAATGACCCTTCAAAGGAAATCCCAGTGGGAGATAGCCGCAAGGCTCACAACGGACGGGTTCCCTACTCCCGCCCGGTACTACCACAAAGAAGGTGTCAGCCGGAAAACTAAGGTGTCCGATGTTTGGAATCAATCGAGTGTTGGGAAAATCCTGAAGTCTCCCGCCACCCAAGGTTACAAGCTGGTCGGCCGCTCCGTTAAGGAGCGAAGGCTTGCCCGTGCAGCTGATGGTATGCCTATCCGATACACCTCCAAGGGGATATTCACGGATGACGAGTGGTCACAGATTCAGGAAATACTCCGAGATCGTTCCCGCACCCGTGAACGGTCTCACGGTGCCGCTCCATTGCTCGGAATCGTTTACTGTGGCGGGTGCGAGCACAGGTTGTATCGAGTCGTGAACTCGAACCCGAACGGCAAGAAATATTCTTATTACCGGTGCGTCCCTAAAGCCGGTAAGCCCAAGTGCCCTGGGCATACGTTCCTTGAATCGGCCATACAAGAAATCTTGGACAGCCGGATATTAGATGAACTCTCAGACCTGCCGGTTACGGAACGCAAGTTCATTCCGGGTGAAGATCACACCGACGAACTAGATACGGTGACCCGAGCCATGACGAGCATTCGAGACGAATTCGACCTTGGCTTCTACGACTACGAAGGTGGACAAGACGATTACCGTGAGCGTCTTGCCACACTTGTCGAGAAACGGAAACTACTCCAGTCGCTTCCGCACCGCGAAGCGCAGTACATAGAGGAACCGACCGGTGAAACCTACGCTGATGCATACCAACGCATGGATCCGGAGGAACGTCGAGGGCTGTTACTGAAGGCCGGTATCCGGATGTATATCCACAGCGTGAACCCTGTGAATTGCGGGCTCTATGTTCCAGGCGAGTTGCCGGAACGTTTCAACGTACCGAAAGATGCATACGAAAAGAATCGCACAGAGCGGATAAATCGGCCGCTTACGCCAGAGGAGCAGGAACAAGCACAGAATCCGCATCCGGAGTGGGTTCGTCCCCCATATAGATAAAGGAACTATATGCGATGCTAATGACCAACTCGACGATGACCGGGTGATGATGCACCCGGCTTTCCGGAATGGTTCTGGACTCGACAAGAGCCGAGGGCAGACGTGTTTGATCTTGCGGAACCTGGGCCGTCCGGTGACGGCGCAGGAGGTAGCCGAAGCTGTGGACGGGAAACGTCGAACCGTTGACCGTCACCTGACCGTGCTGGAAAAGCACGGGTTGGCTGTGAAGACCGGTGTTCGGTGGGAGGCCGATGGGGACTCGCGCCGTTTGGATGAGTTGGCTATCGAGTTGGGGACCATAGACCGGGCGATACAGCAGGCTGAGCAGAACGAACGGAACCGGGAAGGGTTCCGTACCGCGCTCGGTTTAGCAGGCGCTCGCCAAGCGGTTGCACCGGACGACGACGATTCGGAGTTCGAGCCTCCCGTTGAGGAACATGAGCGTCAGCAGCGGGAGGACGAACAAGAGATGTTGCGGCAGGCAGGTTTGCTTAACCACATCGGCTAGTCGGCGTCGGTAACCCGGGCCGCGTCGGCGTCCCGGGGTGACCCCCTTGTATGGATTGACTGGTTCTCGTCGCTTAGGAACGAAAAAGGCCCCGGTTTCGCCGTGGGCCTTGTCTGTTTCGGGACTAATGTTCGGAGTTGATCACAGGGGCTCCGAGCGTGTGTCGTCGTCGTTCCTTCGACGTGAAGGCAGCTCGGGCCGCGTCTCGCGGAACATCTTGCCAAGCGCTTGGATGATCCTCGGCCGGTCTTCGGGATTGGTTCCGCGAAGCGCGTAGATGGTGATGATCACCCGACCGACAACTGCTGAGACGCCGACAATAGTGATAGGAATGCCCAACACGACTGGTACCCAGTCCATTCAGATCCTTTGCCCTCCCTCTGATCGAGAGAGGCAGCGGGCGGACTCAGCTCGACCAGATCAGATGTCTGGTTGAACCAAGTTCCAGCCCCGGCTACAGCGGATCTTGATGGTGTTCGTTATGCATTCATAGCAATTTTGTCTGTGGAGAGCGAGCCGATCCGCTCTCCGATCCCTGCGTGTGCAAGGCGATGAATCCGATGGCGTGATCGTACGGCAGACGTCGGCACATATTCAAACCAGTTGGGCGACTACGGAGTCCGGCTATAAATCCCCAAGAGCACCCAAAGCTCCCGACCTGCCACGCAGGGGCTCCAGCCGCTCGGCTACCTCCGTGCTGGGCATGTGTCTACGCGCCGGACAGATAGCGGTACACAGTGGCGCGTGAACAGCCGAGCATCTTTGCGATATCCGGGGCAGTGATGCCCTTTGCTTTGAGGTCTCGCGCCTTGGCCGCGTCCACGTCGTCAACCTTCCGGGGGCGACCACCCTTGCGGCCATTGGCCGCTGCTGCGGCCAGTCCGGCACGAGTGCGTTCGATCATCGTGTCCCGTTCGAGCTGAGCGAATGCGGCCATGATGGTGAGCATTGCCTTACCCATCGGTCCGTCTGTGTGCAGACCTTCGGCGACGGACCGGAAACCGATACCACGTTCGGTCAGTTGCTCGATGAGCTGCAACACATGAACGGTGTTGCGGCCGAGCCGGTCCAGCTTCCACACCGTAAGCACGTCACCTTTGCGGAGATGATCCAGGCACGCATCCAGCTCAGGCCGTTCGGTCTTCGCGCCCGAGACGCCATGGTCGGTGAAGACGCGGGAAGCTCCAGCGGCTTCGAGTGCGTCCAGTTGCAACCGGGGGTCTTGGTCGGTGGTGCTGACTCGTGCGTACCCGATGACTGTCATTGCCCCGCCTGTCTCATAATCCCATCGACCCGATAGTTTTGAGACTATAGTTTTGAGACGGGTTTTCAAGACAAATCCGGATTCTGTTTCTCAAGGACAACGAACGACCGGCCGATGCCGGTCTCAGTCGCAACAAGGGATCGTTTATGAGACTGGCGACTGGCTCAGCGCGCCTTGAAGCCTCACCGCGTAGTATCGCCCCGCGAGCCGCGTAGTCGGAGAGCATCGTGGGATTGAGCCCACCGACTGTTGCCAGCGAGCGCGGTCCGCCTGCTACGGAATGTTGCTGTACCACCGATCAAAGTCCTGCCAAGTCGGGGTCTGGACCTTGGTTCAACCAGTACTACTGGTCGAGCTAGGGTCTGCTGCCCTCTCGGCCTGGGAAGGTCGGCATAGATGGATATCAGCGTCGCACTTGCGATTACGGCCGCGTCCGGAAGTGGCTCGTTCGCCTTAGCGCTGGTCATCGTTAGTATCGTTGCCCTTCGGGGTGCACCGCCCGAGAGGCGGGCTGAGATTATTCACGCCTTGGCGGCACTCTTCAGACGGCAACGTCCTGAACCTCCGTCGAGTCAGACGAAGGGCAATAGCGCCCCAGAACTTCGCTACCGATGAGCTTGGGTGCGTTGTCGGCCAGTGGCTGCACCGTGGGGGTGCGGCCCTCCCCCTGGGTCTGGCGGCCCACCCTCAGACATACGGGTCGATCGCACACACGACCCGGAGGTGGGGATGCAGGGGGATAGGCGGGCAGGCTGCACGGCTGGACGTGTGCGGCTCCCTTGTCCCGGGCACGGGCAGGCCTGGGAGTAAGGCACAGAGGTGAATCACCCCGGGTTTGGTGCTCACCTTCTTTCTTGAGGAGGATGGGTAGACCATGCCATCGAAGTACGACGAAGTGACCAAGGCCAAGGCTGT
>NZ_JBFANN010000091.1:0-10725 GCF_040674855.1 Nocardia sp. NPDC049707 | reverse complement strand
TCGTACTGGTCATGAAAACGTCGATCCGAATCTCGCCCCGCGTCAGGCCGATTTGCTGTGAACCGGTGGACTCAACTCAGCCTGACACGCAGGGGATCCGTCGATGGCGTCCCAGCCGCGCAGGGCACCGTATTGGACGATGTCGGTCAACGCCAGCTGCTTGTCCAGTAGCGCATGGTAGCGGGCCGTCTCCTCGGACGTGGGGTTGGCTATATTGCGCGTGGCCCGTAGTTCACGCTCGAGTTGCGCCAGGGTGTGGGTACGGTCGGACTCGAGTGCGCGCAGAGTGATTTTCTTGGCGTCGGGGCGTAGTGCCATCCGCAGCATCCGGGACTGCCGGGTGGCGAGGTCCTGTCTGCGTGTGGGATCGGTGTAGTGGAGTGCGACCTTCTCCAGCGGCGTGACATACGTCCCTGATCCGGTGGGACCGCCGCCAGGTCGCACCGGGCCTGCGACGAAGGCCTCGAGGTAGCGATCCTCCTCGAACCCACGGAACAACCGCGGCCCGCCCGCCGCGACCGCCGCGTCGACCTCGTGCACTGTGGCGATGGTGGCAGGGCCGTCGAATCCTTGTAGCTGCTGGATCCTTTCGAACGTCGGGTAGTTCCCCAAGGACCTGGTTCCCCCCGTCCGCCGCAGTGCGCTGTAGTCCACCTCGTCGATCAGATCGCGGCCGCGTACGTAGGTGGAAGACCTTGCGGTGGTGGCGATCCCGCTGGGCAGGTCGGAGAATGCGGCCGCTAAAGCCGGTGCATTTGCCGCATCGGACTCCACAGCCCTGGCAACGGCCTCGCTAATGCCGTGGGCGGCTTGCGTGGGCCCCCTGGCGGCTGCGGCGCTGGCGTCCTTGGCTGCCGCCCCGAGCAGATCGCGCACAGACCGCCACGCTGCGTCCAGCTCGCCCATAACTGTCACTGTGCCGCACCGCGAACTTGCCGCGCAGCATGTCAGATCTGGATGATCGACGCGCGTTCGCTGTGAATCGGCCTCGCTCGCGAGGATGAGGGGTACATCATCCGGGGGCGGGAGGCGAGTTGGTCCGCTTGCGGGAGACACTGGATTTGCTATGAGTTCTCCTGGTGTACTTGCTCGGACCGCAGCGGATGCCGCGTCCTGGGCATCGAAACGACTGCGCGCGTTGCCGTCAGGTGCGGTAGATATCCTGCTGGCCGTTGCGGTCATGGTGGCCAGTGTTGGACCCGCGATCGTGACGCGGGCGCCGTGGTGGGTGGTCGTCTGCTGTGTGCTCGCGTCCGCGCCGGTGCTGTGGCGGCGGCGCGCGCCGATTCTGGTGCTGCTCGTGGTCGGGCCCGCGATCACGGTGCTGGCCTGCTTGCATGCCATGCCCGTCTTGCCGTATGGAACCATCGTCTGCGTTTACACAATCGCGGCCTACAGTGCGTCTCGGTCGCGGCGGTTCGCGCTGATCACCGTGAGTATCGGAATCCTGTTCTCCCTGATCGTTCCGAACGAGAGTCCGGATTCCTATGGCTATGCGGCCATGTCGTTCGTGACGGCGTGGGCGCTCGGTACCGGTGTGCGGGCGCGGCGGCTCCAGATCGAGATGTTGCAGGAGCGGGCGCGGCGGCTCGAGGAGGAGCGGGTCGCCGCGGTTGATCGGGAACGGCTGCGCATTGCTCGGGATATGCACGATATCGTCGGCCATTCGGTCGGGCTGATGATCGTGCAAGCCGAGACCGGCCCGCTGCTCACCCGCACCGATCCGGATCGCGCCGATGCGACCTTCGCGGGCATCGCCGACACCGGTCGCGAAGCGGTGCGACAGCTTCGCCGCAGTCTCGGGGCTTTGCGCGGCACCGATGATTTGCCGCATCAGCCCGGGATCGAGGCGATTCCTGATCTGGTGGCGATCTCGCGGCGCAGTGGGTTGGCCGTATCGCTCGACGAATTCGGTGAGCGCCGTGTGGTTTCCGGTGATATCGGGGTCACCGCGTATCGGGTGGTGCAGGAGGCATTGACGAATACGATGAAGCATGCCGGGGCCACTGATGTGCGAGTGTCGTTGCGGTGGTCCGAGGATCGGCTGACGGTGCGGGTATCCGATGATGGTCCTGCATCAGCGGCCGGCACAGGAGCTTCGGTCGGCGCAGGACGCGCGGTGGGGATCGGCTCCGCTCTGGGGCATGGACTGATCGGGATGCGCGAGCGCGTCACCAGCGCGGGCGGGCGGCTGCAGTACGGGCGTTCATCGTCCGCGCGCCCGACCCGAGGCTTCGAAGTCACCGCTGAACTTCCTATCGCACAGGAGAATTGAGCATGCGTGTGCTCGTCGTCGACGACCAGGACCTGTTCCGCGCCGGTTTCCGGCTGATCCTGGACACCCAGCCCGATATCACCGTGGTCGGTGAGGCTGTCGATGGGCTCGAAGCCGTCGAGCGGGCGCTGGAACTGGCACCCGACGTTGTGGTCATGGATGTGCGGATGCCACGCCTGGACGGTGTCGCCGCGACCGCCCGCATCTGCGCCGAGACCAGTGCGAAGGTGTTGGTTCTGACCATGTTCGACCTGGACGAATACGTCTACGCCGCGCTGCGCGCCGGGGCCAGCGGCTTCCTGCTGAAGGATGTGCGCCGCGAACAACTGATCGAGGCCGTGCGCGTAGTCGCGGCGGGCGACGCACTGCTCGCGCCCGCCGTGACGCGTCGCCTCATCGCCGACCTGGCCCAACGCGGTCAGCCCCGCCCCGACTTGATGCGCCAACTCGACGAACTGACCGAACGTGAACGCGATATCCTCCGCAACCTGGCCCGCGGCCTCTCCAACGCCGAACTCGCCGCCACTCTCGTCGTCAGCGAGCACACGGTGAAATCCCATGTCAGCTCGGTGCTTACCAAGTTGGGGCTGCGCGACCGCGTTCAGGCTGTGGTATTCGCCTACGAAGCGGGCCTCGTAATCCCCGGCCGCCCAGCCTGAACCCGCCCGTTGCAAATCACGTCGCAGCCGCCGCTCTCGATTGCCCGAATAGGGCTCTGCTGTTCGTGTCCGCACATCCGAACTTCGTTGTGGCCGTGGAACAGCGCCGGGCCGACTCGCGCTCAGGGGTGAGGTGGGATTCGCTCGTGCAGGCGATGTGCGGGAGAAGTCAGCGCGGGGACCATCAGAGCATCCGATCGAATGTGGAGCTCTCGATGAAGCGTTATCTGATCCTGGCCGCGGCTCTGGTGTCGGCGTTGCTGTGGTATCTCGGCACCGGCCTACATCCGCTGCCCGGTCTGTTATTTCTCGCGCCGCTGCCGGTGCTGCTGATAGCTCCACGGGTTGGTGCGGGCACGTCGTTCCTTGCGGGATTGCTGGCATGGTGTGGGAGCGGATTGCGGTATTGGCCGTACTTCATAGACACGATCGAGCAACCGGTACTCGTCACGCTGCTGCTGCTGGGCGCAACCGCCGTGGTATTCGGCGGATTGGTGACGATGACGCGTGCATTGATGCTGCGTGGGCGTCTCGGGCTCGCGGTGCTCGCCCTGCCGACCGGGTGGGTGACGTTCGAGTTCGCGGTATCGCTCGCCGGGCAGTTCGGTGCGTGGTGGAGCATCGCTTACAGTCAATTCGACCTGCTGCCGCTGATGCAGACGGCGGCGGTGACCGGTCCGTGGGGAATCGCATTTCTCATCATGCTGGTGCCGGCGACGGTAGCCGTACTGGCGGCTCCCGAAGTTATTGGCGCACAACGGTTCAGGATCGCGAGCGCGACCACCCTGCTATTTGTCGCGGTTGGTGCGTTCGGATGGTGGCACCTTGCCGGTGCGCCGGAGCGGGATACGGTGCGCGTCGGTCTGCTCGCGGTTTCCCAACCGCCGGAATATGTTCCGGTGGACTCGGCGGACGGTCGCGATATGGTCGCCCGCGCCGTCCGCGAGATCGACAGGCTCGCCGATCAGGGTGCGCAGGTCGTCGTCTTGCCCGAAAAGGCATGGAAGGCCGACGAATCGACGTTGCCGATGCTGGCCGGGCCGCTCACCGAGGTCGCTACCAGGCGCGGTATCCACGTCGTCGCGGGATTAGTGAAAACCGCGGGCGGAACCAGTGTCAACGCCGCCATCGACTATCCGTCGGGACTCGAATACGCCAAGCACCGCTTGGTCCCCGGCCTGGAGGACGACCTCGAACCGGGCACCGCCTGGCAGCGCATTCCGGGCGAACCCTGGGCGCTGGCAGTGTGTTTCGACCTGGATGGTCCGGATCTGGTGCGCGAGAACCGGAACCGTGGGGCGTTACTGCTACTGGTCCCGGCCCTCGACTTCACCGACGACCATTGGCTGCACAGCCGCATGGCCGTCATGCGCGGCATCGAATCCGGTGTCGGCATCGCACGCGCACCTCAACTCGGCGAACTCGTGGCCAGCGATTCCCGCGGCCATATCCTGGCGTCGGCCCGGACCGATATCACGGTCACCCGATCGGTGGTCGCCACCATCCCGCTGGAATCGGACAAGACCATCTATGGCCGATTCGGCGACTGGTTCGGCTGGCTGACCGTCGCCCTGTTCGCGGTGGCGGCCATCGGCTCGTTCCCATGGCGATCGCGCCCAGTTCTCGGCCCCTCACGACGGCCGATAACGAGCGCGGAACAGCGCGCGGTCTGAACCTGGGAATCTGCTGAGCACACATCCGCGCGGGTAGTGTCGGCATTGCCGACGGATTGCTGAGTTCGCATTCAGTGAGTCGGTAGCCGTACGCGGACAGCGCTGTCCGCAGCTATCAGATTGGAGATGCTCGTGCAGATTCAGGTCAATACCGGCAGCAATATCCACGGTGGCGCATCGCTGGCCGAGCGTGTGGAATCGACGCTTTCCTCGATACTCGACCGCTTCGCCGAGCAGATCACCCGGCTCGAAGTCCATCTGACCGATCTGAATGCCCAGAAAGGCGGTCCGGACGATAAGCAATGTGTATTGGAGGCCCGCATTTCCGGTCAGCCTCCGGTCGCCGTAACCCATCGCGCGGCTACGGTCGAAGACGCTTATACCGGCGCTGCCGACGCCATGGCCAGCCTCCTCGACAGCCGCTTCGGCCGCCTGCATCATACGAAGGGTGGCGAATCCATCAGGCGCATGCTCGTCGAATAACGGACGAGATCGATCGTATCCCCCATAGGGAAGGTCTTTGCGAGCGCCAGCGAGGCGCAGTCATGAGCGAGCGAACCACGGTGTCCTCGATATCGCCACGCGCGCACTCGATTTCACTCACACAGACCGCAAGAAGGCCCTCTGACCGAGCGTCGGCTAGAGGGCCTTCTTGTTGTCGAGGTAGCGGTTACGGCCGGTCGAACTCGCCGTCGTGCACGCCAGCGGTGAAGGCATCCCACTCTGAAGGCGTGAAGACAAGCGCTGGGCCAGCCGGATTCTTGGAGTCCCGGACCCCGACCATGCCGCTATCGACAAAGGCGACCTCTACACAGTCCTGGCTGCCGCTGCTGCGACTGCTCTTGAACCACCGTGCCCCCGACATATCAACACTCACCGGGTCAACTCCTCTGCAATCTCGAGAATGAGCCGTCGACTCGCGACCTCATCCAATGCCGAACGCTGTAGCCGAGTGTATGCGTCCTGGTACTGCTGTACTTCCTCAGGTTTCTCGAGGTACAGCGCGCCGGTATACCCCTGGACGTAGACGATCGGCGGTTCGGTGAGGTGGGCTGTCGGATGTTTCGGGAATTCGAGCAGGACGAACGTACCGACCAAGAGTCCCGCGTGCGTGCCTGCCGAAGCTGGAACGACCCGAACCGACACATTGTCCAACCGACTGACCTCTGCAAGGTGTCGTAGCTGGGCCGTCATCACGGCAGGTCCCCCGATCGGTCGGCGCAACGGCAACTCGTCCAGAATGACATCCAACTTGATCGGATTCTCATCATCAGTGACTCGAGCTTGCCGCCGCGACCACAGCTCCACACGCCGTTCTATCTCCGCCGTTTCGACGTTCGGGAACTCCTCCCAAAGCACCGCGCGGCGGTATTCGGGTATCTGCAACAGACCGGGGATGAGGGCCGATTGGTACGTGGTCAGCCGATGGGCTGCCTGTTCGAGTCCGACGAAGAGATCGAAGTGCTTGGGGATGGCGTCGCCATAGGCATGCCACCATCCTTTGCCCTGCGCTTCCTCGGTCAGCCCGAGTAGGACTTGGGTCTTCTCCTCGGTTGCCCCGTAGACCTGGCACAGCCTTTCGATATCGATGAGTCGCAGGCGCACCGGTTGTCCGGTCTCCATCCGCCAAATCGTTTGCTTACCAACGGAGATGGCCTTCTTGGCCACGTCCATGGTTATGCCAGCGTTCTGCCGCAGGTCATTGAGTTCGCGCCCCAGCAAACGCCTCGGCAGCGTGGAACCAGTAGCCATCTGTCTTGCCCCTCCAAGAATCCGGTTGTGATTGGAACCAGACTGACAGCCGCGGTGGAACTTTGCTGGTTTTCGTTGAAAAGTTCCCGCTGAACCGTAGAGCTTCGGCGCGTCGAGTGGTGTTCTGAATACGCGCCCGGAGAGAGCTTCCTACTCCCAGGAGTTTTCAGGGGCCGGGCGCACCCAAGCCACTCCAACGTCAGCAGAGGTCTAAAACCGATGGACCACATAGCTTTTGGCGACACCCCCGTTTCCCGCTGCCACTACTACCGGCGGGTGTGCGACCTGCCCGCCACCGTCGACCCGCCGCACCTCGGGCGAATCATCATGAAAGCCGAACATGTTTGGGCGCTCATCATGCCCGGCCATCTCGGACGAGCCGTCAAATCGCGTATGCGACAACATGATTCGGATATTGGTCCGATTCTGTCGCATCCGCGTTCGGGCCGCTGGACCTACCTGGTGCGACCGGACATCCCCGATGACGTGCGCCTGTTCGCGGAAATGTTCCGCCTCGACGTCTCTGTCGTACGCACCGGCGGCACCATCGCCCTCCCGTCTCCGGTCGATCACTGTGTGGAGTTCCGGCGCTGGGTTCAACCACCCCGATGCACGTTCCGGCCGTCCGGCCTCGTGATCGTCGATGCGATCCGCGCGTGCTCAGGGCAGCCGATGCGACGGAGGACGGCCGATGCCTGAGTGCACATGTGGACCATGGATCAAGTTATCCCTGTGCGGCGCAGCAATATTCAGCGCCAGCACCGGGAAGTTGGTATCGGTGGCGTGCCCGTCGCGACTGTGCATGGGCATGGTTCCGATAGCCGACGACCGTATTGCCGATCACGCGCCGATCATGGCGAACCCGCAGCCGTGCCCGTGGGTCGGCGTGCGGATTGTCGATGACCGGGCGGACTTCGCGCCCACCGCCATCGGAGTTGTGCGCCATGAGTGAGGTTGAACGACACCATAAGGCCGAGATAGCGCCGTCCGCGGCGGCCTTGCGCGCAATCTTCCACGAGCGTACGCCAGAGAAATTGGCACTCGCCCCGGTCGATAGCGTCACACTCTGCCACACCGCGAACGGAATCACCGTGGTCGGCGAAGACGGTTGGTGCACCGACTACGACGACACGACCGAAGGAGACGCAATAGATGCCGAGTCGATCAGCGTTGTCGATAACGAGAAGTCATGAGCAAGAACATATCTCCGCACCCAGGAGAGCCGGATGTACATCTGAGCGTGTTCCTCCACGGTGCCCGATTCGACTTCGCCGCCTGCCTCACCGCAGCGTTGATCTTCATGCGGGATCACCAGGCGCAGCACTACGTCGACGCCGTCACCGTAGACCTCGGTGATACCCGCGGCTACCCGCGCCTGCCATGCGAGCGCCTTTATCTTGGCCCATGACCGAGACGCTGACCTGCTCAACACTTTTCGGGGGAGCGTGGCGGCTCACTCGGCGGGGTTGTCGTCCGGCCAGCTGTCCGCGATTCTGATGGCCTGAACGCGCGATAGGCGGTACGAGCGGGTGTTCCCTAGTGGTTAGATCGGATGGAGGGATCGCGCCGAGTAATTGTCAATTCCTGTGTTGTGTCCTGGACGCGAAGGAGAGGTGTTGTAGGAGAACCGATCTGGAGCGGTGCTGCGTGGGAGATGAAGGTATGGCCCTTCGGAGCCGCCCTGCAGGGGGAGGCTTCAAACCGCCTCATGCTGCGTTGGCTGAAGACCGTCGTGGTGAACGATGAGGGAAAAGGCGTCGTGAGAGGCGTCAGGTGGGGATCGGGAAGACGAGCGTGAGCGAATCGCTGATGACGTGTCGAAATTGACGAAGACGACATCAAAACCGAAGCGTCACAGGTGTTTCGGGAAGAGCCTGGCGGGAGCCTGCCGACTGGCCAGGTGGTGTCCGGCATTCAGGCGACGTGAGTCCGATCTGCTGCTTCTGCGCGGAACTGGAGAAGGCGTGTCCCGGACACACTCCGGCCGAGGCCGGGGGACAGGGAGCGCTCCAAGCGGCCCAAGACCGCGAGGGGTTGAGTACCGTCGTCGGGTGCGCCGGCGGACCGGCTCGTAGTAGTGGTGAAGCTCCTGTAACGGGAGCGGAGCGAAGGGGCCGGGTCGTTCGTGGCGGTGTTCGTCCGATCAACCGAAACCCGTTGGGGTTCGGGAGGAGTCGCGTGAATGCGTTGAAGTTGCCGGACAAGCCGTTCGAGATTTCGAAGCGGGCTGTCTGGGAGGCATATGAGAAGGTGAGGGCCAACCGGGGCGCGCCCGGGGTGGACGAGGTGACGCTCGGGGAGTTCGAGGAAGACCTGAAGGGCAACCTGTATAAGGTCTGGAATCGGCTGTCTTCGGGCAGCTACTTCCCGCCGCCGGTGCGTGCGGTCGAGATTCCGAAAGGCCCAGGACGAGGCACCCGGATGTTGGGGGTGCCGACCGTGGCCGATCGGGTCGCGCAGACGGTGGTGGCCGGGGTGCTGGAGGAGAGAGCCGAACGGGTCTTTCATCCGGATTCCTTCGGTTATCGGCCGAATCGTTCCGCGCTGGATGCGGTCGGGGTCTGCCGGGAACGCTGCTGGATGCACGATTGGGTGATCGAGTTCGATATCCGCTCGTTCTTCGACAGCGTCCGGTGGGACCTGGTCTGCAAGGCGGTGGCGGCGGTCTGCGACCTGCCGTGGGTGATGCTGTATGTGAAGCGGTGGCTTGCCGCGCCGGTGCAGTATCCCGATGGCGCCGTGGTGGTGCGGGAGAACGGAACCCCGCAGGGGTCGGCAATTTCTCCTGTGCTCGCGAACCTGTTTCTGCACTACGCGTTCGACGTGTGGATGACCCGGGAACATCCGGGTGTCCGGTTCGAACGCTATGCCGATGATGCTGTCCTGCACTGCAATAGCCTCGCCGAGGCCGAGAAGGTCCTGGCGGCGCTGCGGGTGCGGATGAGCGAGGTCGGGTTGGAACTGCATCCGGACAAGACGCGGATCGTGTACTGCAAGGACGGGCGACGGCGCGGTGAGTATGCGCACACGTCGTTTACGTTCTTGGGGTTCGATTTTCGTCCGCGCCGGGTGCGGTTGAGGTCGGGGAAACTGATGCTCGGGTTCAACCCGGCCGCCAGCAGGGACGCGATCAAGAAGATGGGCGCGCAGGTGCGGTCGTGGCGACTGCACCGATGCACCAGCCTCACCGAGAAAGACCTTGCACGGTGGATCAATCCGATCGTGCGGGGCTGGATGCAGTACTACGGGAAGTATTACCGGTCGGTGCTGTATCCCCTCCTGGGACGCATCAACGCCTACCTGATGCGGTGGCTGCGCAACAAGTACGGGCGGCTGCGCGGGCGGAAGAAGGCCCTGAAGGCGTGGGAGAAAGCGGTGGCGCTGCGTCCCCGGTTCTTCGCGCACTGGCAGTGGATTCCGTCCATGCCCAGCGTCTGGTGATCAGAACGACACGAGCCGTGTAAATCGAGAGATTTACGCACGGTTCTGCGAGGGCCGGAGGGTGAGACCCCCTCCGGCTACTCAGCGATCAATTGAGCTCGCTCATGCGGCGATGGGTGCTGTGCTTCTTCCAGGGAAGCCTCCTTGCAGCCGATCGATGCGGAGGCGGACGCCTGTACGAAGATCACGGCGTGAACGATCTACGCTTCCGTCTCGCTGACGACGCCGATCTTGCCGCCGTCGTGCGTCTACGCGACGACGCGGCGCGCTGGATGCTTGCCCAAGGCGTCACTGGTCAGTGGCAGCCTGGTGAGCTGGGCGAGGGCCACTTCCGCCGGATCATGGAGAGCGGGGAGGTATGGCTCGCGGAGGTTGCCGATCGTGTGGTCGGGGCCTGGGAGCTCTGGTGGGAGGACGAGGACGCTTGGGGACCTCAGCCGCCGACGGCTGGCTACGTGCACCGGCTGATGGTGGACCGCAGGAGAGTCCCGCCCGGGACAGGGCGGGAGCTTCTGCGGGTCGCGGAGCGCCGCGTGGCCGAGGCGGGACGACCGTTGGTTCGTCTGGACTGCCTGGCTACCAACGCCCGTCTGAGTGCGTACTACCTCAACGCCGGCTATCGGGTTATGGGACGCAAGGAGGGTAAGCCGCAGCCGGGCGGTACGCCCAAGTCGTTCACGCTTCTCGAAAAGTCCGTAGGGGATGAGTCGAGGTAGATCAAGCGGGTGAGGAGTAGTTCACGCTGCGTTGCTCTTGGGACTTTCGATGAGGTGCCCGCGTTCGAAGCGGGCCCCGGCGCGGACCAGGGCGACGAGGTGGGGTGCGTTCACTGAGGTTTCCCTCAAACGGTGGACAGGGGGTTTATGCAGCTTCAGGCGGCCGCGCGGAGTGACTTCTCGAAGTTATCGGGACTTTGCATCCCGAT
>NZ_JBFANN010000090.1:0-10810 GCF_040674855.1 Nocardia sp. NPDC049707 | reverse complement strand
CTACTGCGCCGGTTCCCGACCCTGCACCTCGCCGTACCGATCGACGAGGTGCCCTGGAAGAGCGGTCTGCTGGTGCGCGGACCGCTGGCCCTGCCGGTGGCCTGGTAACAGCGTTACCGCGGGTCACCGAGGGCAGCCGTAACTTCCTGACACGACTCCCGCAGGATGTCGCAGTAGTCGTCGAGATCCGGGACGATATCGGGATCACATGCCACGGATACGGTGAAGCTGTCGCCCGCGCCGACGAACGAATGCGCCAATCCGATTTCCGGATATACCGGTGGCAGCATGCCCGCGCAGCGAAATGGCTTGCCCGACAGTGACCATTCGGTGGTCGGCTCGCATCGGATGCTGGTCAGGATGGTGTGTGCGTAGGCCGGGGTGTCCGGATCTGCGGGCGCGAGCGTACCGAATCGCGTTCGGTAGGTGCGGCTGGGCAGCAGGTCGATGAGCGCGAGTCGATTGAGTTCCCGGCGCGCCGACGGCGAATGCTTGCGCACCCGAAGTGTGCTGTCGATCGCGCGCGCACGAGCGGCGAGATCGGGTTCCGTCGCAGCCAGCGCGACCGCGTCGGCGCCGACGTAATTGACACCCATCACCGGCGCGTCAGGCACCGCGACGGTCACCAGTACCGCGAGATCGTCGGGACACGACCCTTCCCGCTTTTCGAGATAGCGCTGCATCGCACGGGATATCGCCGTCAGCCCGACGGCCGTCACCGTGATTCCCGGTACACGGACAACGCTCAGTTCCAATGGAATCGTCCGCATGGCACGTCCCGGGCCGATCCGGCGATTGAGCCGGGTGGCGGCGACCGGTGGCACTTTCGGCCCGCCGTCATCGTTTTCGCGGGCGATCCGGCGCATCTCACGCCGGACACGGACGTTGAAACGCAGCGCCTGCAACGGCCAGCGCAGTGCACCGGCGACAGCGGCGAGCGCCGGGCGCGGGCGTTGCGTCGCGGGACCTTGCCCCTCGATGCGCAACGGCACCGAGGCGAACAACGCCTCCGACAGCGATGTCATGGCGGGACCCGCCATCAGCGCATGGCTGATATGCATCAGCACAACGGTGCCTACGCCGCTCGTCGTCGCGATACCGGTCACGTTCGGAAATACGTGCAGCTGCCAGGCACTGACGCGAGCATCCAGCGGCCGCGCCAGAATGCGCCCGATCTCATCCTGGCACTGCACCCAATCCCATTGCGCCGCATCATGAGTGATGATGTGGGTGTCGATCGGACTGTCGTCGATCACCCAGAACGGGTGCCCGAGCCCGCCAGGCACCTCCTGGATCCGACGCCGCAGCGGTTCGAGCAGTTCGGCCCGCGGACCGAAGTGGTCGGCGATATCGGCGGCGGTCAGCGGTGTGTCGCCGTTGTCGAATACCCACCACATCGGCCAGTCGGTAACCCGGCCCGAGCGGGACAAGTAGTAATAGGCGGCGTCATTGGCCACCATCTGTGCTTCATACATCTTGCTGCTCTCGTCGATCCGATTGCCGCACTACGCCATCCGGCATGGGCCGGCATGTCCGCCGGAATCCACATCACCGGGTGTCGGCGCGACCGATCCAACTCCCGGGCCCCCGGCCGCATCGCCGGGGACCCAGAGCGCTTCCTCAGCCGCGGGACACTTTCGGCAGCAGGGAACGCCAACCGCGGGCACCACCCGACGCCGGGGTGCTCACCGCGGACAGGGCGGCGAATTCGTCGTCGGTGAGGGTGATGGTGGCGGCGGCGGTGTTCTCCTCGAGATGCGCCACGCTGGAGGTGCCGGGAATGGGCAGGATGACCGGCGAGCGGCGCAGCAGCCAGGCGAGCGCGAGTTGGGACGGGCTGGCGTCCGCGCGCACCAGGGCGTCCAGCGGACCACCCGGACGGGCGAGATCGCCGGTGGCCATGGGGAACCACGGGATAAAGGCGATGTTGTTCGCCTCGGCGTAATCGAGCAGGTCCTCGGCACTGCGGTTGGCGAGGTTGTACTGGTTCTGAACCGAGACGATATCGACGATCTTGCGGGCCTTCTCGAGCTGCCCGACGGTCACCTCGGACAGGCCGATATGGCGGATCTTGCCCTCTTGCTGCAGCGCTGCGAGCTCACCGAGTTGATCGGCGAGCGGCACCTGCGGGTCGATCCGGTGCAGCTGAAAGAGATCGATGCGCTCGACGCCCAGATGACGCAGGCTCAATTCCAGCTGCTGGCGCAGATATTCGGGGCGCCCGTTGGGGACCCACTCACCGGGACGGGGCCGGGCCAGCCCGGCTTTGGTCGCGATGACCAGGTCGTCGGGGTACGGGTGCAGGGCCTGGCGGATGAGTGTTTCGGCGACGAACGGACCGTAGGAGTCGGCGGTATCGATGAGGGTGATACCGAGTTCGACGGCGCGGCGCAGGACGCGCACGGCCTCGTCCGGATCCTTCGGGTCGCCCCACACACCGGGACCGGGCAGCTGCATTGTGCCGTAGCCCAGGCGCTGGACCGGTAGGTCACCACCGAGGGCGAAGGTGCCCGAAGCGGCGGCGGGACGGGGCTGGGCGTCGGCGGTCATACTTTCCTCTCTACAGCTGAACGTCACTCGGGGCGGGGAAGAAACCCGCATCCATGAAGGATCGCACATAGGCATCCAACGCCTCGGCATCGACCGGCGGGCAATGGATTCCATACTGCGCCAATTCGATTCGGGTGTTGATGTCGTCGACGGCGGCCGCGGGCCCGCCGTAGTTGCCACTGACCAAGGCGGCGCGCACCAGCGAATCGTCGCCGGTCGCATCGCGCGCCGCCGCTTCCTCGGCCAGTTTTGTCGCGATCTCCTCGATCGATGCGATCTCGACCGGAATCCCGTGCCGGCGCAGCGCTTCGAAGATATCCCCGATCGCCACCGGCAGGGTGTTCACCAGGTGATACGCCGCACCGACCGGCGGCTGATCCGCCAGCGCGACGATCGCGCCCACCACATAATTCACCGGCACCAACGACATGGTTGCGTCGCCGATCTCCGGGGCGAGTCCGAGAATGGCGGCCGCCCGGATCATGTTCCAGAACGAGTCGTCGACGCTGTTCACCCCGACTCGCGGATCACCGCATACGGTTCCGGGACGGTAGATGCTCACCGGCACCCCGCGGGCACCGGCCTGGCGGATCAGTTGCTCGGCCACCCACTTACTCGCCACATAACCGTTCGTGGATACCTCGTCGACACGCAGTTGCATATCCTCGCGGCCGATGAAATCCGGTGCCGGCGCGTTCGGAATCACGGCGTTGACCGTGGAGACGAAGTGCACCGGCTTGATCCGACCGGTTGTCGCCAGCCGCAACACCTCACGCGTGCCCGACACATTGGCGGCCCGCAATCGCGCGTAGGGCTCGATGTGATTGACCCGAGCACCGTTGTGGTAGATCGTGTCGATCTGCTCCGCGAGCCGGGCATAGTCGGCCTGGTCGAGTCCGAGTCCGGGTGCGGCCAGATCACCTGCGACAGCGACGATCCGCCCCTGATAGGCATCGTCCCAGATCCGGTACAGCTGCATGGCGTCGCGAATCCGCTTGTAGGCGCGCTCGCTATCGTCGCCGCGCACCAGGCACCAGACCGTCGCCCCGGTGCTGGACAGCAGTTCCCGGAGCAGATGTACGCCGACGAATCCGGTTGCGCCGGTGAGCAGTACGTCGCGCGGGGCCTCGGCCCGAGCCGGTGCGCGACCGGCACCATCGATCTCCGGTTCGAGTACCGCATCGGTGGTGATCGTCGCGACGTCGGTACCCGGTACCACGGCCATGGGCTCGTCCGGATTGTCGAGGCGGGTGGCCAGGCCGCGCACGGTGGGCGCGGTGAACAGCGCCGCCATCGGCACGTCGATACCGAGCCGGGCGGCCAGTGCGCGCTGCAAGGTGAAGGCGAGCAGCGAGGTACCGCCGAGATCGAAGAAATCGTCCTCGGCTCCGGCCCTGGCGATGCCGAGCACTTCGGCGAACACCTCGGCGACTGCGTGTTCGGTATCGGTCGCCGGCGCCACGTACTCGCGGGCGCGCAGGATCGGCCGCGGCAGCGCGGCCCGATCCAGTTTGCCGCTGCTGTTCACCGGGAAGGATTCGAGCACCATGATGGCCGAGGGCACCATATAGCCCGGAAGCACGTGTGACAGCGATTCGCGCAGAGTATCGGCCTCCAGCTCGGTTACCGGCACCACATAGGCGACCAACTGATCGCCGGTCTCCGATTTCGCCACCACGACGACCGCCTGGGCAACGGACGGATCCGCCAGGAGCGCGGCCTCGATCTCACCGAGCTCGACCCGGTGGCCACGGATCTTCGCCTGGAAGTCCGTGCGCCCCAGATATTCCAGTACCCCGTCGGCGCGGCGGCGCACGAGGTCACCGGTGCGGTACATCCGGGCACCGGGCGGGCCGTACGGATCGGCGACGAACCGATCCGAGGTCAGATCGGCACGGCCGAGGTAGCCGCGAGCCAACTGGTCTCCCGCCAAATACAATTCGCCGACGACACCGGCGGGCACCAGGTGCAGCCGGGAATCCAGGACGTAGGTGCGGGTGTTCCACAGCGCCACACCGATCGGCACCGTCAGACGGTCGTCGATGGTCGCGGGCCGATAGGTCACCGAGACCGCCGCCTCGGTGGGACCGTACAGGTTGTGCAGTCCAGCATCCGAGAGCGCGGCGAAATCGGCGACGGTGGTGGGCGGCAGGGCCTCACCGATGACGAAAACCGCACGCAGCGAAGCCAATTGCGACGCCTGGGCGGCGGCCAGGAAGACCTGGAGCACCGACGGAACGAAATCGGTGACCGTCACCTGGTGGGTCGCGATCAGCTCGGCGATATAGCCCGGATCACGCTGCCCATGCGGTGCGGCGAGCACCAGCCGCGCGCCGACCCACAGCGGGGCGAAGTAACCCCACAGCGATACATCGAAGGTCGTCGCCGTCTTCTGCAGGTAGACATCTTCGGGACCGAACCCGTATTCCGCCACCATCCATTCGATCTGGTTGGTGATCGCGCCGTGCGCGACCATGACGCCCTTCGGCCGACCGGTCGAACCGGAGGTGAACAGCACATACGCCGGATGATCGGCGCGCAGCGGCGCACGCAGCTCGCTGGAAGCGACCGGTGCGCCGGAGTATTCCGACAGCTCGAGGGCGTCGATATCGAGCACGGGAACTCCCGTGACGGGTACCGAATTGCCGTTGGTCGTCAGCACGCAGACCGGCTCGGCCGTCGCCACCATGTATCCGATCCGGTCGGCCGGATGGTCGAGATCCAGCGGCAGATACGCGCCGCCCGCGGTCAGCACCGCGTACATCGCGGCGACCAGCTGCGGTGAACGCGGTATCCCCAGCGCCACCACGGATTCGGGGCCGACGCCCTGCGCGATCAGATATCTGGCGAGCCGGTTGACGCGCTCATCGAATTCCCGATAGGTCCAGGCGATCTCGTCGTGGACGACGGCCACCGCATCCGGTGTCGTCGCCACGGCACGGCGATAGCCGGTCAGCAGGTAATCCGCCAATACCGGGTGCGCGGTGGCGGCCGCATCCGACAGCAGCTCGGCGCGTTCGGTCGCATCGGTCAGGTCGATCTCGCCCAGCACCACATCGGGATCGCCGGCGATGGCGGTGAGCAAGCGCGCGAACCGGTCCACAAAGACCTGCACGGTGGCGGGGTCGAACATATCGGCGGCGTAGGTGACCATACCGCCGATACCCAGCGGCGTGCCCGTCTCGTCGTAGACGTCGCCGATATACCAGTGCAGATCGAACTGCGATACCTCGACGCCGATATCCAGGCTCGCGACGGTCAGCCCCGGCAGTTCCAGTGCGACGCGATCCAGGTTCTGGAACGTCAGCCCCACCTGGTACAGCGGATGCCGCGCGGGCGAGCGCACCGGGTTCAGCACAGTGACCAGCCGCTCGAACGGCACGTCCGAATTCGCGAACGCCTGCAGATCGGTTTCCCGCTGGCGCGTGAGCAGTTCGCTGAAACTCGCGCCGCCGTCGTATCGGGTCCGGAACACCAGGGTATTGATGAACATGCCGATGAGGTCGTCGAGCGCGGCATCGCCGCGCCCGGCGGTCGGCGTACCGATGGCGATGTCGTTGGTCCCGGACAGCCGCGCCAGCAGTACGGCGAGTGCGGTGTGCACGACCATGTACACCGTCGCACCTCGAGCCCGCGCCACTTCGGCCAGCGCGCTATGGGTTTCGGCGTCGATCTGCACCGACACCTGGCCACCGGCGAAGGACCGCAGCAGTGGCCGCGGCCGGTCCGAGGGCAGATCGAGTTGTTCGGGCAATCCGGCCAGTTCCTGCTGCCAGTACCCGATCTGCTTGGCCACCAAGGATTCCGGATCGTCCTCGGCACCGAGCAGTTCGCGCTGCCAGATGCTGTAGTCGGCGTACTGCACCGGCAGCGGCGCCCAGTTCGGCGCCTGTCCGGCACAGCGTGCCACATACGCGGTCATCAGATCGCGGGCCAGCGGGCCGATCGACGAACCGTCGCCCGCGATGTGGTGCACGACCATCGCCAGCACATATTCGCGTCCATCCGCGCCCTCGCCGAGGTCGAACAGACTGACCCGGACCGGCACCTCGACGGTGAGATCGAAGACGGTCTTGGCCAACGCGGCCACCGCGGCCACCAACCCGGCCGGGTCGATGGTCTGGACCGGCATCGGCGGAATCGCCTGCGCCGGGGGCAGGATCACCTGCACCGGAGCGTCATCGATGGGCGGGTAGACCGTGCGCAGAATCTCGTGGCGGGTCACCAGATCCCCGATCGCCGCCCGCAGCGCCTGCACATCGATGGCACCACTCAAGCGCACCGCCATCGGCACGTTGTAGGCCACCGAGGCGGTGTCCAGGCGGTTGAGCAACCACATGCCCTGCTGCGCCGCCGACAACGGAATCCGCTCCGGTCGCGGACCGGCGATCAGCTCGGGACGGTCGCTCCCGGCCTCGTTGTCACTGAGCCTGGCCGCGAGCGCGGATACCGTCGACGCCTCGAACAGCAGGCGCACCGGAACCCGGGTATCGGATGCGGCGCCCAGCCGCGCCACGAGCCGGGTGGCGATCAGCGAGTTGCCGCCCAATTCGAAGAAATCGTCGTCGGCGCCGACCGGTGTCGCGGGCGCGAGCAATTCGGTGAACACGCTCGCCACCAGCTCTTCCCATCGCCCGGACGGCGCACGGTAGGCCCTGGCGTGCAGCACCGGTGCGGGCAGGGCGGCCCGGTCGAGTTTGCCGACCGGGGTCAGCGGAATCTCGTCGAGCACCATGACGATGGTCGGCACCATATGCGCGGGCAGGCTGTTCGCGGCGAATGCGGTCAGCTCGTCGGCATCGGCCACCGCACCGGCGGCTGCATGCACGTAGGAGACGAGAATAGTTGCGCCGCTGGCAATTTCGTGTCCAACGGTGACCGCGAAGTCGACGGTTTCGTGCCCCGCGAGGACGGCGTCGATTTCGCCGAGTTCGATGCGGAAGCCGCGCACCTTGACCTGGAAGTCGTTGCGGCCCAGATATTCCACCGCACCGTCGACCGTCCGGCGGACCAGATCGCCGGTCCGGTACAGCCTGCCGCCGGCACGATCGAACGGATTCGCCACGAATCGGGCGGCGGTCAGCGCGGGGCGCTCGTGGTAGCCACGGGCCACCTGCGCACCGGTGATGTAGAGCTCGCCGACGGCGCGGTCCGGCACCGGCGACAGCCGCTCGTCCAGGACGTACTCGGTGATGGCGCGGATCGGCCCGCCGATGGTGACGGTCTCCCCGGGCACCAGCGGCGCGCTGATATTGGTCATGATCGTGGTCTCGGTCGGCCCGTACCCGTTGTAGAACTCGCGGGTACGCCGCCCGGCGATCGGAATCGTCCAGCGCCGCACCAACTCCGGCGGGCACGCCTCGCCACCGGCGATGACGACGCGGAGCTTGTCCAGGCCTGCCGGGTCGACCGAAGCCAGCGCCGCGGGCGTGATGAACGCATGCGTCACCCGCTCCCGGCGCAGCAGGGCGGCCAGTTCGTCACCGCCGTAGACCGACGGTGCGGCCACCACCATGGTCGCGGCACCACCGATGGCCAACAGCAGTTCCAGCACCGACGCGTCGAATGACGGCGAGGCGAAATGCAGTGTGCGCGAACTGCTCGTCACCCGGTAGCGCTCGCGCTGCTCATCGCAGAAACTCGACAAACCGGCCTGCGTGACGACCACGCCCTTGGGCTTACCGGTCGATCCGGATGTGTAGATGACATAGGCCGGATGCGCGGCGCGCAACGACCGCACCCGATCCGCATCTGTCACCGGATCGGCGCTGTAGTCGTCGAGCCGCCGATCGATATCTTCGGCATCGATGGTCAGCCACTGCACTTCGTCGGGCAGGTCGGCGCCGACGTCGGCCACCGTAAGTCCCAGTACCGCATGCGAATCCGCGATCATGTGCCGGACCCGCTCGGCCGGATAGTTGGGATCCACCGGGACGAATCCGGCACCGGTCTTGGCGATCGCCCACACCGCGAGCACGGACTCCGGCGAGCGCGGAATGCCGATCGCGACCAGATCCTCCGGGCCGATGCCACGGTCGATCAGCAGTCGAGCCAGCCTGCTCGAGCGCTCGTCGAGGTCGACGTACTCCCATTCGGCCAGCTTTGCCGCGGCGTCGGCGTAGACCACCGCGACACCGTCCGGATTATTGTCCACCGCATCGGCCAGCAGCTGCGGCAGCAACGTGACCTGTTCGGTCGGGCTCGGCGCGGCGGGCCGGACGGGCGCGGCGAGTGCCCGGTCCCGTTCCGCGTCGTCGAGGATGTCGATGGCACCGACGATCACCTGGGCATCGGCGGCGACCGCGGCGAGGATCCGCTCGAATCGCCGGGCGAGGCCCTGGATCGTGGCTTCCTCGAAAACATCTGTCGCATAGGCGAAGCCGATGACGAGTTCGTCCGGCGTGCCATCGGCGTGCTGCCGCGGCTCGACGATCACCTGCAGGTCGAATTTCGCGACGATCTCACCGGTATCGACGGCCGAGACCGTCAGGTCGGGCAACTCCAGTGTCGGCTGCGCGATGTTCTGGAACGACAGCATCACCTGGAACAGCGGATTGGCCGAGACTGCCCGCGCGGGCAGCACCTCCTCGACCACCCGTTCGAACGGTATCTCCGCATTGGCGAAGGCGGACAGGTCGGTTTCGCGGACCTGTTCGACAAATGCCGTGAACGCAGCGCCGCGATCGACATCGGTGCGCAGGGTCAGCGTATTGACGAACATGCCGACCAGATCGTCCAGTTCGGCGGAACCACGACCCGCGATCGGCGTGCCGATGGCGATATCCGAGCCGCCGGACAACCGCGCGAGCAGCACGGCCAGTGCGGCGTGTACGACCATGAACAGCGACGAATTGTGCTGGCGCGCAAGGTCGGCCAAACCGGTGTGGACCTGCGCGGATACGGCGATATCGGTCGAGCCGCCGCGCAGCGATGCCTGCGCCGGACGCGGCCGGTCCAGCGCCAGCCGCGCGGTTTCGCTCACCCCGGCCAGCTGTCGCCGCCAATACGCCAATTGCTGTGCGGCAATGGAGTTCTCGTCGTCCTCGGTGCCCATGACTTCGCGCTGCCAGAGCGCGAAATCCGCGTACTGCACCGGCAACGGAGCCCACCCCGGGGCGATCCCCGCGGTGCGCGCGAGATAAGCGGTCGCCAGATCCCGCGCCAGCGGTGCCAGCGAGACACCGTCCGCCGAAATATGATGCGTGACAAGGACGAGCAGATGTTCATCCCGGGCCGGATCGGAGAACAACCGGATGCGCACGGGCGGATGTTCGGTGACATCGAATCCGGCAGACAACAGTGCGGCGACCCGGTCCCGATCGGCGGTCGTTTCGACCTCCAGCCCGTTCGGCAGCGTTTCGGCCACGGACAGGATCTCCTGGCGCGGCAGCGCGTCCGGGCCGTCGACCGGGAACCGGGTGCGCAGCGCCTCGTGCCGCTCCAGCACATCCGCGACGGCGGCGCGCAGCGCGGGCACATCCAGGGTGCCCGCGAGCCGGATGGCGAAGGGCAGGTTGTAGGACGGGGATTCGGTATCGACCTGATTGAGCACCCACATCCGATGCTGAGCCAGCGACAGCGGGATGAACTCCGGCCGCACGGCCCGCGTCAACGGCGGCCGATCCACGTTCACGGCATCCGGCACGATGCGCATCGCCAGGTCGGCGACCACCGGTGCGTCGAACAGGGTGCGCACCGGCACCCGCGCGTTCAACGCCGCACTCAAGCGGGCCGCGACCTGGGTGGCGATCAGTGAGTTGCCGCCCAGCACGAAGAAGTCGTCATCGGCACCCACCCGGTCCACACCGAGCACCTCGGCGAAGACGCCGGCCACGATCTCCTCGAACGGGGTGGACGGCGCGCGGAATTCCCGGACGGCCAGGGTCGGGCGTGGCAGCGCCTTGCGGTCCAGCTTGCCGCTGGTGCCGAGCGGGAACTCGGCCAGCTCAACGATCGTGGCCGGAACCATGTAGGCGGGCAGCGTGCCGGCCAGCGCGGCACGCAGTGGCTCCGCCTCGAGCTGTGCGCCGGGCACCGGTACGGCGTAGGCCACCAGTTGGTCGCCGAGTTCCGTGGAGACCACCAGGACGGCCGCCTGGCTCACCGACGGCTGCGCCAGCAGCGCTGCCTCGATATCGCCGAGTTCGATGCGCTGTCCGCGCAGTTTCACCTGGAAGTCGGTGCGGCCGATGTACTCCAGGCGGGCCGGACGGATGCCGTCGGGCTCACGCCACACCACCAGGTCGCCGGTGCGGTACAT
>NZ_JBFANN010000089.1:0-11338 GCF_040674855.1 Nocardia sp. NPDC049707 | reverse complement strand
GGTCTACGCTCATGGGCAGATCGTCGATCATCCGTTGTTCGTGGACGCGCCGCGCACGCCCAGCGGCACCACGGCTGCTCGGCGTCCGACGATCAGCGCGGGACCACCGCGTCAGTCGTAGTAGTCGTCGTCCTCATGAACGACCGCGGCGGGCTCCTCGACCACGTCCGGTTCCCGAGGGCTGGGTGCGCTCGGCATCGGATCCGTTCGGTCCCGCAGTAATTCACTGTTGCACAGGCAACAGATGGACTAATGCGATGGAATGTGAAGCAGTGCGTCTCGATAGCGGAACTTCATCGGCATCGGAGCTTTTGGGTGCGTCGCGTACGGTGGGGGCCGCTCGTACCCGACCGTGTGGTCAAGGATTTGGCGTCGAGCGGTTGCGGGAACGACGCGGGCGTTGGCCGGCTTCGACCGCGATTCGGTCCTCCAGCTCGGCAGGAACATGTCCGATGATGTCCAACCTGTTCGCTATCAGCAGTTTCCGCAGGACGGCCGCGACCTGAGCATCGACGGTGCGGATCGAACTGCCCCGGCGGGCCGCGATCGCGCTGTTGGCCCAGCCCGCGGCCGCGAGAACCGCGACTTCTCGCTCCGCGCGGGAGAGTTCATGCCACCGCGAGGGATCGGCGCCACCGCGGCGCACGGTGGACGGCGACTGGTAGATAGCACCCGCATCCAGCAGGAATTTCCGCAATTCGTCGAACTCCGGCCGTAGCGCTTCGCCACGCTGCATAGCGGCTGCGAAGGCATCTTCGCCGAGCACCTTGGTCGCGACGGCAGCGGCCAGCTCGAACTCTTGGCCGAACCAATTCAATTTCGTCGGTGCGATGCCGTGTGCACGGTGCAGCACGGCGCTCATGCCGCACATATGCGCAATCTCGGTGGCCGCTTGCCACAGTTGGGCGGGGTCGCCGTCGCCGGATGCGAGCTGACGGGTGACGGTATGACCCAGTGCGATCAAGTTGAAAGGGATAAACCACAGCGCCGAAAAGGTATCTCCCTTGGTAAAGAACTGCTTGAGCGCGGTCTGGCCCGCCCGCAT
The DNA here is from genome assembly GCF_040674855.1 of Nocardia sp. NPDC049707. Taxonomy (NCBI): domain Bacteria; kingdom Bacillati; phylum Actinomycetota; class Actinomycetes; order Mycobacteriales; family Nocardiaceae; genus Nocardia; species Nocardia sp. NPDC049707. The sequence continues at coordinate 10,293 of NZ_JBFANN010000089.1, read as the reverse complement.
CGCCTCGTTGATCTCCCCGTGCACACATATCGCATACAGCCACACCACCTCCGCCCAATCCAGCGACCAGCATGCCTGCGCAGCGATGGCACGATCGAGATGTCGCCGGGCAGTGCGTACGGCTCGCTCGGGGTCCCCGGTGACCGCACAGGCCAGTCCTTCGAACAGCTCGCTGCGCTGCTCGCCCGCCCGGTCGCCCGCATCGGCGAACTTCCGGCGCGCACGCGACAACACGTCGGCAGCGGCCGGATGCAGCTCACACATCAACTCGATTCCCCAGGAGAACTCCACCGCAGCGGGCAGACCGATATCGGCGGTTGGCGTATCACGCCACGTCCTACGCAATTCGAGGTCGGACACACAATGGGCTACGCATTCGTCCAGGAGTTGCGCGGCGTCGGCTATCTCGCCCTGCCATATCGCATTCCAGGCCATCAGCGCGGTCGCATCGACCCGGAGCCGAGTCGATGCCGGGTCGATGTGCCGAATGGCGCGTAGCGCGCGTTCGGCCAATGACGTAGCGGCGCGATTGGCGACCCCGAAAAACGGGACCAGCCATGCCATGAGAACCGCGACCGTCTCGAGGCCGACAACAATCTCGGTGGGCTCATCGAAACTAGTTTCGATGCCGATCAGAATGTTCTCCCAGGCGGAGTTCACCCAAGAGAACCAGATCCGCTCCTCCGGGCCGAGCCAGATTTCTTGTCCCGCAACGACTTTGTCACGGTAGTAGCGCCGGTGCCGAGCCAGCAGCCGTGTTTCGTCCAGGTCGTCGTCGCGGCGACGCAAACGGTCTCTGGCGAACACCCGTACGCTCTCGAGCAGAAAGTATCGGACCGTGGTCGAGGAAATGTGCGTAGATACCAACGACCGTTCGACGAGACGCTCCAACAGTCTGTCGATATCTCCCGCGGGCAAGGATTGATCGGCACAGACCGCCCGGATGGCGTCGGCTTCGGCGCCACCACTCGGTATATCGGCGCCATCGGTGTCGGAGGCGGTCGCGAATACCGATATTCGATCGAGCAGAAGTTGTTCGCGTTCGGTGCACAGCAGGTACGACCAGGCAATCGCATCGTGCACGCTGCGATGGCGGTCCTCCACCCCGGCCCTGGCACCATGTGACCAGTGCATGCGAATGTCATCGACATCGCCGGTGAGCTCCCGCAATACGATCGCAGGTGGTTGATGCCGTAATCGCGCGGCTGCCAGCCGAATGAACAGGGGATTATTGTCCACGTGCCGGCAGATCTGTTCGGCGATCGTGGGTTGTTCATGATCATCGGGAATCGACCGTCCGATAAGTTCGGCACGCTGGCGAAATAAGTCGACTGCCTGGTCCACCGGCAGTGGCGGCACGGTCACGATGTGCTCATCGATCCAGCCGATCGGTTCCCGGCTCGTCGCGGTGATCGTCAGCCCAGGAACCGAACTCAGTAGCACCGCGACCAGATGGGCCACGCCGGAGAGCACATGTTCGCATTTGTCCAGCACCAGCACGGTCTGGCGCGTATCCATCGCATCGTTCCCGACCAGCGCATCCACCATGCCCTCCCAGGCGGGCTGCCCGGTGACATCGCCCCGTGCGACCGATCGCATCACCTCTTCGGCCACCGAGTCGGTATCCGCGTCCGGCGCCAGCCGCGCGAGCCGGGCCCAGCAAACCCTCCGGTTCGAGACGATCCGGAAGCGAAGCAGCGCCTCGGCTGCCAGCGTCGTCTTGCCGATGCCGCCGGGGCCGACCAAGGTGATGAGCCGCGCCTCCCCGGCCGACAGCAACGTTTCAACCTGCTGTAATTCCGTGTGTCGGCCGACGAATCCAGAAACCGCGGCGGAAAGATCGCCGCGCCGATGGACCGCGACGGGGCAGTCGGCGGCAGCGGCCTGGGGATTGTGGCAAATGAATACCGAGCACATTGGACGTAAGCTACCTATGACTTTCGATGCCGACTTGAAAAACCTGCTACGACTCGAGCGTGATGTGGAAATCCGGATGTGCGGACATTCGGTATGATGCCCAGCGTCAGGTGGCACGCTTGATTCAGGTGGGAGCGATCCGCGAACCCCGCTTGCGCGGCCTCGGTGAGTGACAGTCCATGCATTGTCGATCCAACCGCGTGCGTCGCGCGCAGACACCGGACATAGGGCCGGAATGCCATGTCCTGGACGGCTATGTGTGCTGGTGGGTGCGAGTGAGTCGTCGTCATCGTGTGGGCACTCGATGGTGGGCCGGATCAGTCGGCGGTGCGGACGACGTAGGCGCGGGAGAAACGATGGTCGGAGCCGCCATTCTGTTGAGCCTCCGGCATTCGGCAACCCATCCAGCGACCCTGGCCGTCGATTCGCTGATCCTGTGCCTACTTTCCCATCGGCCAGATGAGGATTGTTCAGGATGAGTAAGAGCATGTCATTGTCGAGCGGTGGGGCGGTGTACTGCCGAGGGGGCCGAATAAATCAACGCTATCTTGAAATGCTCGTTGAGCGGCGTTGACGGCCTCGTGCACCACATCGTTCTCGCCCTCGGGGTGTAACAGGGTGACCGTATTCGGATCTATGTCCACATGGGTCTGGAGATCCCGCATCGGATGCTGAGGGTCAATCATGGTTGTGCCCCGCCTCAACCCCAGCGTGGTTCAATGACACATCTATCGAAGCCGTCACCTGAAATCTGCACCGATAGCGTCGCACTACTCTCACTTTGCCCACCTGACGTCGCATGTATCAGTGGGATTGTGGCGGGCACCAACGGCGCTGCGCATCCGTATGTTGATGTCGAAATATACGTAAGTAAGTTCGGTGCGGCGCAGGCATATAGAACCGGACGACCTCGGACCGACGGATCGCCGTCCGGCAGCCACCGTTCCACGCCTTTCAACTGCGCGAGATCCTCGTCCGCGTTCACCAGCCGCATGAATTCGCGCGCGTTCGCGGACCTGGTCTCCAGTATCGCTTTGAACTTGTCGGCATTGGTGAGTCGGGTGAGGAGATCGCTGCGGAGCTGAGGGTGTCGGCGGCAACGCTGTACAACTGGCGGCGCCAGTACGGCCGGACTACCGCAGATAAATTGCGGAGTCGCCTCGGTCGCGCCCACGCATCGTGCCACGTCGTATATCGCCCGAAACCTGTTCTGCCGCAAATTGCCGTTTTGCGGCCGTTCCGATCAGGGTGATACTTCGGCCTCTCGGGCCCACCCAATCACCCCAGAAGGCAGTGTAATTCGGTTCACTCTGGGTCCGCCGTGGCCAGGTGAACGACCTCGTGGTCGATGGCCGCCAGAGTGGCGGGGTCGTCGACCTGGTGGGCGGCGAATTCCAGTGCGGCGTGATATGGGCCGGCCTCGTTGGTGCCGATGTCGACCTGCTCGGCGGCAGCGATCAGGCGCTGCACCGTAGCCGGGTCGATAGGCGGATGTGGATTGGCCGGGGACCACAACTGCCATAGGGCTCGGCAGGTCACGCCCAGTCGTGCTGTCGAGGGCTGCTCAGTGAGCCATTCGAGGAGGCGAACGTCGAGGTCGGCGGTTTCGAGAAGGAGGGCTCGTACCAGCGCGAGATCGATCTCGAGCATGTCGTACTCGAGATAAGCGGATTCCTGGGCGGCGAGCAGGCCGACGATGCCCTCCCTGATCTCGGACGGATCAAGCTCGGCATAGGCGTGTGAGCTGGAGTCGAGAAGTGCTTCGGCGGCTCTGCCGAGATCAGCGGGCTTCTCGGTCATGGCACACCTCGGTTCAGCCGCATGGCGGCTAGGACATCTTTCGTCACGAGTATTTCTCCAGGGGCGCCGCCGTCGATCAGATGCTGGCGGACGGCTTCGAGGCTTCCGGCGGGTGCCCACGGAAGTGGCTGCCCGCTCTCATCAACTCGGCGGAAAGTGTAGCTCGAGTCGTTGTTGATGCACCATATGTCGCTGGGCGTGCCATCAGCATTGCGAACGTTGTACAGCTCGCCCCCCGCTCGTGCTGGACCACGTGCGGTGCCACCCTCGCCGGGCTGAAGGTCACCGTGCTTGATATAGAACGGTTGATCCGGCGGCAGCGGCTTCATGAAGTCGGAGCTGTTCTGCAGCTCCGGTGCGAACTTGAAGTTCCCCTCGGCGTCGACCACCCAGAGGTACTTCATATTGGGATTGAGGGAGTACAGATCAAGCGGGGTCCCGGGCGGAACCGTGCGCATATTCGGAGGGTTGGTGTAGGGCCACTCGCTCGGCCGAGGCTCCCGCCCGCCCTTCGCACCGGTATCGGTGGCCGCTGGCTCTCCTATCGCCTCGCCCTTCCCCGGATCGGTATTCATGGGGGGCGCCAGCTCGGGCTCCGGCGGCGGGGACTCCTCTTCTACGCGTGCGCGGGCTTCCTCTTCCGCGCGTCGCGCTGAAGAGGCTTTCTCCTGGGCGGGTGGAGCCGTTTCTTCGGGCCTGGTGCCGTGCCCTTCTTCGAGGGCCCTCGGGTTGAAAGCCGGACCGGCCTCGTCTATTTCGAACCAGTAGGATTTCTGGCCGCCGGGGCCTTCCTCGATGCCGTATCGATGTGCGAAAGCCTGGAGCTTCTGTTCGATGAGGCGCTGTGCGTGTGGTGGTATCTCGGTTCTCGCTTGGCCGTTCGATGCCGGCGGGATGTCGGGTCGCGACACCTCGACTCGCAGGACTCGGTTGCCAACCGGGCCGGTCTTCGTGGCCGTGATCTCGCCGCCGGGCCCGAGGTAGACGTGCGCTTCGAATAGAGCTCTCCCCAGATGCACGGCGGCTGCGGCCTGGTTGCGGCTGGCCCAGTCGTCGGTCATCGCATGCATGCCGTCGACTACGTCGGGGACGTTCGCGGGATCGTCCTGGCCCGAGTGTCTCTGGTACAAGCTGACGGCCGGATCCGGTTCGGTGCCGTCCGGTCGTGGTGGCGGGGGGAGCTCGTCGGTCAATGGATGATCTATGGGGCGTTGGTGCTCTAGAGCCTCATCCAGACGCTTTATGTGCGGCGGCACATTGTTGCCACCGGAATCGATGCCTTCGGGCCCCGTGGGATGGGCTGGAGAGCCGTCGGGGGTGGACTCGGGCGCGGAACGACCTCCGTCCTCCACGCCTTCGCCCGGTGCGGCTGTATCCGGTGGTTCCTCCCCCGGGGGATGTCGTGGTGTGGTGCCAGGTTTGGTGTCGGGCCGGGCGGCGTCGGAGTCCTGGCCGTCGTGTGTGCCGGGCTTTCCGGGCTTGGATGCGTCGCCGTCGCCTTGGTTGTCGGGTGGTGTGGCTTCGCCCTCTGGGGGTATCTGTGGGGGTTGCTCTGGTTTGTCGGGTTTCGGCCGTGTGGGTTCGGGTTGGGGTCTGTCGGGCTCGGGTGTATTGGTGGGCGGTGGGTCGGGTAGGGGTCCGTCGTTGGGGTCGTCTGCGGGTCGGCGTGTGTCGTCGCCTTGGCCGTTGCGTCGTGTGCCGGGTTCGGGTGGTGTGGCTTCGCCCTCTGGGGGTATCTGTGGGGGTTGCTCTGGTTTGTCGGGTTTTGACGGTGTGGGTTCGGGTTTGTTGTCGGGTGGTGTGGCTTCGCCCTCTGGGGTACCTGTGGGGGTTGCTTCGGCTCGTCGGGTTTCGGCCGTGTGGGTTCGGGTTGGGGTCTGTCGGGCTCGGGTGTATTGGTGGGCGGTGGGTCGGGTAGGGGTCCGTCGTTGGGGTCGTCTGCGGGTCGGCGTGTGTCGTCGCCTTGGCCGTTGCGTGGTGTGCCGGGTTCGGGTGGTGTGGGTTCGCGAGGGATGCGGGGTGCGGGATCAGAGCCGCCCGGTGGTGTGGCGCCGCGTGGTGGGGCGTCGGGGGGTGGTGTGGTACCTGAGTGTGTGCCGCTACCGCTGGGTTGGGTGCTCGGTGGTGTGGTGGAGGTATTCGTGTTCGAGGTGTCGGTTTTGGCCTGGACTCCCATCCCGGGTGGCAGGGGGCGGGCGAAGATGGTGGCCGAGCCGACGAAGCCGCCGACGAGACCTTGGATCACTGCGGCTCGCAGTTCGTCGGAGTCCGGGATATGCCCGGTCACAACTATCCCCGCGCCCGCACCGCTGATCGCTCCCGCCAAGCCGCCGACGCCACCGATCAGCACGCCGGCGGTGACGTGCGTGCTGTAGCGGACGATGTTGGATTCCGATTTCCCGGCGACCTTGCCGAGGAACTTGTTGATCCCGGGTGCGAATCGCGATGCGAAGCGTGCTCCGATGCCGCCGCCGACGCCACCGATGATCGCGGCGTCTTGGACCAGGTCCCACTCCATCTTGTCGCGGTGATGCAATATCTCCTTCTGGTAGAACTGGGCACCGGCATTGACCTCGGCGGCGGTGCCGGCACCGAGTGCGAACCCGATGGCGGTGGCTTTGGCCAGCGGCAAACCTTTGCGTTTGGTGGCACACTCCAGCCCGACCTTTTTGATGCTGCCGTAGTACCGGCGTGCGCTCGCGGCCCAGGACGCCTCGGCCGCTGCCCGGTCCTCGGCCGCCTTGATGACGCCCGGTGCGGACATCAGGGCATCCGCCGCCAGCTGTGCCAGCAGCGCGAGTCCGGTTCCGATCACTTGCAGCTTGGTGAATTCGCAGTCGTTGGCCTTCTTGTGGCACTGCTCGGCCATGGAGTCGAAGTACTCGGCATGGTTGCACAGATCGTCGCCGAGCTGCACATTCCTGGTCGCTTTCGTGTCGGCGCTGTAGCCGTGTAGGGCCGCCTTTTCCGTTGCGGCGGCCACATTGTGCCGTTTGCCGAGTTGGCGGCAGCTGTCGGCAGCCGCCTTCCAGTGGTCACCTTCGCGGCGCAGCGCGTCCTCATCGCAATCCGGCCAGTACCCTGCCACGGCCTCGACCAGCCACTTCGGAAATGCCTCCGGAATCGTCAGAGTCATAACAATGCACCCGATAACACGCTTGTTCCCTGGTCAGCTCCGCCGCTGCGGAACGGACTAATTCGTAAATCCGTCGCGCGACGGCTGAATCCGCCGTCGCGTGTTCATCACAATTGTTGTACTGCTGCCTCTCACGTCAGCTGGGATTGTGACAGCGACCATTGGAACTGCGCATCAGTATATTTGCACCGAAATATACTTAAGTAGGTTCATTGCATCGGAGACAGCGTGATCCGATATCTAGAGGTGTTAACAGAGTTCCCGCTATTGGAAAGCTTGTTGCGGTGTGCGATTTGCCAGACTGGGGCGGACGGATCACACCCGTGATGGGAGTTTGGGCTGATGGCTAAGAGCGGTCCGCTTGAAGACAGTACGACCGGAATCCTGAATCGGGAAGATTTAATTCGGCAGGGGGAATGGCTTTACTCGCCGAATGGGCAGTACAGGTTGGGTATGGAGCATGGCCAAATGGTCATTCAGCATGTACCCACTGGAAACCGGGTCGATCGATTCAGCCCTAAAGATGGCTCGGCTACCCGGATCAGATTCGAATACGAAAAAGGCGATGGCGAGGAAACCAGGCTCGAACTCCATAACGATGATGACAAAGAGATTGCCAACATATCCGATTCCAATAGCGATTTGCATAAGGGTGAGGCGTGGACGAAGAATTGGGATGATCCAGATGATGACAGCAAAGGATCGGTGCAGTACGTTCTAACGAGACAGAATCCAGCTCCGCCCCAGAATTCGGGTTCCGGTTCTGGTTCGGGCTCCGAAAATAACCAGTCGGCCAATGATCACAGTGGCGATAGCGGGGGCAACGGCGGGTCCACCGGTGCTCCGAATTCGACTCAGGTCACAGCCGCCCAGCCGCTGAGCACGACTCCGGCGAGCACGAACGAGGATTTCGGTTCCACATTCGATGATCTGCTCGGCACGCCCAAGAACACCACCGGTTCGGTCGATAGCACCCCACCCTGGCCAGTGGAACCGGTGACAATGCCACGAACCCGGACCTCGGTTCCCTGCTGAGCGCATGCCACGCCAGCGGCTAATGCCACGCCAGCGGCTAACCCGGGCAACAACATGGCCGACTTGATGGGACCGATGGCTATGATGAGCGCTCTGGCGCAGAGTAACCAATTCCGTTCCCAGCCAGGCGATGACAGAGGCCACGACGAGCGGGATTCGCGCGAGGAGCGAGAACGGTCCCGGGAGCGGAACCGCGCCACCCAAGCGACGAATACCGAGCCCGCCGCGCAGGCTGCTACTCCAGGCGTCACCGCGCCGGGCTACGCGGGTTCTCCGCCTCCGATCACGACACCCGGCGCAATGGTGGACTACAAACTTCCGGACGATTCGACCGTGCAGGTGTCGTCGACGGTCGCCGATGCTTTGCAGAAGCAGCAGCAAAATACCGCCATCGATGCGGTGGCGGCATATTCGGGAACGCCGGGCGAGTCCACACCGAACCATCCGTGGGCAACCGTCAATGACGTCGCCCAGCTGAAGACCGGCGATGTCGTGCAGTGGGAGAAACACAGTGCGTTGATCATCAACAATCAGAATGGCCTGCATATCCTCGATGGAGGTCAACTCATTCTCTTGGATCCCAACAGTCCTCCGCTGACCGAAAAGTATGGGAACTTCTCGGGCTACTTTCACCCGGCGGGGATTGATGTCGGCTCCAATGCCGACCGTGGAACCGCTGTGGCGTCACCGCCGACCGTGAGCACACCGCGACAAGCCGGCCCTCCGCCGGTCATACCGCGGCAGATCTGAGTGGCAGGAAGACATGAGCGCGAAGACCGACATCATTGAAGGAGGCGGCATGCGAAATGAGCTGGGCGCCAAAGTGAATCCGAGTTCGATGCCTCTGCTGTCGGGGGAGTAGTGATCGTGGCGGACATCTGGCCTCGCGATATGCATCCCGATACGATCTCGGCGGTGCAATCCGGTCGAGCGGTGGCGAACACCATCGATGACATGCTGGAAAAGATCGACCGGATCCGTGCCCGCCGCCCCTCACCCAGTTCGCGCGTGATACCGGAGGTGGACGGGATGGGCAGACTCACCGATCTCTACATCGCTCCCGGGACTATCGTCGGCGCCGCGAGCAGTGCGGAGCTGGTATCCGACATCATGGCGGCGATTCGGGACAGTACTTTCGACGCCCTGCGGCAGCACAGGATCGTTGTTCAGGAGACGACCCTGCCGAAAGTGCCATGGCCGCAACCGTGACTCGCCGGCCCGGTCGAGGATGCCCAGGAGTGACACCGTGACAGATCTGGATACGTCGGAAGACGCCGAGGCGGAAGCAGCGCGCGGTTGGCACAATTCGATCTACGAGGTGTTCAACCCCGACTATTCGGTTGGCGTGGCGTGCGATCGCGCCGGCACGATCGTCGGCCTGTATCTCGGCGATGATGTGCTCGAGCGCGCCGACGACGGTTGGCTCGCGGCCGAGGTGCTGCGGCTGGCCCGGCTGGCCCATGTGAAGTCTCGGGTCGGTCGTCGTGCGGAGCTGCTGTTCAACGGCGGGCCACCGGATCTGGCCGACTTGTTGGAGCTGCCAACCGAGGCCGCGTACGACCTTATGGAGAAGACCGAGTTCGCGCGAGACTCTGATTACGCGTAGGCGGAAGCCGTGCATGTGCTGCTGCGTCGGCATTCAGCCCATTTCCCCAAGTCCTCGGTCCCAACGATGGGATACATGAAATGGGGAGAACCGTTGAGAATGGAGAGTTCGTCGATATGGTCGAGAAATTCGCTCAAGATCCGGAGGAGCTGCGCAGATTGGGTGACGCCAACCGCGCCGCCAGCGCTCCCGCCTATGCGCGGGCCGAGGGAGATCCTGAATGGGAGGCCGAGTTCGAATCTCGGTACGGCAAGGCTGCCAACGCGTACCGGGTGTTCGCCAGTCGATACATCATCGAGCGCGGAATCGGCTACACCAAAGTGGGTGATAGCCGAAACGCTACGGGCGATAATTCGACAGCCGCCGCGAATGCGTTCGAGACAACAGATTCCGACGGCGGCGCGCAGGTGCGGCGGACGATCCCGGAGGCGTGAAGCCGAGGCTTCAGACCTCGAGCGCCGCCGCTTGCCTTCGGGGTAATGTCCGGGTATCAGTGTCGCGATGGCGGCCCGAATCTCGTGCGGCCATCGCGGATTCGCGAGCTGAGCCAATAGCCTGTCGGTGCAGGGGCGGTCGAGGCGGGCCACCGCGAAGTACACGATGTCGTCGTCGAACCTCTCCGGATTTCGCTCCGGATCGTTTTCACCGTACGGGTATTCGGTCACGATCTCGCGGGCTGCGATGATCCGCTGTTGCCGGGCCATGCGTCGGTCAGGTGGGTGCGCCCGATTCGCTGGGGTTGCCGCGTTTGCGTCTGCGGATCTTGGAGGCGGTTCGGCAGCGTCGGGAGGTGTCTGTT
>NZ_JBFANN010000088.1:0-11998 GCF_040674855.1 Nocardia sp. NPDC049707 | reverse complement strand
ACGCGGCAGGCACGACATCCCAGCAGCGATCAACTCTCCCGGCCCACCGGCAGGGGCACTGTCTTTCTTCAGGACTCAACGCGTCCAGGAACACCGAGTGCTCACCTACCAGCTGGCTACCACCAAGGAGTTTGCCGGATGGCTCACTCCCAGAACTGATTAGGACACCACTACCTCCAGGGCGCCGCACCCACCGACCCACGCGCCTCGCCGCTATGGGGAGATCTCGCGGGCATTCCGCCCCTGCTGGCGGTCGTCGGCGATCGGGAAGTGATGCTGGAAGACTCGACTCGACTGGTCGCCAAGGTGAACCACAGCGGTGGCGACGCTACTGCGGTGGTCTGTCATGGAGCGCCACATGCCTTCCCGTTGACCCTGCCGCGAGCGCCGGAGTCGAAACGCGCGGTCGACACGATCGTCAGCTTCCTCACAGCCGACCGCTGAACGCACTCGACATCACGCGCACCGATCACGACAATGTCGCTTTCGAGGAGAGCACGTGATCATCAGTATTCCTCGACATGACTACGCGACGAATAACCCCGCTGAAGATGTAGCGGCACTAGAGGAGACTGCGAGCTGGGTTCTCGCTGGGCTCGCATTTCGAGCACGAATCGAGCACATCCAGTAATATCGCCGCTCGACCCCTTACTCGGATCGTCCGGCACGTTCCTGCCGGTGATGGGATGTGATTTGGCATGGCCACCGTAACCTTCGACAGCGCGACTCGACTCTACCCCGGCTCGTCCAAACCCGCCGTCGACAAGCTGAATCTGGAGATCGCCGACGGGGAATTCCTCGTGCTGGTCGGTCCGTCCGGCTGCGGTAAGTCGACCTCGCTGCGAATGCTCGCCGGACTCGAGGATGTCGACGACGGACGCATTCTGATCGGCGCCAACGACGTCACCCATGCCGAACCCAAGGAACGCGATATCGCCATGGTGTTCCAGAACTACGCGCTCTACCCGCATATGACGGTCGCGGAGAATATGGGCTTCGCGCTCAAACTCGCCAAGGTCGCCAAGGCGGAGAAGCAGCGCCGGGTGCTGGAGGCGGCCAAACTGCTCGACCTCGAGCCGTATCTGGACCGCAAGCCGAAGGCGCTGTCCGGCGGTCAGCGCCAGCGCGTCGCGATGGGCCGGGCGATCGTGCGCCAGCCGCAGGTCTTCCTGATGGACGAGCCGCTGTCGAATCTCGACGCCAAGCTGCGGGTGCAGACCCGCACGCAGATCGCCCAGCTACAGCGTCGCCTCGCCACCACAACCGTGTACGTCACGCACGACCAGGTCGAGGCGATGACCATGGGCGATCGGGTCGCGGTACTCAAGGACGGCCTGCTGCAGCAGTGCGCGACACCGCGCGATCTGTACCGGGATCCGGCGAATGTCTTCGTCGCCGGATTCATGGGTTCGCCCGCGATGAATCTGTTCACCCTGCCGGTCGCCGACGGTGCGGTCGAGCTCGGCGGTGCCACCCTGCGGGTGCCGCGGTCGGTCGCGGATGCCGCTGAGGGGTCGGTGGTTGTCGGCGTGCGGCCCGAGCACCTGGAGATCGGTACGACGCTGGACAAGTCGGGTATCCGGATGGAAGTCGATGTCGTCGAGGAGCTGGGCTCGGACGCGTACATCTACGGCCGCACAATTGCCGAGGGCGCGACGAACGGCGCGGGCGAAACCATTGTGGCGCGGGCCGATTGGCGTAACCCGCCGGGGAAGGGCACCCGGGTGCAACTGTCGGTCGCGCCGGAGCACACCTACTTCTTCTCCGCCGTCGACGGCCGCCGCCTGTCCTGAAACCCGGTGCCCGGCACCGCTGTTCGCAAACTCGACGGTCGAACGACGACCGGCGCGAGGCGCGGGTAATGAAGATAGCGGTGCTGGGCACCGGGCGGGTGGGCGGTAGGCTCGCGAGCAAGTTGGTCGAGTTCGGTCATGCGGTGACGCTCGGCTCCCGGACTGCCGATAATGCGACGGCGACCGAATGGGCGGGCGAAACCGGTGGTGCCCACGGCACTTTCGCCGCTGCGGCTGCCGGATCGATGCATGCTGATGACCATGCGGCTGGAACTAGCCGGGCTGAAGGGGATTGGATTGAGACCGAAGTCAACTCGATGGACAAGAACGGTTGCCATTGCGGGGGTCATCTCCGCCTTGGTGACCACGATCTTGGGTGTCGGTGGCGCGGCTGCCGACGATACCGACCCGATCATCGCATCCAGCACTCTGCTGGCAGACCCTGTCGCTCCGGACGGATCGAAGATCGTCTCCGGTAAAATCAATGGACGCAATCTGACCTTGCAGGTCTTCTCGGTCGCTATGAACACGAATATCACCGTGAAAGTTCAGCGACCGAATGATGCATCGCAACCGCGCCCCGTTCTGTACCTGGTAAACGGCGCAGGCGGCGGTACCGATCTCGCGACCTGGTGGCATAACACCGACGTGGGCGACTTCCTGGCTACCAAAGACATAAATATCGTGATGCCGGTCGGTGGCGCATGGGCCTATTACACGGATTGGCAGAAGGAAGATCCGGTTCTCGGTCTCAATAAATGGCATACATTCTTCCTGGAAGAGTTGCCGCCCCTGGTCGACGCCACCCTCGGAACGAATGGCGTCAATGCAATCGCGGCGAACTCGATGACAGCCACCGCGGTACTGCAGATGGCGGAGATGAAGCCGGGCTTCTACGAGGCCGTTGCCGGTTACAGTGGGTGCGCTCAGATCTCGGACCCGATCGGAAAGCAGTTCGTCAAGTTGGTGGTAGAGACTTGGGGCGGGGGCGACACCCGAAACATGTACGGGCCTGATGACGATCCGGCATGGCTGGCGAACGACCCAGTGGTGAACGCCGAGCGCCTCCGTGGCACGCAGTTGTTCATTTCCACCGGGAGCGGATTGCCGGGGATACACGACACCATGGACAGCCCGTTCACTTTGAGCAAAACTCCCTACGGGCTGGCAAACCAACTCGTTATCGGTGGTGTCATCGAGGCTGGTACGAACTGGTGCACCCATAACCTGCAGGATCGACTCACCGAGTTGCAGATTCCCGCGCAGTTCGAGTTCGCGCCAGAGGGCACCCATTCCTGGGGATACTGGCAAGACGCTTTCTACAGGTCCTGGCCGACTTTGGCCAGCGGCCTGGGGTTGCCCGAGTAACTCTGGACATTCCAATTTGAAACTGCTGCCCGAATGTGGCAGCAGTTTCATTTCACCGAGGACATCAACTACGCGGTGGTCACCGCCTGAGCGGATTACTTCGCCGAGCGTGAATATTCGGGGTTGAGTCGCACCCCGAGTTCTTCCAAGTCGATCTCGCGACCCGTTTCGCTGCGCACCTGCACCCGGACCGGCGCGCCGCTGGACTCCTCGACCAGCAGCAACGGTGCGGGTCCCGGCTGCAGGTACGCATCACCCCACTGCATGAGCGCAAGCACCGCGGGCAGTAGATCGCGGCCCATATCCGTGAGCACGTACTCGTGGCGCGTCCGCTTGCCCGCTTCCTGATACGGCCGTTTGGCGAGCAGCCCGGCCTCGGTGAGCTTGCGGAGCTGGCCGGACGCCGCGACGTCGGTGATGCCGACCCGGGCGGCGAAACCGTCGAAGCGGGTGGTGCCGTAGTAGGCCTCGCGCAGGATCAGGATCGCCGACCGGTTGCCGATGAGGTCCATCGCCTTCGCGATCGAGCATTCCGCGGGTTTCCACGCGCTCAAATCGGCCAACGGTCCTTCCATCACGGCTGCCATGACGAACATCATAGCGATACCTGGCTTGAGTCGACTATATCCAGGCGTTAACCTGACTATAAGCCAATAGAGCCAGGCGGAGGAGCTCGGCTCGCGGTTCGAAAGGAACCACTATGAGAGACGCGGTGATTGTCGAAGCGGTACGCACGCCCATCGGCAAGGGCAAGCCGAACGGAGCACTGCACAACGTCAACGCGGTGGACCTGCTCGCCCACAGCCTGCGCGCGGTCGTCGACCGCAGTGGCATCGATCCGACGCTCATCGACGATGTGATCGGCGGCATCGTCACCCAGATCGGCGAGCAAGGTGCCAATATGACCCGGCGCGCGGCGCTGGCCGCGGGCTATCCGGAGTCGGTACCGGCGACCACGGTCGATCGCCAGTGCGGCAGCAGTCAGCAGGCCATTCATTTCGCCGCACAGGGCGTGATCGCCGGGGCGTACGACATCGTGGTCGCGGCGGGGGTCGAGTCCATGGGACGAATTCCCATGGGCGCGAACATGATCGGATCCGAAGACTTCTCCGGTGTCGGCTTCGCCGAGCGTTATCCGGAAGGGCTGGTGTCCCAGGGCATCAGCGCCGAACTCATCGCGGCCCGCTGGGGACTGACCCGCAACCAGCTCGACGAATTCGCACTCGGCAGCCACGAAAAGGCTGCGCTGGCAACGAAGAACGGCTCGTTCGCCGGTCAGCTGGCGCCCATCGCCGGACTGGAGACCGATGAGGGCATCCGGGTCGGCAGCACCCTGGAAACCCTCGGCACACTGCGTCCCGCCTACTACGACGCGGCCATGGCTGCGCGCTTCCCGGAAATCGGCTGGCAGATCACCGCCGCGACCGCGAGCCAGGTCAGCGACGGCAGCGCCGCCGTGCTGATCATGACCAGCGAACGCGCCACCGAACTCGGGCTGAAGCCGCTGGCCCGGCTGCACAGCTTCGCGGTGGCCGGTGACGATCCGCTGCTCATGCTGACCGCCGTCATCCCGGCGACCCGAAAGGTCCTGCAGCGCGCGGGACTGCAGCTCTCGGATATCGATCTGGTCGAGATCAACGAGGCATTCTCGCCGGTGGTGCTGGCCTGGGCGCACGATACCGGTGCGGATATGTCGAGGGTGAATGTGAACGGCGGAGCCATCGCCATCGGTCATCCGCTCGGCGCTTCCGGCGCGCGCCTGATGACCACGCTGGTACACGCCATGCAGGAGCGCGGTGCCCGCTACGGTCTGCAAACCATGTGTGAGGCAGGCGGTTTGGCCAACGCCACCATTATCGAACGGCTCTGAGTCACCCGAGTGCCGCGGCACCGGTCCCGGATCGGCGCCGCGGACTCAGAGAGAAACCAGCACCACCGCAATCAGAAAGCCGAGCAGCCACGACTCGACAATCAATGGCACCGCCACCAATGGTGTCCATGCGACCCGGCGTCGGTGACGAATCTTCCCGGCCACCATAACGCCCACCGCGACGACCGAAACCGCAATACCAACCCACGCAACGCAATACGCGACCGGCAGATAGCGCACACCGCCATCGGGATCCGCGCCGCGCCCGAGAAATTCGTACAGCGGCACGAAAGCAGCCACCAGCCAGCCGAACCCGACCGCGAACACCGACCCGAGTACCACTCTGATCGCATTCGCCAGCCGCAGCTTCCACCGACTCGACCCCATACCCCCAGCATGACCGGTCGATCGGGCTCGCACATCCCGGCGCGCCCGCGCTCGGTACGACGAGCATGCGCACCAACGCATCCAGGCACCGCACCACACCCGCATCCACGCAGCCGCGCCCCGCCCAAGGCACCAAACCAAAGCGGTGTACTTCGGCCCGACTTCGCCGATTCACCTGCAGCAATATGATCACTGGATCGAGCACGCGACTGCGGCCATCCCGGTCGAGCGGTTGCTGGCGGAGCCGGTCCGCGAGGCACACGCCGTGATGGTGCGGGAGACCGGCCGCAATCTGTCCCCCCGCGACCTCGGGCCAACCAATTCGTCGCGGACCACCGCCATCCTCAGCAGCAGAAACACCGAACGCGGCCGACGAGCGGCCGGCCACGCGGGCGGCCCGCCTCCGAGCGCAAATGATTGCCGATCCCGACGGTTGACCAGCGGCGACAGGCACTTGACAGGAATTCAGCCGGACAGCGCCCACCCCAGGCGGCGCGGTGGTCCAACGCGGTGTGCGAACGATTCGCCGATCCGGCCTGCGATGGCCTTGCCAGCTACGGCAGGCGCACCGTGCGGGCGGTGACACCGGGCTCGCTAGGCTGCACGGTGATGAGCGAAACCTTCGTCTACGCCATTCCGCTGCGGACCCGGTTCCGTGGCATCACAGTGCGCGAGGGGATGTTGATCAGGGGTCCGCTCGGTTGGGGGGAGTTCTGTCCCTTTCCCGAATACGACGATCGGGAGGCAGCCGGGTGGCTGGCGACCGCGGTGGAGCAGGCGACGGTGGGGTGGCCGAAGCCGGTGCGTGAACGGATTCCGATCAATTGCACAGTGCCCGCCGTCGATCCGGAGCGAGCGCATGCGATTGTGACCGGGTCCGGATGCCGCACCGCGAAGGTGAAGATTGCCGACCACCCCGATTCACTGGCCGAGGATCTAGCGCGGGTCGAGGCGGTCCGGGACGCACTGGGGCCGGATGGCTCGGTACGCGTGGATGCCAATGCGGTCTGGGATGTCCAGACCGCCGTCACACACATCAAGCAGATCGACCGTGCCGCAGGTGGTTTGGAGTACGTCGAGCAGCCGTGCCGCACCATCGAGGAACTGGCCGCGGTGCGCCGTCGTGTCGATGTGCGAATCGCCGCCGACGAATCCATCCGCCGCGCCCAGGATCCCCTGCGCGTCGCGGTGGCGGGAGCCGCAGATATCGCGGTGCTCAAATGCACCCCATTGGGCGGTGTCCGCCGCACACTCCAGGTCGCCGAGGCCGCCGGTCTGCCGTGCGTCGTCTCGTCCGCCCTCGAAACCAGCGTCGGTCTGGCCGCCCAACTCGCCCTCGCCGGCGCGCTCCCGGAACTCGAATTCGCCTGCGGCCTCGGCACTTTGTCACTCTTCGAGGGCGACCTGGTATCTGAATCACTGCGCCCGGTCGACGGCTTCATGCCGGTCCCGCAGACTCCGCCCACACCGGACCCGGCCCTCCTCGAGCACTACCGCCACCCCGACCCAGCACGAACCCGCTGGTGGGAAGACCGCCTGACCCGAGTCCGCGCCCTGCCCCCACCCCAGTGACCGAGTCCGCAAAGTAGTACGCAGCGACCTCAACCCAAGCGCACACCACAGCCGAGCATGCTCGACCGCAGAACTAGCCCCGCCTCCGGGCCGATAATGCCGTCGACGAGTTCCAAGTAGCGGCCGCAAAATTCGGGGCCGTGGGGAGCCATCGATGCGGTGGTGGGCTGGAGGTGGTGGGCCAATTCGTGCAGGATCACCAGTTCGCGCAAGGCCCATGCGGTCGCGCCGGTGTGCAGTGGAACGGCCAGCACCGCGTCCGCGGCCTCGTAGTGGGCGGCGGCGGTTCCGGCGCGGGAGCGGACACGGACGGGGATCGTGGCGCGGTCCCATTGCGCCCGAACCCAATTGAGTCGCAGCACCTTATCGGTGTAGGTCTGTACCGATTCGACCGAGGCGAAGCGGCGCTCGATCGGCAGCGTGAGGTGTGAACCATAGAACTCCACCGTGCGATTACCGTGTTCATCGGCTCGATCGAATACGCTTCGCACCAACTGCTCGGCGTCATACACCATGGCGCGCTGACTATCTCGCGCACTCACCGAACCGAGCCCATTCGATCGATTCGAAGGATCCGGTCCTCAGCTGCGTCCATTCCTCGCTCGCTGCCCTCGGTCACGTCGACCCGCTTCCGGGCAATTGCCCACGCGCGGCACCGAGTTCGGGGGAGGTCCCCAACCGCGCGGCTCGCCCCGCCCGATCACCCGCATGCCGGGCGGCAGCGGAATGTCCGGCCGACGCCTGTGGACCGCGCCAGGTACCGCGGGCATCGGAGGTCTTCGTGTAGAAGTCGGTGAGCTCGATTTCCTTATTGCGCAGGGCCAATGCCGTACCTGTCGCGACGATTTCGGGCACAACCTCGGCCTCCACCTCCGCCCTCACCTCGGCCAGGCGACGGCCGATCCGCGCGGCGAATGCCATCTGAAAGTTCAGCCGCGCGGTAACCGCCGCAACCGGCGCTTGGACGCGCCGCTGTACCTTTCGGCCCCAGCGCTTCTCCGTGACGATCTTTTCGACGGTGGCCGACCGATACTGTCCGGATTTGATGTACTGATCCGACGCACGCACCATCTGCACCAGGAGACTGGCGTAGAGGGCTTCGCACGTATCGATATCGGAATCGAAGCCATACGCATAGACCTGTGTCGATGTGCGTGCAACATCGCAGCGCACATCATTGGCCGCGGCGATCGCCACGAACAACTGCACGTAGGTGCGTAACCCCTTCTTGCCGGATTCGCCGATCGGAATCATCCGCTGCATCGGCGTCGGCCTGCGCTCACGTCCGGCGATATGCGCGCGGGCGACCGCGAGGTCGATCGAGGACCTGGTCGCCAACCGCTGGGCCGCGGCCAGAAAGGCCTCGGCCTCATGCTCGTTATCGGTCGATTCGGCTTGGCGCAGCAACCCACCGATCCGGGTGAGCATCCGGTCGGGGACCGCATTCGGCGAAGTCATCGATGGCCAGCCTAACGAGCGACAATGACGTCGCGGCGATGGCGTCGGACCCCCGGAGACAACCCCTGTTACGAGCACAATCGGCGCGTCACATATAACAACCATGTATCTTGCCTTGTGCACCTGCCGGGTGTGCTGCTGCTCACGTCTCGATCTTGGAGTGTTCGCGATGGCTTTGAAAAAGGTGACATCTCTACGTTCGTCGCTCGTACCACGAGCGGCGTTGGTAGCTGCCTCCGCTGCGCTGCTCATGGCGACGTTCACCAGTGCCTGCTCCAGCGATAACAGCGGCAATCCAGCCAGCCAGAACCTCACCGGTCGCGGCCCGATCACCTACGTCGAGGGCAAGGACACCACCGAAACCGGCGCGGTCAAGCAGCTGATCGAGCGCTGGAACGCCTCGCACCCGGACGAGCAGGTCACCTTCAAAGAGCAGTCCAACGACGCCTCGCAGCAGTACGACGACCTGGTCGAGCACATGCGCTCCAAGCAGTCCACCTACGACGTGGTCGCCCTGGACGTGCCGTGGACCGCGGAATTCGCCGCGAAGGGCTGGATCCAGCCGCTGAAGGACACCTTCTCCATCGACACCTCGGCACTGCTGTCCCCAACGGTCGCCAGCGCCACCTACAACAACACCCTCTACGCCGCACCGCGAAACACCAACGGCGGCTTGCTGTTCTACCGCAAGGATCTGGTGCCGAATCCGCCCAAGACCTGGACCGAGATGCTGGCGCAGTGCCCGATCGCCAAGCAGAACAATATGGGTTGCTACGCGGGCCAGCTCGCGCCGTATGAGGGCCTGACGGTGAACGCGGCCGAGGCCATCAACGCCTACGGCGGCACCTTCGTCGGCGCGGACGGCAAGACCCCGACCGTGAACACCCCGCAGGCGCGCGCCGGGCTCAAGGTGCTCGTCGATGCCTACAAGAACGGCGATATCCCGAAGGAAGCCATCACCTTCAAGGAGCCGGAGAGCGCCAACGCCTTCAATACCGGCAAACTGCTTTTCATGCGCAACTGGCCGTCCACCTTCGGTGACGCGGGTGCGGAATCCTCCGCGGTCAAGGACAAGTTCGGCGTCGCGCCGCTGCCCGGCGAGAACGGCGTCGGCGCCTCGACCCTTGGCGGCTACAACGCGGCGATCAGCGCGTTCTCCAAGAACAAGGCCACCGCGCTCGACTTCCTGCGCTACCTGATCAGCGAGGACGCCCAGCACATCGTCGCGGCCGGTGCGCTGCCCTCGGTGCGCGCGTCGATGTACGACGATCCGGCGCTGATCGCGAAGATGCCGTACCTGCCCGCGCTCAAGGATTCGATCGCCAACGCGGTACCGCGTCCGGTCACCCCGTTCTACCCGGCGGTGTCGAAAGCCATCCAGGACAACGCCTATGCTGCGTTGAACGGAACCAAGTCCGTCGACGACGCGATCAACGGTATGCAAAAGGGCATCGAGACAGCCGGATCGTAGCGAGTACAAGAGCGGACCCGACCACCCCGTAGGAGAGAGAAACGGTGTCGGATCCTTCGGGAACGGCCACTCGCGTGCCGAGCGACGGCGATCAGCCGACGAAGCGCGGATTCGGTGGCACCTTGGCATTGGAGTTGCGGCGTTCCGGCAAGGCGTGGTTATTCGTCACGCCCGTGCTGATCACCCTCGCGGTGATCGTCGGCTATCCGGTCTTCCGCGCGTTGTACATGTCGTTCCAGAAGGATCCCGGACTCGATCCGGCGACCGGCATGTTCGTCGAGGGCGGCAGCGCGGGCTTTTCGAACTACACGCACTGGCTGTTGCAGCAGTGTCAGGCGGGCGGCGAGACGGTGTCCTGCCCGACCGGCAATCTCGGCTCGCAGTTCTGGCTGGCCATCGGCGTGACGCTGTTCTTCACGGTGATCACGGTGACGCTGGAGGCCACCCTCGGCCTCGGCATGGCCATGGTCATGGGCAAGACCTTCAAGGGCCGGGCCCTGCTGCGCGCGGCGGTGCTGGTGCCATGGGCGATTCCGACCGCGGTCACGGCTCGACTGTGGGAGTTCATGTTCCAGTACGACGGCGTGGTGAACCGGATCTTCGGCACCCACATCCTGTGGACCTCGGAGGCCTGGCCCGCGCGGTTCGCGGTCATCGTCGCCGATGTCTGGAAGACCACGCCGTTCATGGCATTGCTGCTGCTGGCCGGTTTGCAGGTGATTCCGGCCGATGTCTACGAGGCCGCCAAGGTCGACGGTGCCTCGGCCTGGCAGCGCTTCACCCAGATCACGCTGCCGCTGCTCAAGCCGGCGCTGCTGGTCGCGGTGCTGTTCCGCACCATGGACGGACTGCGCCTGTACGACCTGCCCGCGATCATGACGCTCGGCAACCCGTCCACCCGCCCGATTTCGGCGCTGGTGGTCGAACAGGTCCGCCAGGGTCCCAATAGTGCGGCGGCACTGTCGACGATCACCTTTCTGCTGATTTTCGCGGTGGCGTTCCTACTGGTAAAGGTCATGGGCGCCAATGCCGTTCGGACCCAGGAAGAACAGCGGGAGGCGCACTGATGACCACCGTGACCACCGTGACCACCCCAAGGCCCGCGGCCCAAAAGAATGCGGCGCAGGCGCCGTGGACCAAGAGCCTCGGTTCGGTGCGGCTATATCTGGGCGCGCTGATCGTGCTGGTGTGGGGTCTGGCCCCGTTCTATTGGATGGCCGTCACCGCATTCCGCGATCCGGACTACACCTTCGACAACACGCCGTGGCCCACCCACGTCACCTTCGAGAACTTCCGCAATGCCTTCGACACCAGCCGCGGCAACGACTTCGGTAAGGCACTGGTCAACAGCGCCATCATCGGCGCGGTGACCACGGTGGTCGCGCTGGTGCTCGGTGTGCTCGCCGCCTATGCACTGGCGCGGCTGACCTTCAAGGGCAAATACCTGGTCTCCGGGCTCATCCTGTCCGCGTCGATGTTCCCGGTGGTCGTGCTGGTCACCCCACTGTTCCAGCTGTTCACCAACCTCGGCTGGATCGGCGAATACCAGGCGATGATCATCCCGAATATCTCGTTCGTGTTGCCGATGACCGTCTACATCCTGGCCTCGTTCTTCGCCGAACTGCCGTGGGAACTCGAGGAGGCCGCCCGCATCGATGGCGCGACCAAGATGCAGGCCTTTCGGCTGATCATGCTGCCGCTGGCGGCGCCAGCGGTATTCACCACCGCGATCCTGGCGTTCATCGCCTCGGTCAATGAATATCTGCTGGCCCGGCTGCTCTCCAGCGATAAGACCGAACCGGTGACCGTCGCGATCGCGCGCTTCTCCGGTAACAATCCGCTGGTGCAGCCCTACGCCGCGATTATGGCCGCGGGCACGATGGTCACGATTCCGCTGGTCATCATGGTGCTGCTGTTCCAGCGCCGCATCATCTCCGGTCTCACCGCGGGTGGTGTCAAGAGCTAGCTGTGTTGGATTTGCCGCGCCTTCGGCGCGGCGGGTTCGCGGCCCCCTTCAGTCTCGCGTCCGAGTCGTCGAGACTCGCGCCTGCGGCGCATGCGCTTCGACGACTCGGACGC
>NZ_JBFANN010000087.1:0-12901 GCF_040674855.1 Nocardia sp. NPDC049707 | reverse complement strand
ACGCCTTCTCCCGCGCGCGCTGGAAGATGATCCGGATGTGGCGCTCGGTCTCACCCACGAACTTGTTCAGCAGCTCGGGACCCTTGATGTTCACGCGCCGAACCGTGCGTTGCGGCAGCCATCTGGTTGAAGGCAGGGTTGGAGCCATGACGCAGGCGATATCGGCACGGCAACTGCTAAAGGTGGCTTACGAGGAGGCACTGGGTGGCCTGGCCGAAGGCGGGATTCCGATCGGCGCGGCCCTGTTCACGGCCGATGGCACCCTGCTCGGACGCGGCCACAACCGCCGGGTGCAGTCCGGCGATCCCAGCATGCACGCCGAAACCGACGCGTTCCGCAATGCGGGCCGCCGCCGCGACTACGGCTCGACCATCATGGTGACCACCCTGTCTCCGTGCTGGTATTGCAGCGGGCTGGTGCGCCAGTTCGGGATCGGCGCGGTGGTCATCGGGGAAGCGCGGACCTTCTACGGCGGGCAGGACTGGCTGGCCGAGCACGGCGTCGCGGTGACCGTGCTCGATGACCAGCGCTGTGCCGACCTGATGACCGAGTTCATCGCCGCCCAACCGCTGCTCTGGCACGAAGATATCGGGGTCACCGAGGCGGCTGACGATTGATCATGCTGGCGGACAAGGGATTTCAGCGGAAGTACCCATAGTCCTGCACCCAGTTGAACCCACGGCCACGCAACGGGAAGCTGTTCAGATCGACCTGCTGCAAGGCGATGGTCACCGGGCGACCGTTCAACTGTCCGTTCAGCAGCAGCCGGTCGGGCGCGGGCTGTTCGAAGCTGAAATCGGCGATCTGGGTGGGTTGCGCGGCCGACAGCGCGGACACCGAGATCGTGTGGGCGGCGGTATCGACAACGGGAACCGCGGGAACGAGGGTGCCGTCCATCTTCTGGTAGGCCATCCCGGGTATATCGAAAACGACGCGCTGCCAACGTGTCTCGTCGGTGATCAGCGGCGGGACCGGCACACCGTCCTGGGTGAATTCCGACACCGTCCAGATCCCGTACAGCGGCGGCTTCGGGCTGCCACCGCCGCCCTCGTTCCAGTACTTCAGGCCGGACTGCACGAAACCCAGTGACATCCACACGCCCAGTGCGATTTGCAGCGCTATCGCGATCGAGCGAATTCGTTTGCTATGGAACGGATCCGGCTGCGTGGCGGGTTCGGACGACCGGTTCAGCACCAGCATATTCGCCAGTCGGCGCGCCTGCGGCGCGAGCAGCACCATGCTCAACAGCAGGAGGTGGAAGGACAGGATCTTGACCGGGACGTCGAAGGTCATATTGAGCACGAATACCTGCGCCATACTCACCAGGCTCAGTATTGCGCCGACCGTCGCGGTTCTCGGGAGGAAGAGCAGGAGGCCACCGAGCACTTCGGCGCTGCCGAGCAGGATTTCGTAGGCGGGTGAACTCCCGACCTGATTCCACAACACCGAGACGGGACTGAACTCACCATAGGGTTGCAGCAGTTTCGCCAGCGCCGGCTCGGGCATCTGCGTTGGAATCATCTTGGCGAATCCGTAGGACAGCATCTGCCCGCCCAGGCACATCCGGATGAAGAGCAGGAACCAGGCCTGTAGCTGTCGATAGTTCGGCCTGCGCCGGTCCAGCACCGTCCAGACGAGGGTCGCCACCACCGCGGCGATCAGTACGCAGAAGACGAATGACCAGACGAAGTATTGATCGCCGCTACCCGAATCCTCGCGCAGCACGACATCGGTATCGAACAACAGTCGTCCGACCGGTTCGACGATCGGGCGCAAGGCGCGAAATTCCCAGATCACCGCCTTGTCCGGCAGCGATCTGGCGATCGGCCCGAGGAAGACGAAGAGAATCTGGGTGAACAGCAGGCAGAACAGGCCGAAATAGACGAAGGAGAACCGAAAAGCGATCCTGGTCAACGGATGCCACCGGGCGGGCCGCTCGGGCGGTTCGACGATGTCTTCCCGATCGAGAACCTCTGTACCGACCGCACTCACACCTATCCCTCACTCTCACGACGCAACGTCAACTGACCGTATCGGCGCGACGGCCGCACCCGCTTCCAGGAAAACCCCGATTTCCGCCGTCATCCATGGTGTACGCGACTACGCCGAAAGTATGACCTCCCATCGGCAGCGGTCCGGACAGCGATCTGTTGACCGGACTAGCGGGTAACACGCCGCTTCGGTGGCATGCGCGTGTCGTCGGGTCAAGAGAGGTGGCGAGGGGTGTTCGTTGGGGCAGAACGCGATGTCCGTGAGATTCGGATGCCGCGGTGGGGGCATGTGGTGGCGCAGATCGAGGGGCCGGTGCCGTTCCTGATGGTTGGCGCGGTGCGGTGGTCGTGCCGATCCGCCGGTCCCTGACCGACTTTGTCGCCCGAGGCAACAGTACGCAGTCGGTGCGTGGCTACGCATGCGCGCTGTTGCGGCGGTTGCGGGTGGATACCTGCAGGATGCCGGGACCTGGTGCTGTAGCTGGGATTTCACGTCAAGCCGCGGCGAGCACAGCATCGCGGGCGCGGGCGGGCACCGTCAACCCAATGACGGGCACGAGGGCTGGCTTCGGTTGTCCGGCTGAGGTGCACCTCGGCCGGACGGTCGGGTACGGCTCGGCTTCAGACCCAGTGCAGGGTCGGTGGTGGTGGCGGGGTCGTGCCGGTTCGCGCGAATTCGCCCCAGGCACGGCGCATCTGACGACCGAGCTGGTCGATGTCATCCCAGGAAGCCGAGCCGAGCATGGGGGCGCGCTGCCATGCCCGCCGGTCACCCAGCAGCAGGGGTAACTCCATGCCGTGGGTCGCGCCGAACTGGGAGCCATCGGGCCACCAGGTGAATCGATAGCCGCGCGCGTGGGCTCCAGACTGGTTGAGTTGGTCGATGAAGGCGGTGATCGGCTCGGCGAAGAGTTGGTGGGTCAACTCCTGCACTCGCGGCCCAGGGCCGGTGAAGGCTGAGGCATCGTCGGCGTTCCAGCCGCAGAGCACCTCCAGCCCGGCGACGTTGTCGGCGAAGGTGGCACCGAGCTGCGCAAGCGGGGCCGCACCGCGGACGGGGTAGAACGGCGGCACGCTCACCGCGCCGGAACGCGCCAGCGCGGCCGCGGTCTCCCCGGCGGCGGCAAGCAGCGCCGGCACCGACGCGGTGCGCGCATCGGCGGCGAGGTGGCGGGCGAAGACAGCACCGATCTCCTCGGCCTCGTCGCGGGGGCGGGCGAGGTAGGCGGCGGGCCCGCTCTGCAGGATCGCGCGGGCGAACAAGCCCTTGGCTTCGGGAACTTCCATGAGAAGCCGGATCGACAGCGCGCCAGCGGATTGCCCGAAGACGGTGACGTTATCGGGATCTCCGCCGTAGGCAGCGATGTGGACCTGGACCCAGCGCAATGCTTCGAGCTGGTCGTAGAGCCCAAGGTTGGGCTCGCTGACCCCGTCCAGGCACAGGTAGCCGAAGACCCCGAGCCGGTAGTTCACGCTCACCACCACCACTTCGGCATCGCCGGCCAGGGCAGTGCCGTCGTACCAGGGCATCAGCCCGGCGCCGCTGCCGAACGCACCGCCGTGCAGGAACACCATCACCGGCCGGCGCGCGTTGTCACATCCCGGCGTGGTCACCACCAGGTTGAGGCAGTCCTCTCCCTGCGGCAGATCCGCGCAAGGCCCCATCGCCGCGGCCAGGCGCTGCGGGGCCTGGAGGCAGATCTGCCCCGCTGTGTCGTCCTCGATCACGGGAACCGGTGCCGGGCGCTGAAAACGGGCAGCGCGGGCGTAGCGAATCGGCCCGATGCGGGTCACCGATGGCCGGGTCATCGAACCCTGCTCCCGGCCTCGTCGAGCGACGGACCAAGAGCCGGCATCCGATATGAAACAAGTGTTACACGCATGGGTTCCATGTCTACATGGAACAGTCGTTACAGTCAACGGGTGTCACCCACGCTGTTCGAAGCCCGCCGTGCCGAGCTGCTGACCGGGGTCATCGGCTATATCGCCGAGTACGGCCTTGCCGGGTTGTCGCTGCGCCCGCTCGCCGCCGAACTCGGTACCAGCGCACGGATGCTGGTGCACTACTTCGGATCCAAGGAACAGATGCTGATCGCCGCACTAACAGCCCAGCGCCCCGACATCGAGAACGCCTTCGCCGACATCTGCGACCCCGAGACGCTGCGGCAGCGACTGCTCGACAGCTGGAGCGCCAACACCAGCGGCCCCGGAGCCACGAGCACCACCGTGCTGCTGCAGGTGCTCGGGCAGGCGTGTGTGCACGACGGCCCGTTCGCCGGCTACGCCCGCGCCGCCATCGACGTCCTCGTCGAGGCGCTCACCCAGGTTCTGCACCGCATCGACCCGGCGGTACCCGACGCGGAAGCCTCGGCGACCCTGCTGGTCTCGGGCATCCGCGGCCTCATCCTCGACCGCCGCATCACCGGCGACACCGCCCGCACCGACACCGCCGCCGGCCAATTGATCGACCAGGTCATCCGTCGGTACCGGTAGGACGACCGCGGCCCAGGCGGGCGGAGACTCCACACGAACCGACCTCCGGCGATGCCGAAGTCCGTCCACTGTCGCGGAGGAAAAGCGATCGCGGCCGTGACGTCCTCGCCTCGGCGTCGGTCCAGATCACTTCCGCCGCTGGAGCCGGTAGTCGACCCGCGGCTCAGGCGATGCCCGCCCCATTACTTCGGTGCAGGATTGTCAATACCGAATATCACCCAGTGAGGATCGCTCGATTCTTCGTGCATTTCTACGGTAGACACCGAATAGAACGCGTTACAGTTTCCGCAGGCAATGCGTCAGGAGGACAGGAATGGCCGATGATCCCGATCCCACCGCGCGGCGGCAGCTGACCGTCAGCGAACGGGACCTCGACACCCTCGCCGGGGACCTGTCGCGGTGGCTGGACGGCAAGGTCCACGCGGATCACCCGCCCAAGATCTCGGCGCTGTCACGGCCGCAGGGCGCGGGGATGTCCAGTCCGACGGTGCTGTTCGATGCCGAATGGAGTGTGGACGGGCACGTCGACGGCGGTTCGTTCGTAGCCAGGATGACACCGGAGGCCGATTCTTTCCCGGTCTTCGAAAACTACGACCTCGAGCTGCAATACCAGATCATGGCCGCGGTCGCGGCCGCCTCAGCGGTGCCGGTGCCCGAACTGTGCTGGCTGGAGACCGACGAGAAGCCACTCGGCACAAAGTTTTTCGTCATGCGACGCATCGAGGGTCGGGCGCCCTCGGACAACCCGCCGTATGTGTTCATCGGCTGGCTCTTCGATGCGAGTCCCGCCGAACGTGCCGAATTGACCGCGAAGACCGTCGAGATCATTGCGAAGGTACACGAAATTCCGAATGCGACAACGCGATTCCCGAGGCTGGACGGTCCCGGTCAGGCACTGCGCCGACATGTGGAATGGCACCGCAACTGGTACCGCTGGGCCCTGGCCGATGACGGCTATCCGATTCCCCTGATCGAGCGGACCTTCGACTGGCTCGACGCGCACTGGCCCGCCGACCCTGGTCCGGACGTACTGAGTTGGGGCGATTCGCGACCGGGCAACATTCTGTACGACGGCTTCACCCCGGCCGGTGTACTCGATTGGGAGATGGCCGGACTCGGCCCACGCGAACTGGATATCGCCTGGCTCATCTTCATCCACCGCTTCTTCCAGGACCTCGCCACCCGCTTCGATCAGCCCGGACTGCCGGACTTCCTGCGGCGCGCCGATGTGGTCGCGAAATACGAAGCGATCACCGGTTATCCGGTTCGGGATCTCGACTTCTACATCGTGTACGCCGCGCTGCGGCACGCGATCGTCATGGCCCGGGTCAAGCGCCGGATGATCCACTTCGGCGAGGACACCGACACCCCCGATCGCGACGACTACGTGATGCACCGAGCAAGCCTGGAGGCGCTGCTCGACGGAACCTACGAATGGGATTAGAGAAAATCATGGCTGTATCCGATGGTCGGTCCGCAGGCTCGGCTCCCTCACCCCTCGACGAATACCCCATCCACCAGACCCACCTGTCCATGGCCCGGGTCGCCAGCAGCGACCGGAACTTCTACGACAGAAGCTATTTCAACGGCCACGACCGCGACGGCGGCACTTTCTTCGTCACCGGCGGCGGGGTGTATCCGAATCTCGGTGTGATCGACGCGTACGCCTGCGTCCGGCGTGGTGACGTTCAGCGCACGGTCCGCTTCTCCGACGCACTCGGCGATCGCGGCGTCGACCTGCGCGTCGGCGGCTACCACATCGAGGTGCAGGAACCGCTGCAACGGATCCGGGTGGTCTGCGAACACGATGACCTCGGCTTCGACCTCACCTGGCACGGATCGTTCCCTACCGTCGAGGAACAACCGCATGTGATCCGCAACGGCAATCGCCCGATCATCCAGGCGACCCGGTTCGCGCAGGTCGGCTCGTGGGAGGGGACGCTGCATGTCGACGGTACGGACCTCACCCTCGACCCGGCCGTCTGGATGGGCACCCGGGACCGCTCCTGGGGCATCCGCCCGGTCGGCGAACCCGAGCCGCCGGGCCGGGCCGCCGCCGAACCGTCCGGCGGATTCTGGTGGATGTATGTCCCGCTGCGCTTCGACGATTTCGCCATCGTGGTCATCCTGCAGGAGGAGCCGGACGGCAAGCGCACCCTCAACGACGCCGTCCGGATCTTCCCGGACGGCCGCACCGAACAGCTGGGCTGGCCGCGTTACCACATCGAATACCGTTCCGGCACACGACATCCCATTGGCGCGAGGCTGGAATTGACCACCCCCGACGGTAAGCCGCTCGAGGTCGAGATCCGGACCGTCACCAATATCCCTTTGCACGTCGGCTGCGGCTATGGCGGGGATCCGGACTGGTTGCACGGTCGCTGGATGGGCCGCGGCTGGTCTTCGAGCAGCCGTTACGACCTCACCGATCCGGCCATCGCTGGCCGCATCCCGTTCGGGGTTATCGACCATGTCGCGCACGCGCGCTGCGGGGAATCCGAGGGGTGGGGCCTGTTCGAACACGGGAGTCTCGGGCGGCACGATCCGACCGGATTCGCCGACTGGGGCTCGGTTGCGCCGTAGGTTTTTCGGGGGCACGCACTCGCCCACCCGTCGTCGACGACGAAACGATGGGCTTGCCGCGGCGGAGAACTGCCTTGCCGGCGGGTAGATGCCTGGCACCATGCCGCTCCATGGCCGAAACATCTTGCTGAACAAGATGTCGGTGACATCGGCCTCACCCGCCTGGATAGCCGACTCGCCCTCGCCTCGCTCTATCGGCGACTGCCGGATTTGCGGCGCGATCGACCCGAACAGTATTCCCTACTCACCGTCGGCCCGTTGTCCTTGCCGATCGAACTGGGAACGGTCGCGCAGTCCTGAGTCCTGTTACGTCAGTGGTGATTTCGGGGCGAGCGAAGCCGCGATCACTATGCCGTCGACAGTCCGCTTGGGGATGATCAGCGGACCATCGGCAGTGAGTAGCGCGGCCGCCTCGGCGACACTGCTGGTGCCGAGCGCGTCCTCGGTGCGTGCCGAGGGATTCGGTACGTCGACTTGTGCGAGCTCTGCGGCCGTAAAGCCACGGACCGAGACGCCCAACCGCGCGGCGGCACCACGAAGTCCCGATTCCTCGGCGCGCCGATCGATGGTCGCGAGACAGGCAATGGGCTTGTCGCCCAGCACTTCTCGCAGCACAGTGAGAATCCGTTCGCTGGATATGCCCGGCCGCAGCCCGAGGCCGACAACCCAACCTTGCGGCGATATCGGTTCGGCGGCTGGGGATGCCGAGGTGTCAGATGCTGGCACGGGTGCGTGCGTAGTCGGCGGCGGCTGCGACGAAACGGCTGGTGGCGCTGGGGTTTCCGGCGGGGTGGGTATGGAGGTAGGAGGCGTGTACGCGGTGGCGGAGAGCGCCCTCGCAGATGCGTTCGCCTGCGAGGCGCCAGCCCCAGGCGGGTGTTTCGGTGCCGGTGGTGACAAGGCGGGTGCGGTGGAACTCGTGGCCGCGCACCCGTTCTCCCGCGCGCCATAGGACGGAATCGGCCAGCGCCACGGCATCTCGATAGCCGAGGGTCAGGCGGGGGCCGAATTCGGCCGTCGCATCGACTACCCCCGCCATCGGATGGCCATCCAGCGAGCGGGTGAGATAGAGCAATCCAGCACATTCGGCATGTACCGGCAGTCCGGCCCGAGCCTGCTCGGCCACTTGCGCCAAGAGCCGATCATTGGCCGCCAGCGCCGCCGCATGCTCCTCCGGGAATCCACCGGGCAATACCAAACCGGCTGTCCCCGTGGGAAGTTCATCCCGCATCGGGTCGAAGACCACAACTCGTGCCCCGGCGGCTGCCAAGAGCTCCCGATGCTCGGCATACCCGAAGGTGAAGGCAGGCCCGCCGGCCATCGCGATCACGGGACCGAACCCATCCGCCGTAGCCACACCCGAGCCTCGTGCGGCTGCCGGCATCGCAGGACTCGTGCGTTCCGCGACCGCATCAGCCGCATGCGCTGCGTCGCCGACGCTCGCATGCGCTATGCCGGCAGCGCCGTTGCCAGCGTGCGCATTCGAATGATGCGCGCGGGTCACGTCCGCGGCGATCGCTTCGTCCATGCTCGCGGCAGCTGCGCTCTTCGCGAAGGCCGAGTCCGCGGTTTCGCGGATCGCGGTTGCCGGGTCCCAGGCCGGGGCGTTGGTGGTCGAACAGGCGAGACGCGCGATAGTCGGGAGATCGACGTGGGCGGCGACCAGGTCGGTCATTGCTTCGACGGCGGCGGTGGCGGCAGGGCCGTGTTCGACCGCGGGGATGAGGCCGAGGTGGCGGGAGGGGACCTCGAGTTCGGCCATGCGCGGTAGCGATCCGAGTACCGGCAGGCCGACCCGATCGCAGGCGGCGCGCAGCACCTGGTCATGGCGTTCGCTGCCGACGCGATTGAGGATGACGCCGCCGAGGCGAATCGCGGTATCGAAGGTGGCGAAGCCGTGCAGGAGGGCGGCGAGGCTCTGACTGTGTCCGCGCGCGTCGACCACCAAAATCACTGGGGCGCTGAGCAGTCCGGCGACCTGTGCGGTGGATCCCTCGGCGATCGGTGCGACGTGGTTCTCGTCGATGCGGCCGTCGAACAGGCCCATTACGCCCTCGACCACCGCCAGATCACACCCCTGGGCACCGTGGCGGTACAGCGAGACAACACGTTCCGCGCCGACGAGCACCGGATCGAGATTGCGGCCGGGTCGCCCTGCCGCCAGGCCGTGATACCCCGGATCGATGTAGTCCGGCCCCACCTTGAACGGCGCGACCCGATGCCCGGCTCGCCGCAGCGCCCCGATCAGACCGGTCGCCAGCGTTGTCTTCCCACTTCCCGATGCGGGCGCAGCGATCACCACCGCCGGAACACCACTCACGACCGCGCCTCGCTCGCGCTCGACTTCATCGCCCGCGATCGCGCGCTGCGTTGACGGTTCACTCGCTGACGCTCGCTCACAACCGCAACCCTCGTCGGTTTCCGCACTCCTGCGGGTCACCCACCAGGAGTGCAAATCCTGGCAACGGGTGCGGATCGTGCGGTATGGCGCGGTCGAGTAGCGCGGGGCGGTGACCTGCGAGGCATCTCGATACCGCCCGCACCGATGTGCCGCTCGGTGCGATCACCATTCGATGCCTCGCTGGCCCTTACGGCCCGCGTCCATGGGGTGTTTGACCTTGGTCATTTCGGTGACGAGGTCGGCGGCGTCCACAAGGGCTTCGGGGGCATCGCGGCCCGTGATGACCACATGCTGATTGCCGGGCCGGTTGCGGAGGGTTTCGACGACCTCGTCGACATCGACCCAGCCCCATTTGAGGGGATAGGTGAATTCGTCGAGGACGTAGAAGCGGTGCTGTTCGGCCTGGAGCCTGCGCGCGATCTCACGCCAGCCGGCCAGTGCGGCGGCGGCGTGGTCTTCGTCGGTACCCTGTTTGCGGGTCCACGACCAACCCTCGCCCATCTTGTGCCATTCCACCGGCCCGCCGGCGCCGGTCTCGTCGTGCAGGCGGCCGAGCGTGCGAAATGCCGCCTCCTCCCCCACCTTCCACTTGGCGCTCTTGACGAACTGGAATACCGCGATATCGAATCCCTGATTCCACGCCCGCAACGCCATCCCGAATGCGGCCGTCGACTTCCCTTTACCCGGCCCCGTATGCACGGCGAGCACCGGCAGATTCCGCCGCTGTCGCGTGGTCAGCCCATCATCCGGAACCGTCTCCGGCACACCCTTGGGCATCGAAACTCCTTGGTAGCTCAGGCGGCTCGGGTCACGCCGAGGCGACCCGATCCGGCACGGACGATATCGGCGACCGAGTCGCCGGTCAGTTCGGCGAGTTGGAGGTAACCGGCACGGAGGGTGCGAGCCAGATCGACGGCGAGACCGAGGCGGACCATGCCGCGTTCGCAGTCCACGACGATCGAGGTGATCGCCTCGGCGGCAAGCAGATTCGCGGCGGCGCGGGCGCGGGGCACCGGATCGACGCCGCCGGTGGCGCGGCCGTCGGTGAGCAGGACCAGCATGGGACGGCGGCGCGGATCGCGGACACGTTCGCGGTGCACGACCTCGCGGGCCTTCAAAAGCCCTGCGGCGAGCGGGGTTTTGCCGCCGGTGCGAATGCCGGATAGGCGCCGCACCGCAATATCCACCGAGGAGGTCGGCGGCAGGACGAGTTCGGCTTCCCGGCCGCGCACGGTGATCACGGCGACCTTGTCGCGCCGCTGATAGGCGTCGCGCAGCACAGCGACGACCGCACCGGTAACCGCCGAGAGACGGTCGCGCGCCGCCATGGAACCGGACGCATCGACCACGAAGACCACCAGATTGCCTTCGCGCCCTTCGCGATACGCACCGCGCAGATCATCGGCGGTCAGCTTCAACGGCCCTTCGGCTCGGCCGCGGGAATGCTGGTGCGGTGCTGCGGCGAATACGGTGCCGAGCAGATGCAGGCCGCCGGAAGTATCGGTGCTGGACCGCACCGTGCGCCCCTGCCTGGTCTGCGCGCGCGAACGGCGGCCCACCGCACCCTCGCCGACGCCCGGCACCTCCCAACGCGGCGGTGTCACAACGGATGTCGTGGGAGCGCCGATGCGGCCCTCCCGCGCGGACGGCGATTGCCCACCACCCGGCGAATCCGGACCAGCGCCGTCGGGACCTGGAGCGCCCGGACCGCCATCCGGATCATCTTCTGGGCCTTGACCATCCGGGCCACGATCGCTCGAATCGTCCGCATTGTTCAGTGCGCCATCCGGACCCGCGTCATCGGCATCGCTGGGGTGGATGTCCGGACGACCGTCGTCGAGTTCCCCAGCGCCGCCTTGCTCCGATTCCGCACGCTCACCGGACTTTTCCGCCTGCGCCGCCTCCTCCCCCGCGGCACGCATCGCCTCATCCAACTGCTCTTCGCTGATCCCCGGCTCGTCGAACGGGTCCCGCCGCCGCCGATGCGGCAATGCCAACTCGGCCGCAACCCGGACATCCGCCTCGGCCACGGCATCGGCCCCACGCCAGGCCGCATGTGCGGTGGCGGTCCTTGCCACCACCAGATCGGCCCGCATCCCGTCCACATCGAAGGACGCGCACAGCGCGGCGATCCGCCGCAGCTCCACATCATCGAGCGCGACGAATGCGACCCGCTCGCGGGCGGTCAGAATCCGCTCGGCCACCTCCCGATCGGCCGTGGCATAGCGCGCGGCGAATCCGGCCGGGTCCGCCTCGTAGTCCAGCCGACGCCGCACCACCGCCATCCGGACGTCCACATTCCGCGAGGCCGCGACATCGACGGTGAGCCCGAACCGGTCCAGCAGCTGCGGCCGCAGCTCACCCTCCTCCGGATTCATGGTGCCGACCAGCACGAATCGTGCCGGATGCGAATGCGATACCCCATCGCGCTCGACATGTACCCGCCCCATCGCGGCGGCATCGAGCAGCACGTCCACCAAATGGTCGTGCAGCAGATTCACCTCATCGACGTAGAGCACACCGTGATGCGCGGCCGCCAACAGTCCGGGCCGGAACGCCTGCTCGCCATCACGCAGCACCCGCTCCAGATCCAGAGAACCGACCACCCGGTCTTCAGTGGCCCCCACCGGCAACTCCACCAGCCGAGCCGGTCGCGCCCCCGTCTCATCGACAACAGGCGGCAGCAACTGCGCAAACGCCCGCACCACAGTCGATTTCGCGGTCCCCTTCTCCCCGCGCACCAAGACGCCGCCGATCCCGGGATGTACCGCGCACAGGATCAACGCCAGCTGCAACCGCTCCTGCCCCACCACCGCCGAGAACGGAAACCCCGCATCACCATCCACGCCGGCACGCGCCCCGGTCAGCGATTGGGCATGCGGCGCGTATTCCGTACGGGACAATGACATCCCCCAACTCTATTAGCGCCACCATCCCCACCCACCAGCACCCTCCGCCGCGGGACACCTCCAGAGGCGCAATCAAAGAGAACGAGCGGGCCTGCCACCCAATCAACCACCAGGAGCGAGTCTTACGAGCGACCGTTCGCGGCCCGTCTCGCGACCACCCGAAGGCACGGCCATCGACACAGCCGAGTCGTCGAAGCGCATACGCCGTAAGCGCGAGTCTCGACGCACACATCAGGTGCCGAACGATCCGCCATCACCGACCACAACGGCGCGAGTCTTACGAGCGACCCGTTCGCGGCCCGTCTCGCGTCCGAGTCGCCCCGAAGCGCATACGCCACGCGCGGGACTCAACGCACACACCAGGTGCCGAACGACCCGCCATCACCGACCACAACGGAGCGAGTCTTACGAGCGACCCGTTCGCGGCCCGTCTCGCGTCCGAGTCGCCCCGAAGCGCATACGCCACGCGCGGGACTCAACGCACACACCAGGTGCCGAACGACCCGCCATCACCGACCACAACG
>NZ_JBFANN010000086.1:0-13087 GCF_040674855.1 Nocardia sp. NPDC049707 | reverse complement strand
AGTTCCCGCTCAATGCCTCCGGCAAGCTGGATCGCAAGGCGCTGCCCGCACCGACGTTCGCGGCCAAGGTATTCCGCGCGCCCACCACCGCGGTGCAACAGGCGATCGCGTCGGTCTTCGCCGACGTTCTCGGCGCCGAACGGGTCGGGTTGGACGACGATTTTTTTGCGCTGGGCGGCAATTCGCTCGTTGCCACCCGCATCGTTGCGCGGGTGAACGCCGCGCTCGATGGCGGCCTCGGAGTCCGGGACCTGTTCGAGGCGCCATCGGTTGCCGAACTGGCGCTGCGCGCGGAGGCGGTGGCCGCTGGTGGCCGGCGTCCACCGCTGCTGGCCAGGCCGCGCCCGGAGCAGGTGCCGCTGTCGCTGGCACAGCAGCGCATATGGGTGATCAACCAGCTGGACCCGCAATCGCCCGCCTATAACATTCCGTTCGCCGTGCGGTTGACGGGTGCGCTGGATGTCGTCGCACTGCAGCGCGCCGTCGAGGATGTGCTGGAGCGGCACGAGTCGCTGCGGACCCGCTACCCCGAATCCGGTCCAGGTGGCACGCCGTACCAGGAGATCGTTTCCGTGTCCGAGGCGCTGCCCGGCGGGCTGGAGGTGCGGGCGGCCGGCGGCGAACTCGAGCGCGTGGCGGAGCTGATGTCGGCCGGATTCGATGTGACAGCTCAGGTTCCGGTGCGCGCCCTGCTGCTGACCGGTGCCGACGCGCCCGACGAACATGTGCTCGCCGTTGTGGTGCACCACATTTCGGCCGACGGTGCCTCGATGGCGCCGCTGGCCCGGGATCTGATCATGGCCTATGCGGCGCGGTGCGCTGGTGACGCGCCGAGCTGGGCGCCGCCGCCAGTGCAGTACGCGGATTTCGCGCTCTGGCAGCGTTCGGTTGTCGGTACCGACGACGACGAGAACTCCGTGGCTGCACGGCAATTGGCGTACTGGCGAGAACAGCTGGCCGAGGCCGTGCGCACACCCCGGCTGCCGTTGGACCGCCCCCGCCCAGTGGCGCCGTCCCTGCGCGGCGCGTCGCTCGGTTTCAGCGTGCCGCAGGACGTGCACGTGGGCCTGGTTCGTATTGCGCGCGAACATAATTCGTCGTTGTTCATGGTGGTACACGCCGGCTTGTCCGCCCTGCTGGCGCGGTTGTCGGGTGGCTCGGATATCACCATCGGCACGCCCATCGCCGGTCGCGGTGAGCGGGTGCTCGACGATCTGGTCGGCATGTTCGTGAACACGCTGGCGCTGCGTACCGCCGTCGACCTGGCCGGGACGTTCGACGCGCTGGTCGAGCAGGCACGCGAGACCGACCTGTCGGCATTCGCCAACGCGGACATACCGTTCGAACGGGTGGTGGAGGTGGTCGCCCCCGATCGCGCGAACGTGCAGAACCCGCTGTTCCAGGTGGCGCTGTCGTTCCAGAACACCGAACAGCCGACGCTGCAGTTACCAGGACTGACGGTGGCGGGGGTGGACACCGGCGCGGTGACGGCGAAGTTCGATCTGCAGGTGATCGTGGAGCCGCACAGCGGTGCGGACGGCGTGCCGGCCGAACTCCTCGGCGCGCTCCACTATGCAACCGACATCTTCGACGAGGCGACGATGCAGGCGTTCGGTCGCCGACTGCAGCGCGTGTTGGCTGCGGTGGCCGCCGACCCGCAGGTGCGGATCGGCGACATCGATATCCTCGACGCCGCCGAACGCGAACGCGTGCAGTCCGCGCCGGAGCCGTCGGCCGAGACGGCGACGATCACCCGCGGCACCGCACTGCCCGAGATGCTGACGGCGGCTGTGGAGGACGACCCGGAAGGTCCCGCATGGGTTTTCGGCGAGGATGCGATCTCCTATCAGGAACTGCAGGCGCGGTCGTCGCGACTGGCGCGGGTGCTGATCACACGCGGCTGCGGGCCAGGGACCGGAGTGGCGGTGCGGCTGGACCGCGGCATCGAATCCGTCGTGGCCACCTGGGCGATCGTGGCCACCGGCGCCGCGGTGGTGCCGGTCGCCGCGGCCGCCGAGCTGCCGTCGGAGCTGGAGGTCATGGTTGGGTTGGTCGCCGGAACCCCGCCGGCGCAGGCCCGCGGTGTCGACTGGCTGGTGCTCGACGATCCGGCGGTCACCGCGGAGATCGCGGCCGAGTCGCCGCGCCCGGTGACCTACGCGAATCGCACTCGGGATCTGCTCGGCACCGACCCTGCGTTCATCGGCGCCGGGGAAACGCTGAGCTACGACGAACTCGCGGCGGTGGTGAACCGGTTCTGTGCCCGGACCGCGCTGACGTTCGAATCCCGCACGCTGCGCCACGGTCGTCCTGATGCGCTTGCCGCGGTGGTCGAGGTGGTGGCGGCGGGCGCGACGGGTGCCTCGATCGTCGCGGTGCTGGTGGCCTCCGACGCCGAACTGCCGGACGTTCTCGCCGAGGAGTGGGTGACGCACCTGCTGGCCGAACGGAACGGATTCGAGGATCTGGGCCGGGATTCGCTGGCGGAGTTGCGGGCAGTCGTCCTGGACGACGGCCCGATTGCCGACGCTGCCACTCGCCTGTCGTGGGTCGATACCGTCGTCGCTCTCACGGATCTGCGGTGAACCGATGCCCACGGTCAGCCGTGCATCGGGCATCGCGGTGAGCCGCGTAACGGGTCCGATGTTCCGCCGTGCCTTGGGATTTGGGGTGATTCGTGCATCGGACTCCGCGGCGAGCTGTGTGCTGGGCGCTACGGTGGAATGTGTCCTGGGCATTCGGGCGGGCCGCGTTTCGGGAATTGTGAGGAGCTGTGCTTCGAGTGCTCCCATCGCACCGATCAGCCGGTCCACCGAGAGGTGGCCGCAGCGGCCGGTAACATGCCGCACGGGGGAATCCGATGCATCAGTGGTGCGCCGTGCGGTGCGCGCAGTCAACAACACTCAGAATGAGGCAAGTCCATTGGTTTGGCCGGTCGGGAAGCAGCACATGACGACGCGAGAAGGGACGCAGGCATGACCCGCCCGGTTCGGGAACGCCCCACTCGGATCCGCCCGCCGCGGGTGACGACGCTGCCGCGGCTCATGGCGATCGCCGTCGGGGCGAATCCGAGCGGCACCGCGATCGTGCACGCCGATGCCACTACGACCCTGGCGAAGCTGAGTTACGCCGAACTGGACGAGCAGTCCACCCGCCTGGCTCGGCTGCTGGTCGCTCGCGGCGTCGGCCCCGAGGATCTGGTCGTGATCGGCATTCCCCGTTCGGTGGAATCGGTTGTCGCGGTGTGGGCGGTGGCCAAGACCGGCGCCGGGTTCGTGCCGGTGGACCCGAACTATCCGGCCGACCGGGTCGCGCACATGGTGTCGGACTCCGGCGCGCTCTTCGGCCTGACCGTCGATGCGGTGCGCATCGATCTGCCTGACCGCGTCGAATGGCTGGTCATCGATAACGACGACATCGCGCGCTCGCTCGAGAACCATCCGTCGGAGGCGATCACCCCCGACGAGCGGGTGCGGCCGCTGCGGGCTGAGCATCCGGCCTATGTCATCTACACCTCCGGCTCCACCGGCAAGCCGAAAGGCGTGGTCGTCACCCAGGCCGGTCTGTCGGGTTTCTGCGACGAGCAGCGGGACCGCTACAGGTTGACCCCCGAGGCGCGGACACTGCATTTCGCCTCCCCGTCGTTCGACGCGTCCGTGCTCGAATTGCTGCTGGCGCTGGGCGGGGCAGCGACGATGGTGGTCGCGTCGCCGGACATCTTCGGCGGCGAGGAGCTGGCGGCGCTGCTACGCAGCGAGGGTGTGACGCATGCATTCATCACGCCGGCGGCGCTGGCCTCCGTCGACCCGGCCGGGCTGGACAACCTGCGGGTCGTGGTGGCGGGTGGTGAGGCCTGCCCGCCGGATCTGGTGCGGCGCTGGGTACTTCCGATCGCGAACGAGCAGACCCGCGAGTTCTTCAACGGTTACGGTCCCACCGAGACCACAATCATGACGAATATCAGCGCCCCGATGGTGCCCGGTGAACCGGTGACCATCGGTGGCCCGATCCGTGGCATCACCGAATACGTGCTGGACGAGCGGCTGGCTCCGGTACCCGACGGAGTGGTCGGCGAGCTGTACATCACCGGCGCTCAGCTGGCGCGCGGCTACCACGAGCGTCCAAGCCTGACCGCCGCCCGGTTCGTGGCGAATCCGTTCGACCCCAACGGTTCCCGGCTATATCGGACTGGTGACCTGGCGCGGTGGACCGCCCGGGGCGAGATCGAGTACGCGGGGCGCAACGACTTCCAGGTGAAGATCCGCGGCTTCCGGATCGAGCTGGGTGAGGTCGACGCGGTGCTGGCCGCGCACGACAGCGTGGATTTCGCGGTGACCGTCGGTCACGAACTCGCCACCGGCGCAAGGATTCTCGTCTCCTATGTGCATGCCGCCGCCGGTGCGTCGGTCGATGTCGCGGAACTGGCCACGTTCGTCGAGCGCAGCCTGCCCGCGCACATGGTGCCGACCAGCATCATGGTGCTCGATGAGATCCCGCTGACCCCAGTCGGCAAACTGGACCGCCGCGCACTGCCCGAGCCGGTGCTGGAGACCCAGCAATACCGGGCCCCGGAAACCGAGACGCAGCGGATCATCGCCGACGTGGTCGCCGATGCGCTCGGTATCGAGCGCATCGGGATCGACGACGACTTCTTCGCCCTCGGCGGCGACAGCATCACCGCGATCCAGGTCGCCTCCCGGGCCCGGTCCGCCGGTGTGGTCTTCACCCCCCGGGAGATGTTCGAATCGCGGACGGTCGCGGCGCTGGCCACGCTCGCTCGGTCCGAGGATCCGGCGGCGCTCGGCGAACACGACGAGACGGCGGGACCTCTGGTCGAGCTAGCGCCGGCCGACGCCGACCGGTTGGCGCAGGCGTACCCGAATCTCGTCGACGTGTGGCCGCTGACATCGCTGCAGTCGGGCATGCTGTTCCACGCTTTGCTGGCGGAGTCGTCGATCGATGCGTACATCGTGCAGTTCATGGTCGATCTCGGCGGCGACGTCGACGCGGATCGGCTGCGCGTCGCGGCGGAGGCGGTGGTGGACCGGCATGTGAACCTGCGGGTCGCCTTCGCCGAGGACGGCGACGGTAATCCGGTGCAGGTCGTCCTGGACGGGGTGGCTGTGCCGTGGCGGTTCGTC
The DNA here is from genome assembly GCF_040674855.1 of Nocardia sp. NPDC049707. Lineage (NCBI taxonomy): Bacteria > Bacillati > Actinomycetota > Actinomycetes > Mycobacteriales > Nocardiaceae > Nocardia > Nocardia sp. NPDC049707. The sequence continues at coordinate 7,946 of NZ_JBFANN010000086.1, read as the reverse complement.
GATCTGAGCGATCCGGATCCGGCCGCGGCCGCGGCGGCCGTCGAGCGCTTCATGGCCGTGGATATGGCAACACACTTCGATATGGGCGCGGCGCCGCTGGTGCGGTTCGTGCTGATCCGGTCCGCGGCCGATGCCCACCATCTGCTGGTCACCAGCCACCACATCCTGATCGACGGCTGGTCGATGCCGCTGCTGACGCAGGACCTGCTGACGCACTACGCGCTGGGCGCGCACGCGGATCAACTGTCGCCGGCCCGGACCTATCGCAGCTATCTGGCCTGGCTCGCCGCCCAGGATCACACCGCGGCCCGCGAGGCGTGGCGGGCCGCACTGGCCGGTTTCACCGAGCCGACCCCGCTGGCCCCGGCCGATCCGGTCCGCGAGATCTCCGCGGGCGTGGGCGTCGTCGAATTCGAACTGACCGAGACCGAGACCGCCGCACTCAGCCGGCTGGCCGCGGGCGCCGGAGTGACGGTGAATACGGTCGTGCAGGCGGCGTGGGGCCTGTTGATCGGCCGCAGCATCGACCGCGACGACGTGGTGTTCGGTGCCACCGTGTCCGGGCGGCCGCCGCAGCTGGCCGGTGTCGAGGCGATGGTCGGCCTGTTCCTCAACGCGATCCCGGTGCGGGTGCGCCTGAACGCCGCCGACACCCTAGCCGGTCTGCTGCGCCAGCTGCAGGACGAGCAGGCGGCCCTGCTCGACTACCACCATCTCGGCCTGAGTGAGATCCAGGAAATCGCCGGAGTGGATGGCCTTTTCGACTCGCTGGTGGTGTTCGAGTCCGCCCCGGTCGATACAGAGGCGCTCAGCGAAGCGCACGACGCGCTCGGCGGGATGACCATCACCGGTGCGACCGCGGTGAACGGCACCCACTATCCGCTGACCGTGATGCTGGTGCCGGACGTGCGTCTGCAGGTTATGGTCAAGTACCTGCGCGACCTGTTCGAGGAATCGGCCGTACAGGCTCTCGCACAGCGGTTTTCGGCGATACTCGCGCGGTTCGTGGCCGAGCCGGAGGCCCGGCTCGCCGAGGTGGACGTGCTCACCGCGGCCGAGCGCGCCGTCCTCGACCGCGCCAACGTCACCGAAGTGCCGGAGCTGCTGGACGATTCGACCCTGCTGACGCTCTTCGACGCGCAGGTGGCCCGCACACCGGACGCGCTCGCGGTGATCTTCGGCGAGACGACGCTGAGCTACGCCGAACTCGACACCCGCGCCCGGGAATTGGCCACGGAACTGGCCGGCCGCGGTGTCGGACCGGAATCCCTTGTGGCGGTGGCGATGCGCCGCAGTATCGATCTGGTCGTGGCGATCTACGCCGTGCTGCGTGCCGGCGGCGCGTACGTGCCGATCGATCCCGACCATCCGGCCGAACGCAACGAGTACGTGCTGTCGAGCGCGAACCCGGTCTGCGTGCTGACCACCACCCGAGATCGTTTCGAGACCGCCGCGGACGTGCCGCTCGTCGCTGTCGACGAGTTGCGCGACAGCACCACTGTGCGTGTCGAGGGCCCGCTGGTACGGCCGGACAATCCGGCCTACGTCATCTACACCTCCGGGTCGACCGGTCGGCCCAAGGGCGTGGTGATCACCCACCGGCAGATGGCCAATCAGTTCCGGTGGGCACAGCGCACCTATCCGCACGACACCGGCGACGCGGTGCTGCACAAGACCCCGATCACCTTCGACATCTCCACCTGGGAGTTGTTCTGGCCGTTGCACACCGGCGCGGCGGTGGTGATCGCCGAACCGGACGGGCACCGCGATCCCGCCTATCTGGCCCGCATGATCGACGAATATTCGGTCACCACAGTGCATTTCGTGCCCTCGATGCTCGACACGTTCCTCGACGAAGCTGGAAGCGCTGCGGCGGAGCATCCTTCGCTGCGTCGCGTATTCGCGGCCGGTGAGGCGCTGTCGGCGGAGGTGGCCGCCAAATTCGCCGCGGTGCTGCCCGGCACGCGGCTGCTCAACTGGTACGGACCGGCCGAGGCCACGGTCGTGACCGCGCATCCTGCCGAATCTGTTGCGGGAGTAGCGGTCCCGATAGGTATGCCGGTTGCCAACACCCAGGTGCACGTGCTGGACCGGCAATTGCGTCCGGTGCCGCTCGGGGCGGCCGGTGAACTGTATATCGACGGTGTGCAATTGGCGCGCGGCTATCTCGGCGCGCCCGCGCTGACCGCCGAGCGATTCGTCGCCGCCCCGAACGGGCAGCGCCTCTACCGCACCGGTGACATGGTGCGCTGGATCACGCAGCTGTCCCCGAACGGTGCGCCGCCCGACTGCGGGGCGCTGGAATACCTGGGGCGCAGTGACTTTCAGGTGAAGTTGCGGGGGCAGCGCATCGAACTCGGTGAGATCGAGACGGTGCTGCTCGGCCATGCCGATGTGCAGCGCGCCGCTGTGGCGCTGGTGCGCGGTGGCACCGGCGACCGGCTGGTCGCCTATGTCGTCGCCGTGCCCGGCGCCGATATCGACAAGGACGCGCTGCTCGCCCATGCACGCGAGGCACTGCCGTCGTACATGGTGCCCGCGGCGGTCGTGACGTTGGCTGAAATGCCGCTCAATGCCAGCGGCAAACTCGATCGAAAGGCATTGCCGGAACCCGAATTCGAGGCCCGGCCCTACCGGGAACCGGCCACCGCGGCCGAGCGTGCGGTGGCCGAGGTGTTCGCCGAGGTCCTCGGTGTCGAGCGGGTCGGCGCGGACGACGATTTCTTCGACCTCGGTGGTAATTCGCTGATCGCGACGCGCGTGGTGGCCCGGCTGGGCGCCACGCTGGCGGCGCGGATTCCGGTGCGCAGCGTGTTCGAGACGCCGACGGTGGCCGGGCTGGCCGCCGCGGTCGGTGCGGTGGCGGGGACACGGCAACGGGTGCCGCTGGTCGCGGGTCTGCGGCCGGAGCGGATCCCGTTGTCGCTGGCACAGCAGCGGATGTGGTTCCTCAACCAGTTCGACATGTCGTCGGCGGTGAACAACCTCCCGGTCGCGGTGCGGTTGACCGGTGCACTGGATGTGGCCGCGCTGCGGCGGGCCGTGGCCGACGTGGTGGACCGGCACGAGACGCTGCGCACCGTCTACCCGGTGGACCGGGACAGTGTCGCGCATCAGGTGATCTTGCCTGCCGCGCAGGCGGTTCCGGACCTGACCCCGGAGTCCATCGCGGCGGATGCGGTGCCCGCGCGCATCGCGGAAATCGTCTCCGCCGGATTCGACGTCACTACAGAGGTGCCGTTGCGGGGCGCGCTGCTGCGGGTGGCCGCTGACGACTACGTGCTTGTGGTCGTGGTGCACCACATCAGCGCCGACGGGTGGTCGATGGGGCCGCTGACCCGGGACGTAATGCTGGCCTACGCCGCCCGCTCGGCGGGCGCGGCGCCGCAGTGGGAGCCGCTGCCGGTGCAGTACGCGGACTTCAGCATCTGGCAGCGGGCGGTGCTGGGTTCGGAAGACGATCCGGACAGCCTGATCTCGGCGCAGGCCGACTACTGGCGCGGCGCGCTGGCGGGCGTGCCCGACGAACTGAATCTGCCTGCGGACCGGCCCCGCCCGGCCGTGCAGTCCTTCGCCGGTGGACAGGTCGGATTCGCGGTGGACGAGCGCCTGCGGCGCGGGCTGCAGGACATCGCGCGGGAGCAGAACGCATCGCTGTTCATGGTGATGCACACCGCCCTGGCGGTGTTCCTGGCGCGGCTGACGGGCACCGGCGACATCGCCGTCGGTACCCCGGTGGCCGGCCGCGGCGAGGCCGAACTCGACGACGTGATCGGCATGTTCGTGAACACGCTGGTGCTGCGCACGCCGGTGCGTGGCGAGCTCAGGTTTGCCGAACTGCTCGCACAGGTGCGGGATGCGGATCTACAGGCGTTCGCGCACGCCGATATCCCGTTCGAGCGACTGGTGGAGCTGCTCAATCCGCAGCGCTCCACGGCACGGCATCCGCTGTTCCAGGTCGCGCTGATGTTCCAGAACCTGCTGGACAGCTCGTTCGAGCTGCCCGGATTGCGGGTCGGCGCGGTCGATCTGGAGATCGACACCGCGAAATTCGACCTGTCGCTGGCCATTCGGGAAACGGCCACCGGCGTGTACGCCGAATTCTCCTTCGCGCGCGATCTGTTCGACGAGGCCACCGTCCGCGGGTTCGCGGACCGGTTCGTCCGGCTGCTGGACTGGATCGTTTCCAGCCCGGATGTGGCGGTGGGCGATCTGGACCTGCTCGACGCCACCGAACGGGACTTGACGCTGCGGCGGTGGAACGACACCGTCCGCGACATCGGGCCGCAGCGCACGCTGGTCGAGCTGTTCGCGGTCCAGGCGCAGGCCGCGCCGTACGCTGTCGCGATCGTCGACCGATCGGGTCCGGAACGGAAGGTGCTGAACTACACCGGGTTCGCCGCCCGGGTTCGCCGACTGGCCCGTCGGTTGATCGAATCCGGTGTCGGCCCGGAGACCCTGGTCGCGCTGGGTATGCGGCGCTCGCTGGATTTCCTGGTGGCTGCGTACGCGGTGCTCGAGGCCGGCGGTGGTTACGTGCCGCTGGATCCGGATCAACCGGCCGACCGCATCCGCTACGTGCTCGACACCGCCGACCCGGTATGCATCTTGACCACGACGCGCGATGCAGACTCCATCGACATCGCCATCGATCATCCCGCCGTTGCGATCGGTCAGCCCGGCAGTGCGACTGGTCCTGCTGACAGCGCGACGTATCATCCCGGCGAAGGCCAGGATCCAGGTGCATCCACCGAACCGAGTGCATCTGCCGAGGGTGAGCCCGGGTTCCGGCTTTCGCCGGAACGACGGGGGGCCGTGCGTATCGATGAGCTGGATCTGTCGGCGTACTCCGATGCTCCGGTCACCGATGCCGAACGGATCGCCCCGCTGCGTGCGGAGAACCCCGCGTACGTGATCTTCACCTCCGGGTCTACCGGCCGTCCGAAGGGTGTGGCGGTGCCGCATGCGGCGGCGGTGAACCAGATCCGCTGGATCACCGGCGAATACGGTATCGGTGCCAGCGATGTGGTGTTGTTCAAAACCCCCGCGACCTTCGATGTGTCGGTGTGGGAGTTGTTCGGCCCCTTGACAACCGGCGGCCAAGTCGTGATCGCGGCCCCGGACGGGCATCGCGACCCGCGCTATCTCGCCGACATTATCGCGGCCGAGCAGGTCACGATGACCTCGTTCGTGCCGTCCATGCTGACGGTGTTCGCGAGCAGCGTGGACGCCGGCTCGCTCACCTCGCTGCGGGCGCTGCTGCTGGCCGGTGAGGCACTGACTGCCAACGAGGTCGGCGCGATCCGACGGATCAGCACCGCGGCCCTGTACAACCTCTACGGCCCTACCGAATTCACCGTCCACTCCACACATACGCCGGTCGCCGACGACGTGACCGGTGCCGTGCCGATCGGCCGCCCGGTCTGGAACGCGCAGGCCTACGTGCTGGACGCGCGGCTGCACCCGCTGCCGGCCGGCGTCGCGGGTGAGCTGTACCTGGCCGGAGATCAGCTGGCGCGCGGCTACTTCGGGCGCCCCGACCTGACCGCCGACCGCTTCGTCGCCGATCCGTTCGGCGCCGCGGGTGCGCGCATGTACCGGACCGGTGACCTGGTGACACAGGACGCCACCGGCGCCATCAGCTACCTCGGCCGCACCGACTTCCAGGTGAAGCTGCGCGGCCAGCGGATCGAGCTCGGGGAGATCGAATCCGCACTCACTGCACACGATTCAGTGGCACAGGCGGTGGTAGTGGTCCGCTCGGACCCGCACACCGGCGATCGGCTCGTCGGGTACGTGGTGCCCGCCGCGGGCGCCACCTTCGATCAGGCGGCGCTGCGCACGCACCTCGCCGACCGGCTGCCCGCCTACATGGTGCCCGCCGCCTTCGTCGCGCTGGACACGATGCCGCTGAACCCGAACGGCAAACTCGATCGGAAAGCGCTGCCCGATCCAGAGTTCCGGGCCGCGGAGTTCCGCGCTCCGGTCAATGCCGTCGAACGGGCGGTCGCGGACGCCTTCGCCGGCGTGCTGCGGATCGGCGCCGACGCCACCCGCGCGGTCGGGCTCGACGACGATTTCTTTGCGCTGGGCGGCAATTCGCTGCTCGCGACACAGGTGGTGGCGCGCCTGGGCGAGGCGCTGGACACCCGGGTGCCGGTGCGGATCATATTCGAGGCGTCGTCGGTGGCCGACCTCGCAGCCGCCGTCGAACGGATCGCCGGTGGTGGCAGCCGCCGGGCACTGGTGGCCGCGCCGCGCCCCGAACGGATTCCGCTGTCGCTGGCGCAGCAGCGGATGTGGTTCCTCAACCGGTTCGATACCGCGTCCGCGGCCTACAACATCCCGATCGCGGTGCGGTTGAGCGGTGCGCTGGATGTGGACGCGTTGCGGCTGGCGGTCGCCGATCTGGTTGAGCGGCACGAGATCCTGCGCACGACCTATCCGCAGACGTCGGCCGGTCCGAAACAGCTGATTCTGTCGCCGGAGGAGTCCACGACGCAGCTCGAGGTGTACACGGTCGCGCCGGGCGAGCTCGAATCCGCGGTGCGAACACTGCTGACGACCGGTTTCGATGTCACGGCCGAGGTGCCGGTGCGGGTGGCGCTGTACGAGATCGGCGCCGCCGGTTCGGAATCCGTCATTCCAGCGCTTGTTCCCGGCGTTCCGGCGAACGCCGGAACCCAGGCTCACCGTCAGCAGGTGCACGACCATCAGTCTGCGCACTCGAGTCACGGCGTGCGCCGGGACGACGCGGGGTCTTCCGAATACGTGCTGGCGATGGTGGTGCACCACATCTGCGCCGACGGATCGTCGGTCGCGCCGCTCACCCGCGACCTGATGATCGCGTATGCCGCGCGGTCGGCGGGCGAGGCGCCAGGTTGGGCGCCGCTGGCGGTGCAGTACGCGGACTACAGCATCTGGCAGCGCGAGGCGCTCGGCAGCGAAGAGGATCCGGATTCGCCTGCCACCAAGCAGATCGACTACTGGAAGGCCGCGCTGGCGGACCTGCCGGAGCAGCTGGATCTACCGTCGGATCGGCCGCGCCCGCCGGTGCGCACCTTCGCCGGCGGTCACGTCGACCTGTCGGTGGATGCTGACACGCACCAGGCGCTGGCCGACTTGGCGCGCACCGAGGGTGCGACGCTGTTCATGGTCGTGCACACCGCGCTGGCAGTGGTGCTGTCCCGGCTCTCCGGCGCCGACGATATCGCGATCGGCACACCGGTCGCCGGGCGCGGCGAGGCAGCCCTGGACGATCTGATCGGCATGTTCGTCAACACCCTGGTCTTCCGCACTAGGGTCGACGCGGGTGAGGCGTTCACGGATCTGCTGGCGCGGCAGCGGCAAACCGATATCCAGGCGTTCGCGCACGCCGATATCCCGTTCGAGCGGCTGGTGGAGGTGCTCAACCCGGCGCGGTCGGCTGCCCGGCACCCGCTGTTCCAGGTGGGCCTGTCGTTCCAGAACATGACCCAGGCCGGATTGGCACTGCCGGGCCTGACGATCAGTGGGCTCGACATCGACACCCAGCTGTCACAGTTCGATCTGAACCTGACCATGGCCGATACCTACGACGAGCACGGCGCGCCGACCGGCATCGCCGGCAGGCTCGTCTACGCGACGGACCTGTTCGACGAGGCCACCGCCGCTGGATTCGCCGAGCGATTCCTGCGTCTGCTCGCAGCGATCGCCACCGCCGCGGACACCCCGGTCGGCGATATCGACCTGATGACCGGGCCGGAGCTGGACCGAATCCTGGTGGGCTGCAACGACACCCGGCATCCGATTGCGCCCGGGCTGCTGCTTGACGGCTATGGCCGGACCGTAGCGGCGCAGCCGGACGCGGTTGCGGTGGCCTGCGAGGGCGCCGAGCTAACCTACCGCGAATTTGACGAGCGGGTGAATCGCCTTGCCCGCCTGCTGATCTCGCAGGGTGTTGGCGC
>NZ_JBFANN010000085.1:0-14184 GCF_040674855.1 Nocardia sp. NPDC049707 | reverse complement strand
CGTCGAGACTCGCGACTTCGTCGCATGCGCTTCGACGACTCGGACGCGAGACGGGCCGCGAACGGGTCGCTCGTAAGACTCGCTCCGTGGTGGTTGCTGGTGGCGGGTCGTTCGGCACCTGGTGCGCGCGGGTCGAGACTCGCGACTTCGTCGCATGCGCTTCGACGGCTCGGACGCGAGACGGGCCGCGAACTCCTCGCTCGTACGACAGAGAGTATGTGTGGGAGCCCCGTGGTAGTCGTCCTGACTCTTCGTAAGACTGACCTCGGTGTCTTGGGCGAGATGTGTCGGTCGGTCTGCCGCGGGGCTCTCGTGCACGCACCGGACGCGGCGTTGGTGACTTCATAGGAGTCTGTTGCAGCAGACCTGTCTCTGTCTTGTCCGCCCTGCCCACTTCGCTACGAGCACACCGACGGCGATGCTCTCCATTACCCACGAACACGACCTGGTGATCGGCGAACACGACCCGGTGATCGAGGTCGCCGGTGGGGTCGACACCCACCTAGACACCCTCACCGCGGCGGTGATCGACCTGATCGGCCGCGTACTCGGCACAGCGGTGTTCCCCGCCGACGTGCTGTCGGCTCGGCCTGTGCTAATGCCTTCCATATATGGGGAGGTGCGCAGGACGTCCGGGTGGGTAGATGCGCAGGCTGTTCGGCTGCGCTGGAATATCGGTTGTGCGGGCTCGGTAAGCTGCTACTTCGTGGTTTCGCCCAAGTCCGAGGATGCAGCGTTGGATCGACGTACCCGATTGCTGGCCGCGGCCGCGGTCACGCTGGGACGGTTGTCCGATGTGTTGACGCCGTTGGGCGAATTGTTCGCTGTGCGGGGGTTTGCGCTGTACCTGGTCGGGGGCAGTGTGCGGGATGCGGTGCTCGGGCGGTTGGGGACGGATCTGGATTTCACCACCGATGCCAGGCCGGAGCAGGTGCAGGAGTTGTTGCGGGGGTGGGCCGATCATCTGTGGGATACCGGTGGGTTGGCATTCGGCACGGTGAGTGCGTCGAAGGCCGATCAGCAGTTGGAGATCACCACCTTCCGCAGCGATACCTATGATCGGGTGTCGCGCAATCCCGAGGTCACCTTCGGTGATTCGCTCGAGGGTGATCTGGTGCGGCGTGATTTCACGGTCAATGCGATGGCGGTCAAGATCGGGGCCGATGGGTCGCTGGAGTTCGTCGATCCGCTCGGCGGGATGGATGCGCTGCTCGCCGGAATGCTGGATACGCCGGCGGCGCCGGAGGATTCGTTCAGCGACGATCCGTTGCGGATGCTGCGGGCGGCGCGTTTCGTCGCGCAGCTCGGCTTCGAACTACAGCCGCGGGTGCGAGCGGCGATCGTCGCGATGGCGAGTGAGATCGAGCGGATCACCGCGGAGCGGGTGCGTACCGAACTGGATAAGCTCATCGCCTCCGCGCATCCGATCGACGGCGTCAATGTCATGTGCGAGACGGGTCTGGCCCAGTTGGTGCTGCCCGAGGTGCCCGCGATGAAGCTGGAGATCGACGAGCACCACCAACACAAGGATGTCTACTGGCATTCGCTGACCGTGTTGCAGCAGGCCATCGACCTGGAAGAGGGCGATCCCGATCTGGTGCTGCGCTGGGCCGCACTGCTGCACGACATCGGCAAGCCCGATACCAAGCGCAATGAACCGGGCGGCGGGGTCAGCTTCCATCACCATGAGGTGGTCGGCGCGAAAATGGTGCGCAAGCGGATGCGCGCGCTCAAGTACCCCAAGCAGTTCACCGAGGACGTATCCCGACTGGTGTTCCTGCACTTGCGTTTTCACGGCTACGGCAAGGGCCAGTGGACCGATTCGGCGGTGCGGCGCTACGTTACCGATGCCGGTGACCTGCTGCCGCGGCTGCACAAACTGGTCCGCGCCGACTGCACCACCCGCAATAAGCGTCGCGCCGCCGCACTGCGGGCCACCTATGACGAGCTGGAGACGCGGATCGCCGGACTGTTGGCGCAGGAGGATCTGGATCGGGTACGTCCGGACCTGGACGGTAACGCGATCATGGAACTGCTCGGCATTCCGGCGGGTCCGGAGGTCGGCAAGGCCTGGCGATTCCTGAAGGAGTTGCGCCTGGATCGCGGACCGCTCACCAGGGATGAGGCCGAGGCCGCGCTGCTGGAATGGTGGAAAGCCCAGGTCTGACCGGGGAGTTCGTCGGCCGATCAGAAGATGACCAGCGTGGTGCCCGCCACCATGGCCGAGCGGATCTGGGCCAAATCGAACGATCCGGTGATACCCACCAGCTCTACTCGGAACCGGACCAGATCACCCTCGCGGGTGGCGTGCACAATGTGCGCGTCGTACGGCAGCCGATCCAGCAGGATCGGCGGCGCGGTCACCAGCGTGCGCGGGATCCGGATGCCCAGCCAGTTCGCCCGGTGGATATCGACAGTGAGCAGGTTGTCGCGCACCTGCGCCTCCAGCAGCGCGCTGATCGGGTGTTTTCGATGCTTCGCGCGGATCAATCCGCTCGCGTCCACGCCGAGTTTCCAATCCCGCTGCTGGGTATCGAGCCAGCCGAGGAGCGCCTCGGTGGCGACCGTCCCGGTCAGGTCCAGCTGCTGCGCCCGCGCCTTCGTCGGCACACCGGGCACCAGCCGGACGCCGTGCGCGATCACGGTGACCTGCTCGATCGCGTAATCGTCCCAGCGCAGCCGGGACAGCACGGTCTTGGTCTGGAAATGCGCGCCGCGCCTACGCACCTTCAGCACCCGCAGGGTCGCGTGCAGATCGTGGCCGAGCAGGGTCGCGCTGACCTCCTGGCCGCCGAATCGGCTGAAAATGCCCTCGCTGAGCACGGTCATCAGCACGTCCGGCATGAGTGCGGTCACAGTGCCCGCGCCGAAGTCGGCCAATGGGTCCACCCAGGCAGTGGTGTAGGCGAGCCACTGGTCGAGCAGTGATTGATCGAAGAGGCGTTTACCCATGTCGACGGCCCGCATCGGTGACCATGACATCGGATCGAAGTACGTGGCCATGATTGCTCCGAGCGTACTTGGCGTCGGTGAACACGACCATGGTCGCGAAGTGGGCAATTGTGTGTATCCACGGAATGACGTGCCTCGGTTGGTACCGATTTCATCCGTAGATACGGATAGAATTGCTTGGTTTGTCCGTATTTGCGGAACTATGCTGACCGGGTGGCGACTCTCCGGATACGTGATGCGGCCGAACTGCTGGGGGTCAGCGATGACACCGTGCGCCGCTGGATCGATTCCGGCATGCTGGCGGCGGATAAGGATGCCTCCGGTCGTCTGGTGATCGAGGGCAGGGAGCTCGCGGCCCTGGCCGTCGAGCAGGCTCGGACTCCCCGGACTCGCCACGAAAGTGCCAGTTCGGCACGCAATCGGTTTCCTGGATTGGTCACCCGTGTGGTGGCCGATACGGTCATGGCTCAGGTGGAGATGCAATGCGGACCGTTCACAGTGGTGTCGTTGATGAGCAGCGAGGCGGTGCGCGAACTCGGTTTGGAGCCGGGCAGCGTCGCCATGGCGAGTGTGAAGGCGACCACGGTCGTGGTCGAAACGGCCGCCGACTGAGACTTGCCGCACTTGCCTCGATTTCGGCGGTGCTGCTCGTGGCGGGTTGCGGATCCGATGAAAGCGATAGTGCGAGTACGGATTCCGGGACCGTGACGGTCTTCGCTGCCGCTTCGTTGAAGCAGGTGTTCACCAGGCTCGGCCAGCAGTTCGAGGCGGCGCATCCGGGCTCGAAAGTGGAATTCTCGTTCGCCGGCTCCTCGGATCTCGCCGCGCAGATCTCGCAGGGTGCGCCCGCCGATATCTTCGCCGCGGCCGATCCGGTGACCATGGCGAAGGCGGTCGACGCGGGCCGGATTACCGAGCCGACGGAGAACTTCGCCACCAATGTGCTGACCATTGTGACGGCACCCGGAAATCCGAAACACCTTGCCGGACTGGGGGATCTGGCGCAGCCGGGTTTGCAGCTCGTGGTCTGCGCGCCGCAGGTGCCGTGCGGGCGGGCCACCAAGAAGGTCACCGATTCCGCCGGGGTATCGCTCGCACCGGTGAGCGAGGAATCGTCGGTGACCGATGTGCTGGCGAAGGTCACTTCCGGGCAGGCCGATGCCGGTGTGGTGTACGTGACCGATGCGACGTCAGCGGGTGCGAAGGTGGCCACGGTGCCGATGTCGGAGGCGGCCGCGGCGATCAATACGTATCCGATCGCGGTACTCGCGGATTCGAAACATGCGCAGCTGGCGCATGATTTCGAGAGCCTGGTGACCGGGCCGAAGGGCCGGGAAGCGTTGGCGGGTGCGGGATTCGGCGCACCGTGATGCGGGACGATCGGTGACCACCGGATTGCCGCGCTGGCTGCTGCTGCCCGCCGCGGCCGGGTTCGCGCTGGTCGTGGTGCCTTTGTTCGCGTTGGCCTATGGCGTCGAATGGTCGCGCTTCTTCGATTCGGTGAGTACGAAGGCATCCCAGGACGCGCTGTGGTTGAGCCTGCGCACGGCGCTCGCGAGCACGGTGCTGTGTCTGGTGCTCGGGGTGCCGATGGCCGCGGTGCTGGCCAGGGGAACGTGGCGCGGGCTGCCGCTGTTGCGGGCAATGGTGTTGCTGCCCTTGGTGTTACCGCCGGTAGTCGGTGGCATCGCGCTGTTGTACACCTTCGGCAGGAAGGGGTTGATCGGCAAGCATCTGGAGGTGGCCGGAATCCACATCGCCTTCAGTACGACGGCCGTGGTGCTTGCCCAGACCTTTGTGGCATTGCCGTTTCTGGTGCTCACGCTGGAGGCGGCGATGCGGACCGCGGGCTCGCGCTACGAACAGATCGCCGCGACACTCGGTGCCGGTCCGACGACGGTCTATTGGCGAGTCACCCTTCCCCTGCTGCGCCCCGCGCTGATTTCCGGTGCGGTACTGGCCTTCGCCCGTGCCCTCGGCGAATTCGGTGCGACTATCACTTTCGCGGGCAGTCTGCAGGGGCGTACCCGCACCTTGCCATTGGAGATCTACCTCGAACGCGAGGCGGATCCGGCCGCGGCGGTGGCGCTTTCCTTCGTGCTTGTCGTCGTTGCCGTGTTGATCGTGCTCATCGCTTACCGCAGGTCAGGGGTGATGCCAGGGCCGGGGACGGTGCTGCGGAGCAGTTCGCGGAACAACCGCGCGTCACGGCCCGAGCTGGTTGCGGGGGCTGATCGGTGATGCGCGCCAGTCGATCTCACGGGTCGTTGCCGATGGTGCGAACACGGGGCTGGTGGGGGCGATGAGGTACCCGATCTCCGCGGTGTGCGGTCGTCGAGAGGCGGTCGACCGATGATGCGGTATCTGCGGCGCGCGAATGCACGGCGCGAGTCGCCGGTATCGACGGTGGCCGCGGGGTCCGGACTCGCGGTTTCGGCGCGACTGGCCGACCGCGATTTCGACGTGGAATTCGACATAGCCGATGGTGAGGTGCTCGCGGTCCTCGGACCGAACGGTGCGGGGAAGTCGACCTTGCTGGAGGTCGTGGCCGGACTGGTGCGACCGGAGGTGGGACGGGTGCGGCTCGCCACCCGGGTGCTGACCGATACCGCGAAAGATATTGCGGTGCCGCCACATCGGCGAGGCGTCGCGCTACTCGCACAGGAGGCAATGCTATTTCCGCATCTGACCGTCGCGCAGAATGTGGCATTCGGACCGCGCAGTGGTGGGTTGTCGGCACGGGCCGCGCGTGCGGTCGCGCTGGAGTGGCTGGCGGCCGTCGACGCGATGGAGTTGGCTGCGCGCAAGCCGGGTGAACTGTCGGGTGGGCAGGCACAGCGGGTTGCGTTGGCGCGGGCCTTGGCGGTCGATCCGCAGCTACTGCTGCTGGACGAACCGATGGCGGCGCTGGATGTGGCGGTGGCTCCTGCCATGCGGGCGCTATTGCGCCGGGCGCTTCGCGAACCGGGCGATCGTGCGCGGCGCGGTGCGGTGCTGGTCACCCACGACATCATCGACGCGTTGACCCTGGCCGATCGGCTGCTGGTGATCGAATCGGGTCGGGTGGTCGAATCCGGTCCGGTGGCAACGGTTCTGGCGCGGCCCCGCAGCGCCTTCGCGGCTCGCATCGCCGGGGTCAATCTGATTGTCGGTACGGCCGGTGCGGGCAGTGCCGAGCGCGAGGGCGTGGTGCTCGCCGAGGACGTGGCGGTACATGGTCGGGCCGAAGACGCCTGGCCGCCGGACGGGCGGGCCGCGGCGGTCTTCTCCCCCACCACGGTATCGGTGCATCGGGCAGTGCCGGAAGGCAGCGCGCGCAATACCTTCGGTGTCCAGATCGCGGAACTCACCGATCGTGGTGGGATCATTCGCGTGCAGGCGACGAATCGACCGGACGGCTCTGCCGGTCTGATCGCCGATGTCACCCCGGCGGCTGCCGCCGAGCTCGACCTGGCTCCCGGCCGTTCGGTGTATTTCGCGGTCAAGGCGGCGGAGGTTCAGGTCTACCCGTGCTGATCCGCCGGTTGCTGCCCGATGTGGCCCAGCCGCGTCGGCGCAGGACATAGTCTGAGCTGGCGTTACCGCGGGGAGCTGGGCTGGTGTACGGCTAGCTGTGCCGAGCGGCAGCCAACGCCTTCAGGCCATCCGCGCAGGACCGATAGTGTGCTGTCCACCCGAGTTCCGCCATGGGCCGCATCATCGCGGCCGGCACCGTCAATGGCATTGGCGTGCAGAAGATTTCGGCGACCAGCCGGACGTGTCCTGAGCGGGGCCTCGTCCATGATGTCGTAGGCGGCATCGGGCTTTCAGTTCCCATATCCGCCACCACCGGGCGTCTCGATGACCAACACGTCCCCGGGCTCCAGGTGCGCCGAATCCGCGCCGCGCAGGTGCTGCACGGTGCCATCGGCACGCTCGATCCGGTTACGGCCGAGTGCACCGGGCGTGCCGCCCGCCATGCCGTACGGCGGCACCCGACGGTGACTCGACAGCGTCGAGACCGCTACGGCTTCGGTGAACCGCAGCCGACGCACCGCACCGTCACCGCCGCGCCATCGACCGGTGCCCCCGCTGCCCGCGCGTACCGAAAACTCCTCGAGCAGCACCGGTAGCCGCCACTCCAGCACCTCCGGATCGGTGAGCCGGGAGTTGGTCATATGGGTCTGGACCACCGGCGCGCCGTCGAAGCCGTCGCCCGCGCCGGATCCGGATCCGATCGTCTCGTAGTACTGGCTGCGATCATTGCCGAAGGTGATGTTGTTCATCGTGCCCGAACCCTCGGCCTGCACCCCGAGAGCCGCGTACAGCGCGCCGGTAATCGCCTGGGAGGTCTCGACATTGCCCGCGACGACCGCGGCGGGCGGTTCGGGCGCGAGCATCGAACCGGGCGGCACGATGATCCGCAGTGGTCGCAGGCAGCCGTCGTTGAGCGGGATATCGTCGGCGACCAGGGTGCGGAAGACATAGAGAACTGCCGCGTTCGCAACGGCATACGGCGCGTTGAAGTTACCGTCGAGCTGCGCCGAGGTGCCGCTGAAATCGATGGTGGCGCTGCGGTTTTCCCGATCCACGGTGACCCGAACGCGAATGGTCGCACCCAGATCGGTCACATAGGCGTATTCGCCGTCGTCGAGCGCATCGATGACGCGCCGCACGGACTCCTCGGCATTGTCCTGCACATGCCGCATATACGCCTCGACGACATCGAGTCCGAAGTGCTCGATCATCTTCCGTACTTCTTCGACGCCCTTGGCATTGGCGGCGATCTGGGCACGCAGATCGGCGAGGTTGGTGGCCGGATTGCGGGACGGGTACGGCGCCTCGGTCAGCAACCGCAGCGTTTCGTTCTCCCGGAACCGGCCGTCCTCGACGAGCAGCCAGTTATCGAAGATGACGCCCTCCTCCTCGATGCGACGGCTGTTCGCCGGCATCGAACCCGGCGCGATACCGCCGATCTCGGCGTGATGACCGCGCGTGGCGACATAGAAGAGGATTTCGGTGCCCGCGGTGTCGAAGACCGGCGTGATCACCGTGACATCGGGCAAATGGGTGCCGCCGTGGTAGGGATCGTTGACCGCATAGGTGTCGCCGGGGCGCATGCCATCGGCCTGCCTGCGCCGGATGACCTCCTTGACGCTGGTGCCCATCGAGCCGAGATGAACCGGAATATGCGGGGCATTGGCGACGAGATTGCCGTCGGGATCGAAGAGCGCGCACGAGAAGTCCAGGCGCTCTTTGATATTGACCGACTGTGCGGTCGACTCCAGACGCGCGCCCATCTGTTCGGCGATGGACATGAACAGATTGTTGAAAACCTCCAGCAGTACCGGATCCGCCTCGACGGCGGGAGCGACGGGCCTGGAGGAGGTAGCTTGCGTAACCATGGCGGGCCCCGCGGAGACCCCCATCGACACAGCGCCCGCCTGCGGTCCGACCCTGGCCTCGACCCGTTCCATGATCAGATGGCCGAGGTCGTTCACCACGGCCTGCCAGCCGTTGTCGACGACTGTGGTCGAGTTGGCCTCGGTAATGATCGCCGGCCCGCGCACCGCCCGGCCCGGCACCAATTCCGCACGCCGATAAAGGAATACCTCGCGCCGAGCGCCACCGGTATGCAGTCGCACCGCTTCCGGTTCGCCGGCGGTCGCGGGCGGCCCGGCCAGGTCGGCGAGATCGGGTGGTTCGGTCAGTCCGGTCGCCTCGACCGAAAGCGCCTCGATCACAATCGGGCGGTCCAGGACAAAGGAGTAGGTGCTGCGGTGGCGTTCGACAAAATCCGCTGCCATCCGTGCCGGCGCGGCGAGTTCGATGGTGAGCGTCGTGTCGGTGCCGTCGTAGCGCAGCTGGGCGCGCCGCGCGATACGCACCCGATGCGCCGGCACGTCCTCACCGAGTAGTTCGGCGCGCGCGATGGCCTCCAGATCATCGGCGATCTCGATGACACGGTCCATCGACTCATCGCGCAGCGGCAACTCCACCGAACGTTCGCGCATGGCGGTGGTATCGGCGAGACCGATTCCGAGGGCCGAGAGCACACCGGCCATGGGCGGTACCACCACGGTACGAATGCCTAGGGAATCGGCCACCTTACAGGCGAGTTGGCCGCCCGCGCCGCCGAAGGTGGTCAGCGCGTACCGGGTCACATCGTGGCCCTTCTGCACCGAGATCCGCTTGATGGCAGCCGCGATATTGGCGACCGCGATGTCGAGATAGCCCTCGGCGACCTGCTCCGGGGTGCGATCGTCGCCGGTGCTCTTCGTGATTTCGGCAGCGAGTTCCGCGAATCGCTCGCGCACCAGCGCATCATCGAGCGGCGCATCGCCGTCCGGTCCGAAAACCCGCGGAAAATGCGCGGATTGGATGCGGCCGAGCATCACATTGGCATCGGTGACGGTCAGCGGCCCGCCGCCGCGATAACAGGCCGGTCCGGGTGCCGCGCCCGCGGAATCGGGTCCGACGCGGTAGCGGCTGCCGTCGAAGTGCAGGATCGAACCACCGCCCGCCGCGACGGTATGGATATCGAGCATCGGCGCGCGCAACCGGACACCGGCGATCTGCGTGATGAACACCCGCTCGTATTCACCCGCGAAATGCGATACGTCCGTGGACGTTCCACCCATATCGAAACCGATGACCCGGTGGAATCCGGCGAGTTCGGACATCCGCACCATGCCGACGATGCCGCCCGCCGGACCGGACAGGATGGCGTCCTTGCCGCGGAACTGTCCGGCCTCGGTGAGGCCGCCATTGGACTGCATGAACATCAGCCGCACACCGGTGAGTTGGTCGGCGACCTGTTGGACGTAGCGGCGCAGCACCGGCGAGAGATAGGCGTCAACCACCGTGGTATCCCCGCGCGGCACCAGTTTCATCAGCGGGCTCACCTCGCTGGACAGCGAGATCTGCGGAAATCCGATCGCGGCGGCGACCCGGCCGATCGCCTGTTCGTGCTCCGGATACAGATGCGAATGCATGCAGACGACGGCGATGGCACGAATACCGCTGTCGTACAGCGGCTTCAGTTCCGCGGCGAGGGTGTCGAGATCCGGTGGTTTCAGCACCGTGCCGTCCGCCATGACGCGCTCGTCCACCTCGATCACGTGCTCGTGCAACAACTCCGGCAGCACGATTTCCCGCGCGAAGATCCGCGGCCGATTCTGATAGGCGATGCGCAGTGCGTCACGGAAGCCACGGGTGATGACCAGCACCGTGCGTTCGCCCTTGCGCTCGAGCAGCGCGTTGGTCGCGACCGTCGTACCCATCCGGACCGCATCGATCGCGGCGGCGCCGCCCGCGTCGGCGAGGATTTCGCGAATGCCCGCCACCGCGGAGTCGGCGTAGCGCGCCGGATTCTCCGAGAGCAGCTTGTGTGTGACGAGGGTGCCATCGGGGCGTCGGGCCACCACATCGGTGAAGGTGCCGCCCCGATCGATCCAGAACTGCCAGCCCGGTCCGGGCGCGCCGGTCACCGGAGCCGCCTGTGCGGGATGCGTATGCGCTGGTCGATCACATGCGCACCATACCGAATCACCGTCGGCGCGGATCCGGGCCCGATCAGTGCGGCGGATCGAGTTTCGCGTGCATGAGATACACGTTGTAGCTATCCCACGCCGAGATGGTGAAGTACAGATCCTCGCTGGTCGACCATGGGTGGATGAAGCCGCCGTAGGCCTTCGGATAGTCGTCGGTCGAGACCAGCGCGACGCTATCGGTCCAGGTGCCCTGCGGGCTCGCCGCGGTCCGCATCACGATCGCACCGCGCGCCGAATCCAGGTAAACCATCTGCCACTGTTCGGTGCCGGAGTCGAAGCGCACCGACAACTCGCTGGCCATACCGAGAACCAACGGTGTGGCCTGGTTTTCGGCCGCGGGTGCCCAGGTGCCGCCGACCCAGTACTGATAGGCGGACTTGTTCAGCACCTCGGTCTTCGGCACTCTGGCCAGACCGATTACGCCGACCCGGCCGTTGGGCGTGCCGAACATATAGACGTAATCGCCCTGCGGCACCATGGCCGCCACCTGGAACCGGCCGAGTCCGAAGAAGTTGTCCCACCTGGCGTGCTGATCCTTGACCCAGGTGCGGCCGTTGTCGTCGGAGTAGGCGAGCCCGCCGTAATTGGTCGACCACAGACCGGGGATGCGGCCCCAGTGGTTCACCGACATATAGCTCATGAACTGGCGCTGTCCGATCGCGAACCCGGAGGTCGGGATGGTGGTCGTCTCCCAGTTCTTGATCTTGCGACTGGGCAGCAGTTCGGTCGCGTGACAACGGCTGTCCTGCACCATGGTGTCGATGGTGAGGCCGTCGGCGAGGTCGCGGTCGGTGCTGTAGCCGAGCACATTGCTGCGCCAGTCGGGTCCGCCAACGTCGCCACTGGTCCAACCATCGCCGAAGGTGTCGCCGAAGGCCACGGCGACCTCACCCGGTTTGGTCTCCCACATGATGCCGAGATCGGTGCCGTCGACCTGCCAGCGCATATCGGTGCGGTTCGCCGAACCGTGCCCGGTCACCTGACCGACCAGGTCCACCGACTCCACCAGCGGTGCGGCAATGGCGGCGGTCAGCGGTCCGGGTTCGGCCGGGTGCACGACCGGCGGCGGCGCGGGTTGCGGTTCGGGTCCGTCGCCGCCGGGCACCGGGATCGGAATGGGTTCGATCTCCGGACGGATCTCTATGCGCGGCAGGCGGATCGCGGCGGAACCCGAACTCGATCCGGATCCGGAACCGGAGTGCGACCCGGTGTCGGGCGCGCCCTTCGGTGCCGGATCGGTGGCGGGATCCGGAGGTTTCGGCGTGTCCCGGATATCCGGGCACGGATTGCGGCATGGGTCGGTCGGCAGCGGCTCCGGATCGATCCGGGTGTTGTCCGGCGGCGGATCAGGGACCGGAACCGGCGTGATCTCGGGAACCAGCACCGGAATATCGATCTGCGGTGGCAGCTGGGGCAGCGGCGGAGGCGGCGGTGCGTTCGGGTCCGGCTCCCGGTTCACCGGGTCGAATCCGATCTCGCCACAACTGTTCACCGGCGGCGGCGCCCACGGATGCTGTGCGGCCTGCGCGACGGGAGTCGGTACGGTCAGTGCACCGGCCAGCAGGACACCGAGGATTGCGGGCGCACAGGGATATTTGGCCGCCGACGCGAACACACGCGTACCGCTCGGCCGAAATCCCATCCCTGGTTGACTCCCTGTCGATTCGGGTCGATGGGAGATCAACTTACCCGACCGAATCGCGCTGAGGGTGGAACCGGATGGTACGCAGTCGCGTCCAAACGAATATGAACGAGATCGAATACGTATTCGGGACCGGTGACGGCATGGTTCACGTCTGGACCAGTCCGGCGGATCTGGATCTATCCGGGTCCGGCATGAACGACACGGTGGCACTCGACTTCGACGGCGATGGCCTGGTCGATGACGTGCTGTGGGATTCGCACGGCACCGGCATTGCCGATGTGGCCGGGCTGGATCTCGACGATGACGGTGTGCCCGACCATTTCTTCACCGATCCGACCGGCAACGGCACCTGGAATCACCAGATCACCGGCAGCCCGGACGATGCGGGCAGCGAACAGTTGGTCTGGATCGAGCGCACCGAGCCGGAGCCGGACCATCTCGCCGCGAACGAATTCGGCGCGGCCTTGTCGGGTAACGATGAGCCGACACCGGATTCGCGCTGGTCGGAGCAGGCCCCGATCGAACAGGTCGCCGCGCTGCGGGATCACCGCACCTGGTCGGGCGATGAATCCGGCTACCCGACAACGCCGTTCAGCGAGTGACCGGCGCGCGTCGATTGTTCACGGCAATGGCCGCTACTCCCGCGCAATAGATTCCGGCGCCGACCAGCACTACCGCGATCGACCGCCCATCTGCCGGGATAACCAATGCGGTGAGCGCGATCGCCAGGACGAACGCGATATTGAATACGGTGTCCTGCAATGCGAATACCTGACCGCGCCTGGTGTCATCGATATCGATCTGCATGGACGCGTCGCCGGTCAGTTTGATGGTCTGCCCGGCGAGCCCGAACAGGAATGCCGCGACCAGCAGCAATTGATGCGCCCGATGCGCCGCGGTCCCCGCCGTCACGATCGCGGTCGGCGTGACCAGCGCCAACTGCACCACGGTCGCGGTCAACAGCCCGAGCACCACCGTGCGCGACCGGCCGAGCCGCGGAATCAACACCGGAGCTACGACCGCCGCCACCAACATCCCCGCCGCGGTACAGCCGATAGTGAGCCCGAACCGGGTCAGCCCGGTATTCGCACCACCGCCGTCGACGGGCGCCTGTCGCAGCACCAGCACCATGATCAGCGTATTGGCGCCGAATACGATCCGATGTGTGCCGATGCCGATCATCGCCGTGGTGACCTGAACCGCTCCCCAGACCGCGGCCGCACCGTGACGCAGACCGGTCGCGATCGCGCGCACCGTACTCTCGCGCGCCGCGGTCCCCGGCTCCGGACCGAGCACCCCGGCCCCGAATCCCGCCGCGAATACCGCACCACAAACCGACCACACGGCACTGATAGCCACCGCGACTGCCGACGCGAAATTACCCGCGCCGATCCATCCGATGATCGCGACCGCGGCGGCGGCACCGACACCGGCACATCCGGACGCCACCGTGGCGAGCACCGAATTCGCGGGCACCAGCCAGTGCTGATCGAGCACCCTCGGCAGCGCCGCGGACACGCCAGCGAGCACGAACCTGCTCACCCCGACAACGGCGAGCGCGAGCAACAACAACGGTGTCGCGCTACTGACTGCCAACAGCCCGACGCCCACCGCACCGATCAGCACCGCCCGCACCACATTGGCCACCAGCAGCACCGCCCGCCGATCCCAGCGGTCCAGCAGCGCACCGGCATACGGCCCGATCAGCGAATACGGCAGCAGCAAGACCGCGAACGCGGCCGCGATGGCTAGCGGATCGGTCTCCCGTTCCGGGTTGAACAAAATCGCACCCGACAGCGCCGCCTGAAACATGCCGTCACCGAACTGACCGGTAAAGCGGATCAGCGCCAAACGCAATACGCCGGGACTCTCGCGCAGCGCCGTCGGTAGCGAAACCGGCCGTTCATCCGCGGGAGTGGAGCCTTCGGGGCGACCAGTAGACACGCCCAGAGGCTACTGGGTTTTTGGCCGCGCGGGCGCGGCGTGTTCGCGGCCCCCTTCAGTCTCGCGTCCGAGCCGTCGAGACTCGCGCCTGCGGCGCATGCGCTTCGACGA
>NZ_JBFANN010000084.1:0-14334 GCF_040674855.1 Nocardia sp. NPDC049707 | reverse complement strand
CCAGCCGAGTATGAAGCCGACTACTATGCACACCGCGCCGAGCAACCAGCCGGTGACAGATAAAACGGTGTGCACCAAAGCCGGGGCGATTCAGGAGACAGCCACTCGGCGACCTTGTCGCGGGTTTCAGCGGTGATCACCGCCAGGCGCTTGCGGTAGGTGTCTTGGGACCAGCTTCCGCCGACCTCGAGACGATCCCCGATATGGCGTTTGGTGTAGGCGAACATCGGCAACGTGAGCCCGTTGCCGCAGATTTCGACCATCAGCTCCGGTTTCAATGTGACTGCGTGGTGGCCGATCTCGGAGTTGGAGAACCGGAACCCGGCGAACACGATCGGTTCGCTGCCGGGACGATAGCCGTGGCCTTCGCGGGCCGCGACCGGGCGCCATCGATCCAGTTCGCCTGTGGCGCGGCGGCGTTCGGCCTCGAGGTCGGGGTTGGCGAACGGGGTCCGATAATTCGCCAGGAAACCCGGTGCCAGCGCCCGCACCTTCGGTGAGTACACCTTGCAGTGCATGGAGGACTCGGTCAGATCACACGAACGGACAGACACATCCGCATCCGCTTGGCGGATGCCCTCCAGCACGGCGGTGAGGACGTCGAGGTTGTCGATGATGCCGTAGCGATCCGACAACACCGCCCGCAGAATCCCGGGCTCGTCCGGAACACCGGAGGTGAACAGCCGCAGCAGAAACGACCGGTCATCACCCGTGCTGGGCAGGCGCGGGTCGTCGCAGCCATGCAGCAGGCCATTGACGTTGCCGTCGTACAGATCGGTGCGGGACTCCTCACGCAACCACTTCAGAAATCCAACGGGGATCTTGAGCTTGGACCCGAGGTGGGAGTCGGCGGCGGCGGTAGGCCGATAGAGGCCGTCGACGAGAGTGAAACCCCGCTCATCCAGGACCGGTTCGACCCCGGACAACTGCAGCAGACCATCACTGGCACGCAACGCCGACGCCGGGGCGACGACATCGAGTTTCGCGGCCTGCTGAACATTCAACAGACCGACCAGATCCCCCAACTCGGCGTGACGCACACAGGTAGCGATCGACATGAGTCAAACTCCTCTCCGACAGACGGATACAGATGACAGGGCAGGGCGTTGCGGGGGCCGCCGTGCGGGTTCAGTGCTGTTGGTGCAGTGCGGCCACCAGCGCCCACGACGCATCGACCTCGGCGCGTGCCACGGAGTGGCGATGAAAGGCGAATTGCTCAAGGGTTTTATGGCCTCAAGGGCGCGGGCAGCGTTCTGGCGGCACTGCTCAGCCGCCCAGCGCCGATGGCGGGCGGCACGGTCATCGGTGAGGAATTCACCGATGATCTCGGTGACGGTGTCGGACACCAACTCTCGGATATCCGCCTCAGCCGTGGCCAGCGGATACCCAGATGCATGCTCAGATAAGCCGGGTTCGCCCAGACACCAGCGCGGCGCCCCCGCGCCCGGTCGTGCCCGGTTCGAACCGGCGGTGGCACGGGGATTGCCGAGGCGCTCATCCTCGACGACGAGACCGAACAACCGCAGCACCACCATCGGCCGGGCCTCGGTGACCCCGTCGAAACCGGGTGATGCTCGGCCATGTCGGCGAACACGGATCGGGGCGTCGTCGGAGGCGAACAAGGTGTAGGCGGATATCCGTAGTCGGCGGAGTTGATGGAGGTGCTGACGGCGAAAGCTGGAGCGGACATGACGAATCCGGATGTCCTCTCAATAGCAGGTGTGTGGTCAGCTGGCTGCCCAGACGAGCCGGAGAATGGCTGCCCGATCTGGGTGATCGCTGCCCGCGACCGGCGGTGCCGCGCGATCGCGGTGTCGGCGAAGTCGGTGGTGACGACCGCGCGGTAGCGAGGCCGGGTTCAAGGGTGGAGGGCTGAGGGCCGGGTGCACTCGACCTCGGGGCCGGCGCCGATGTCGCGGCCGTGGCACCAGTTGGTCCAAGCGTCGGCGATATTCGGGCGCGAACCACCCGCGGCGACGAGTACGGCGAAGGCGTGCCCGAAATCGATTGCCTCCCCAGCGCCGACCCCACGCGCATCGCACCAGCCACGCACGTAGCCGATGGCCTCGAAACACATCAACTCCGCGCTCCGGTTCCGCATCGCGGCGGTGTACTGCTCGAACTCTGGCACCCGGGTCACTGACCTGCTCCGGGTTCGTCGGCGACCTCACCACAGCTCAACCACGCCCGCCAGGAGTTCGGGTTCGGGGACAGCGTGGTGCGCCGTTGGGTGAAAAAGTCCGCCGGCACTGGTCGTGGTGGCTGGTGTGCGGACATGGCGAACAACTCCTTCGTGGGATCGATGAGCCCGCCCGCACCCATGTGGGGCGGCGGTGACAGGGTTCTTTTGTCAGGCCGCCGTGGCGGGCATGTAGATACGGGCCTCGACGATGACCCGGACCTGGTTGTGGACCTGTTCGGGCCAGCACACCGGCCCGGACACTGCGAACTCGGTGACCGGCAGCTCGATCGGTTCACCTCGTAACCGGCCGGGTTCGCGGCGCTGCGCGCTCACCCGCACCACCCCCGGTGCGGTGACCGGCTGCGGTGGGGTGGCATACCAGCGGTCCGGGTGCGCCCACACTGCGACGTATTCGAGGCCGCCAATTTCCCAGTACCAGCGATCGGACTGCGGGCCGCGCTGGTGGTCAAGTTTGGTCTTGCCGCCGCGGCGTTTCGGACGCGGCGCCAGCGTGCCAGCGTCGAGGTCCTCGAAGATGTCCGGGAAGCGGTCGCGGGCTTCGGGTTCGGTCATCACCGCGGTGATCTCGTGGTAGCGCACGGTGTAGTCGGTAGTGACCTCACGATGACAGGCATATTTGCCGAGGATGGTGTGCAGCGGCGTGTGTGGCTGCGCAATGTTCACCACCGACACCGATTTCGCGTTCACGCGAGTGACCTGCCGCCACGCGCGGCCACCGACGCCGACGAAGTCACCGACGGTGAAATCCGAAGGTCCCCAGCCCGGCGTCAGGCCGTCGACGATCTGTTGATCGCGGACCTGGTTCCAGTAGGTGATCTCACCGGCGCGCTGGGACATGCGGTCCAGGACTCGCTGCCGGTACTCACCCGTTGCGGGCGTGTGGGTTTCGGCGTAGGCGACCTCACCGTCGGCGGTTCGGGAGATCACGCGGGTGTGACCGTCGAGGGTGCGTTGATCGCCGCGCTGTTCGGCCTCGAGAGTATCGATACGTTTGGCCACGGCGCGTGGGGCGTAGCGGAGATCGGTAGTGCGCGCCGCCGCGTCGGCGCGATCATGCGCGTGATCGGCGTCTCCGCCCGCCTGCACCGACCGGCCCCAAGCATCCCATGACTTCTCGATCGCGCGACGGTGACGGCGTTCGGAGTGATGGCCGATCTTGACCGGCTCACCACCCGGCGGCAACGCCTGAAACTGAGCGAAATTGCATCCGATGCAACATCTCCGCCGACCCGGCGACGCCTGTACGTCCTCGTCGGACGGGTGCGCCGAACGGTGTCGAGCCTATCAGCGGTGGGGTTGATCTGCCGCTCTCTGGCATTGCAGCATCAATGTTGCGTCTGATGCAACAGGCGGGTGGGTTCTGAAGCGCCGGGTTCGGCGCGTCTGGTGTTGGCCGAGAGTGTTGTTCATCTCGACCCGGCTCCGGCTGTCCTGGAAGCGATGCTGGAGGGATGGCGGCGTCAGCAGTCGGCGCGGTTCCTGAAGACCTCGACGATCACGCCGCGGTTGCGGTTGATCCGGCGGTTGGTCGAGTTCACCGGCTCGTATCCGTGGCAGTGGACACCGGCCGATGGCGAGGCATTTATCGATGACCTCCGCAGCGGATCGCGGCCTCGCGCGGTATCGACCGCACGTGGGTACGAGGTGTCGATCACGATGTTCGTCGAGTTCCTGCTCGACTCCCGATACGAATGGGCGCGGGTGTGCGAGGAGCGCTTCGGCGAAGTCCCGCAGGAGATCTTCCATGAGGGCAACTCGATCGTGCACCGCGTCGACTACGAAGGCGATCCACGACGGCGGGCATTCACTTTCGACGAGGTGCAGGCGCTGTTCGACGCCGCCGACGCGCGCCCTGGGCAGATCACCGAGCGTGGGGTGAAAGGTGCATTAGGGGCCGCACGAGACGCGGCGGTGTTGAAGACGGTCTATGCCTACGGTCTTCGGCGTGGCGAGGCCGCGAGATTGGATTTGACGGACCTGCGACGCAACCGCAAGGCGCCGCGGTTCGGTAACGCGGGTCTGTTGATGGTGCGGTACGGGAAATCCTGGAAAGGGTCACCGCCGAAACGTCGTTCGGTGTTGTTGGTGCCGGAGATGGATTGGGTCGTCGAGGTGCTCGGTGACTGGGTGAGCGATCTGCGACCACGATTCGTGGCAGGCAAGCATCCGGCGCTGTGGGTGACCGAACGAGCGGGTCGACTCTCCCCGCGATCGATCAACGAGGCATTCGTCGCCGCGCGGGACGCCGCCGGGTTGGAGGACTGTCTGGACGTACATTCGCTGCGGCACTCCTATGTCAGTCATCTTCTTGAATTTGGTTATCCCGCAAGGTTTTTACAGGAGCAGGTCGGGCATTCGCATGCGGCGACGACGGCGATCTACTCCCATGTCTCACCGGAGTACCGCAGCAGGCTGTTGGAGGCGGCGTTGCGGGGCAGGCTGGGTGAGGAGTGGGAGGTGACGGCATGATCAAGAAGATGGGTTACCAGTGGCGGTTGCGGTATCTGATGGCCGAGCGGGGCATGTTCCAGACCTCGGAGCTGGGGCCGTTGCTGACCGAACGCGGGATCAGACTCTCCCGTGAGCAGGTGTATCGGCTGGTCACCCAGGCACCGCAGCGGTTGAACATGGACGTGCTGGTCGCGCTGTGCGACATCCTCGACTGCACACCCAACGACCTGATCCACCCCGAAGCGGTCAACAAGCAGATACCCAAGACAGTCGGCGGTGAGACACCGTCGTCGGCCCCGATCACGCCACGGCGATCGGTCATCCGCCGTCCCGGGGCTACATGACAACCGGCGACCAACAGCGCAAACACCACCGCGCCCACGAGCTGACCCAGATCCACGCGCGGGTCCTGGATGCGCTCTGCTTGGCGTTACCGGCGCTGTCTCGCGGCGACGCCGAAGCGGCGTTGACCGCCGCGGCCGTGTCGCGTGCACAACAGATCCGCGGAATCGACCGGCACCTGACCGAATTCCCCGACGCGCTCACCTCCCGAAACGGAGTCGCCCCTGCCGCGTTCGATCGATTGCTGCACGTACTCGCCCACGCCGGTCACCCGGTGACGGTTCCGGCGTGCACCGGGTGCGGGCGCACCGACGTGGCCCTGCGGCACCGCACACCACAAGGGCGACAATGCCAGTCGTGCTCGTGGAAAGCCCGCGAACGGCACTGCGCCCACTGCGGCGAACTGCGTCCGGTCGCCCGCCGCAGCGAGCGGGGACCTCAATGCCGAGCCTGCTATCGAGCCGACTCCGACCTGCGTCGCCGCTGCGCGCGTTGCGGTCGAGAGTTGGCCCCGCACCCCACGTGAATGCGCCGACTGCGGGAAGACCACTCGACCACACGCGAACTGGCCGATCGGCACGCTGTGCCGATCCTGCTACCTACGCCGGTATCGAAACCCGCGGCCGTGCACCATGTGCGGGACATCGATGGTGCTGGTGGGCCGGTGTGAGAGCGGTGAGATCTGCGGGCCGTGCTCGGGCGCAACACATCTGGCGTTCATCTGCCAGCAGTGCGGCGAGCCCGGCGACATCTACGCCGTGGGCCGGTGCTCGATGTGTGTGGGCACTCGCCGCGTTCGCGCCCTGCTCACCGACCCCACGACGGGAACGCCGCCACCTCGACTCACCCCACTGCTCAACGCGCTGAGCACCGTGAGCGGGCCGTCGCTGGTGAAATGGGCACACCGCAGCGCGACCGCGCGGCTCCTCGCTGCGCTGGTCGCGCGAAATGACGACATCAACCACCACACCCTCGATCTTCTGCCGCAGGACAACACTACCCGCGAAATCCGGGAAATCCTCGTCGTCACCGGAGTGCTGCCCGCGCGCGAGGAAACACTTGCCCAGCAACATATTTGGATCAGTGTGTTCCTCGGCAGGTTGTCCACATCGCAGCAGTTGATCCTGCGTCCCTACGCCGAGTGGCAGGTTCTGCGCGTCGCTCGCCGCAACGCCGGAAAGGGTCGATACCACCATGGCTCGAGTCGATACGATCGTCGCAAACTCTCGACCGCTGCACACTTCTTGAACTGGCTCGATGACAGGCAGCTACGCCTCGGTGCGACCAGCCAGACACATCTCGACCAGTGGATCGACGCGAACAACCGCAACGCCACTCTGCTTGCCCCGTTCATCGCCTGGGCCAGGCGACGGCGACTCGTTTCCGCGCTAGAGATCGACTACGAGCCGCGTGCCCTGCCGTCGCAGTTCCTCACCGACGATGACTTTCATCAGCAGCTACAGCGTTGCCTCAACGACCCTACGATTCCCCTCGACGCACGGGTCGTTGCCGCTCTGGTCCGTCTCTACGGGCTGTCTGTGTCTCGCATACTCACCCTCACCACCGACCGCTTCCACCGAGACGACGGCCACGCGTACCTGACCATTAGCGAGCATCCAGTACTGCTCCCACCCAAACTCGCCGTCCTGATCGAACGACAGATCAACGCACGCGCCCCCTCCATGTTCCAAATATCCGACGGGCCCCGCTATCTACTGCCAGGCAGACCGCCCAGCCGACCACGCACGCAGAAAGCGATCGGCAGAGTTCTCAGCCGAAACGGTCTGCCCACCCTCGCCGCGCGCAACACGGCGATGATCGAAACCGCTGCTCAACTACCGGCCATCGTGATCAGCGACCTGTTCGGTATCCACGTCAACACCGCGCACCAATGGGCAGAACTGGCCCGAGCCGCTGGGCCGGATACCTCGCCGCCGCCGAGGACGAGAGCGAACCAAGCGACTGATTCAACGGTCGACCGCAGACTCCAAATACGGTAGTGCCGGCCTTCGGCCGCCCTTGAGCCTGTCCATTCTTGCCAGAACGGCGACAACAGTTCGAGACCAGAACTTAAACGGTCTCTGCCTCTGTGTCATTCGTTCGTACGACACATGCGCAATTTTTAGCCCGTCCTGGCTGTGTTATGGCGGTTGGGCGGTCGTAGGATCTGCAGCAGCCATCAAGGTGGGCGATTGCGGAGACTCGCGTGCACTCGTACGCGAGCTCATCGACAGGGGAGTGGTTGTTGTATCTGTCGCGTGTGCGTAGTACCTGGAGCCGTATATCTGGCGATGCGCATAAGGTATGCCGCCGCTGTAGTTTCACCCCTCATCGCTATATATGAAGAGTGGGGGTGCTCCTTCGGATGATAATTCCTGCCAATTTGATTCCCATTTCGGGAGCGGCTCAAGGATGGACGCTGTCAGGGGGCTGATTTGCCCCCAGTTATCACGCGGTGGAAGTTGATCGCCCTGGGTCTCCTGTGCAATATTGATTGCGATCTCGTCGATCTGAATGGCTCTTGGAATAAGGACGCCCGGACAATAGATTGTTGAAAGCTCTCTAATTGACCTCACAGTGGCAACTAAGTCGCCATCTGCGGCCTCTAAGACATACAGGAATGAGTCATAATTGCAACTGACTACGGAATCTTCGGATCCTAGAGTGGGGTTATATATATCCCACCATGTGAGTACGCACCCGGTTACTGACGTAGGTCTCGCCGGGGCCTCTTTTCCGAACAGCTCACGTAGTGGCCACGACCCGTCATCAATAGCGGCAGCGACGGTCTGGCATTGACTTATTGCCTTGGGGAAATTTACTCGTTGGTGGATAAAATTACGTGACTGTATGTTTGTTCTGAATTTGTCGTACGTTGTTTTCAGTTCGAGCACAACTACGTCGCCTGATTCTCGATCCAGTAGGACTAGATCTGCCTCTCCGATTCCTCGGTGTCGACGACGTGCTACCCAGGAAATTCTGTCGCTTCGAATCTGGGATCCGAACCAATCCGCAGCAAACGCGAGGGTGCTGCCGACTGTTCGATCCCACGCACGGGAGTGGCGGCGCACCAAAAGGCTGAGGAACCCGAGATCGGGGTGAAGCACATGAAATGCGAAGGGCCACAGTGCCAGAAACTCGCCGCAACGCAAAAATGGTGCCTGCACTCCCCATTCGCTCGCTTCCTCTGGTGTTACCGTATGCAAATCTGTTAATGAGTAAAAATGATCTACCTCTCCTGGAGAGAAGTCTTTCGCCATGGCAAAGGAAGTCCATGAGTCAAACAAATCGTCCTTGGTGTACCAGCGTCGATACTGATGCATCGCCGTGTCGATAATCCATGCTCTGAAGGCAGGGATCATGTCGAAATTTATCTTCGTCTCAGCGGCAAGAGTCTGCCAGCTATGACTAGAGCTCTCGCTGAACACTCTGAGACTAAACATCCCTGCTGTCAGCGCATAATCGGAGAGAGAGTCGCCTCCGTGAATTGCTGATTCCAGTAAGCTTGCGACTCTGATCGGATATCGTGACTTCTCCGCGATGGCGCCTACTAGATGTAGTGCCGAGCGGCGTGCTGGCGGTGACAAAACAATCCTGTAGCCATTCTCGTCTGACAGTAGAGACCAAATACCCTCATTGAAAGACGCGATTACATGCGAATCGAAATATTCTCGCCGCTCATATGTGAAAAGCTCTTCCGCGAAGGGGTCGGAAAAAAATTGCGTGCTCGAAGTATGGAACTGCAAACTTGTCAAATCTCTTTATGCACGACACCAGAATTTGCCAGTTTAATGAATGATCCAGGGAACTGTAGCGAGGTACGTGATCCACTATTTCATTGCCGGCCGCAATTCCTAGATCGAAGAGCATCGGTACTACGTAATTTGCTGAGGCGACATACTCGAACGGATCTAAAATCGGCGCGAGCCTCGTTCGATTTTTTTGTTGCTTCGCAAGCCCGTCAACAAGACGCTGCTGTAGCTCAGGTTCAGTTCGGCGCACCTGTCTACGGTGCCACACCTCGGCTACGGCCCGCTATCGAAATAGCGCACACATAGACTATCTCTGGAACCGGGCGACACGAGGCTGAGCGGGGAATAGCGCACAGTTCGAATACCTACACTCCACCAGTGCAAGCACGCTCGTGTGCGGAGTCGGCAGCGACAGCTTTCGCGTCCTTGCGGGACGCTTTGTCCTGCAACGCCTGCACCCGGTCGGCCTGGCGTGCGGCGCGGTCGCCTTCTGCATGCAGGGTCGGGCGCGCGGTGCGATCGATACGGACCTCGACGTCGAACCCGGCCTCCCGCAACGCTTTCGCGGCGGCGTCGATGGCGAACTGCTTAGGCTGGCGATCACGGGAGGACACCACGATCCACGTGCCCAGGCTGCGAGCCCAACGCCAATGCCCGACAGCCCTTTTCACCCCCGTCATCACTTCGTAGGTGCCGTCGCCACGGACCGTGCCTTCCAACACGGTGCCTTCCTCAGCGGTATGGGAAATCGTCACCACCGTCACCACCACCTCTCCAAATAGTTAAACATGCGCATGAGTGCATGCAATTGACGTGTGTTGGCCTGTCGGCTGCCGTGCGCAGTGGATCAGGTCAATGGGCCCCTGACGGTTTCGGGTAGGACATAGTCGTGTGGCCCGGTCTGGATCAGTTCATCGCGAGTGAAACTGTCGACCACGTGCCCGACCCAATGAGCGGTCAAGCCAGGGGAGGCGCCGGCGCCGTGTAGCCAGGCGTCGAACAGGTCGTCGATCTCGAACAGACGCCCGCTCGCGGGATCCTCGACAAACAGCCAGGCGTCTTCGCCGCAACGGACCCGCACCAACGCCAACCCGGTGGCGGTTTCGATGTCGGTGAACAGTAACCCGATCCGCTCGGCGGGCACCAGCGGTACGGCGCCGAGGCAACCGGCGAAGGCGGTGCCATCACCGAAACCCCGAACGGAATCGGTGAGTTCACGGCGGTGCGCCTCGGTTACCGCGAAGACCACATCACCGAGCACCTCACCGACACGCGAACACGTGACTCGGGCGCGGACCTGCCCGAGTTCGGCGCGGGTGAGCGTGCCACCAAGCCTCCCAAGCAGATCCGCGGCCGTGATCACCGCCAGATACGGCGCAGCGGTCGTCCGTGCCGGTCCTGCGGTCACCTCGGCGGATCCGGTCTGGTCGGTGCGAGTATTGGGCTCCTCGGCGCGCATCCCCGACCTCTATATAGGCGCCAGCGGTGAGGTCGTCGTTCCGCACCTCGACCCGCCTTAGCCCGCCCTCCGCGACACCGACCTGGCCCGTGGAATCGAGACCGAACAGCCAGCTCATCAGCTCGGAAACCTCGATCATGAATCACCTCTTTCTGTTGCATGAGTGGCTATTTCGGCGAGGCCGTGGCATGGGGGGCGTCGCCGCAGCGGGCGCGTGGACCTCGACGGTGTCATCGAGTCGGTACAGGTCGATGACCAGTCGGCCGGAGCCGGTCGCGCGGATGCTGATCAGTCCGCCACCACAGGCGTGACTGATCTCGACGATCCGCTCGTCGGGGCCTTGGTGGCGGCTGGCGACGCAGTCGACGATCACTTTGGGTCGAGCCATGATCGAGAAACCTCTGTCCGGGAAAGAGTGCGGGGCGCTATATCGGACGCTGGACACGCCGCAGGGTCAGGCGGCGCGCAGAGATGTTGAAGGGATGAATGTCTCGGCGGTGTCTTCGAGTGCAAGCAGCGTGGAATCGGCGTGGCCGCGCCATCGGATCTCGAACTTCCCGCGCGCCTTATCAGCAACCGAGTCCGGTGCCGCGACATGAAACTCCTCCAACTGCGGATAGCCCTCGGTCGCCGCGGTCAGCCACAGACGGGTGTGCTCATCATCGGTACGTAGCGGCAGTTGCAGATGCTCGGCCAGCCCGGCAACGAACGCGCCAGTTCGGACGCGATCACCGCGATGCACGATCTGGATGGACCGCCACGCTCGTGCCGGAGCCGTGTAGCAGCGCCGCACCCGATACACCGCCCACCCACACTCATCGAGCGCGGCATCAGCGAGGGCGTGAACCTCATTTGCGCTGTTGGCGCGTAGCCGGTCTCGCAGCGACTTGCCGGGCCCGAACAGGCCGGAGCGGTGGTTCAACGCGAGCGTGACGAATTCATCGACCAGGTGTTTGTACCCCTCATCTGGGGCAGCCTGGTAGCGGGCGCGCTGGTCGGGCCAGCTCGGCACCGACACGAAACAGCACTGGCGGCAACACGATTTCGGCCACCACACCCCGAACAACCCGAACAGATACCCCTGACACCGTGCGCGGGACCACTGTACGGCGGCGAGCGGGTAGATCGGATGACGCTGCCCGCCCATCGTCACCGAGGTATCGCGGGCGATCCGTCCGGTCTCCTCCGCGTTGAACCCGACCGTGTGAATGTAGGGCCGGCGACCCAAATGTGTTGCACGCCAAGCGTCGAGCGGTTGTCCCTTAGCCTTGGCTGAGCTTCTCTGCACTTTGCAAGTCGAACCGAGATGTCAGTCCAACTACTGGTGTTTCCGGGTGGGGAGCGCATCGACATCCACACGCGGGCACCTGTCCAGCCTTGCAGGGGGCAGGCCGCATGCGGTTCATCCTGCGCTATGCGGCATTACGGCGCATGCCTTCGAATGCAGGTGATGCCCTTCGTCATCGGATCGATGGGCAATGATGTCCACGTGCCTTCTCACCCCGGAGGCGAGGGGCGAGCTGGCGATGGTGTTTTCGTTTGGTCACGCAATAGGGCGAACCGGACACCAACAACACGTTCCCACTGGCCACTGACAGAGATCCAGGCCGGAGACACTCTAAATCCACAGCCTGCTCGGTATTTACTACCGGAAGACCTCAGCGAAGGTGTACGCGAGAGTGAGGGCGCGGGAGTTTCCTGCGGCGGCGAAACATGCCAATAGGTGCGCAAAGGCCTTTGCGTTGTCGCTGTTGTCCAGGATCAGTTGACGGTTCTCGCTTACAAGGCGGTCGAGGTAGGACATGACGTCGTTGCCGGTGATGGTGTCGCTGGCGTACATGCTGTGTCTAGGAATGGCTTTCGCGATGGCTTGCAGCGCGCGGGGTTCGTCAAGAGGGGCGAGGAAGATGAGAGTTTCGACGGCTGCGTGAATAGACTGTGGGTTCGGTATGGCCGTGCAGGTGGCCAGCAGCGGGTAGGCGAGTTCAGCGAATGCTGCGTGTTCGGGCCCCGGCTTCGGGCCAGCGGCCTGTTGGTCTGAGTTGTAAGCGCCGCTTGCGAAGTAGACCTGCTGGGCTATGTCGTGCGCTAGTTCCGCTGCGCGCTGGAGTTCGGTCTGCACGTGGGGCGAGGTCTCCGCTGCAGAAGAGTGCCGGGTCCATGTGTCCTGGCAGCTCTGCGCAGCAAGGGTCAGCAGCCGAAATGCCTCACTGCGGCCCTCATCACTAGCTGGCGAGAGGTAATCGCGGGCACATTGGGCGAATATCTCGACGGTGTCCGCGTTCGCCATTGCCTCGCCGCACCATCGCTCAATAGTTTTAGAGGCAAAGGGAGTCCGATGAATAAGGGCTAAGAATGTCAGCAGCCCAGCGATGACGCGCCCCTCGTCGGTTCTAGGAGAGAAATCGATGTGTTCGAGGAGTTGCCGGAGGATCGCGTCCGTTTCTGAACTAGCACCATAGGTGATCTGTGTGAAGTGATGCAGCAGAATCAATCTGGTTGCCGAATTGGCCTCAGTGACCAAGAGGTCACCGAGGGCGGTGGCGGTGGCGGCAAGGTCGTTGTTGTGGTGCAATGCCTTGGCAGCGTGCGCGGCTTGCATCCGAACCAGTGGGCTATTGTCGTGTAGCGCTGCGGAAAGTATGCTGCCGATTTCGGCACCGGTGGGGCTCTCGCGCCAATCAGCGCGTATGAACAATGCGGCCAGTCCTTGGATTCCTGTATCGCGCATGCCTGAACTCCACATCGCACTCATCCGATGAAGTTTCCCGTGTCCGGGCTCTGAGCCGACTCCCGCATGATGCCGAATATGCGGTCTCCTAGAGGGGTGTCTGGAGTAACTCTGCTATCGTGGGACAACGTTGCCGCAGCTTCGACCCGGAGTTTGGCGAGTTCAGCGGGAAGCGGTGAACAGGTCGCGAACAGGGCATCGGCCTCTTCGAAGAGGGTGGGCAGTTGTCGTTCGTGCTCGGGACGCGTGTCGTTTCCTCCTCGGACTATGCCTAACTCCTCCGACAGGGCTCGGCCAGCAGCTTGGACCGTCTGCTCGATGACAATGCCTTGCTCGGCCAACCCATCGAATATTGTCACGCTTCGGCTGGTGACTATCGGCTCAGGTCGCCGGGAGATCGGCGGTGGGCCACCCGGCCCTGTCGCCGCCAGCCGGGCTTGCAGGACCGGTGAAGTAACCAGATCCCGGTTAAGGCACCCGACCAGGACATCTTTGGTGTGTTGGCTTCCGCCGTTCGCGTCGAGGAGATCGTATGCCCGGAGAACGATGTCTTCCAATTGATTCGCCAGTGCTGGGTCCGCACCGGACAGCGCGGCCAGCAGGTGCGCAGAGGCTGCGTGGGTGACAGGATGAGCGAGCAGTGCTCCTGAATCCAATGCAGGCAAGAGGGCTACTCCCAGGTCATGGGCGTTGTCTGAAGCTGCGATCAGGGCGTCCCACGCCATAGCGTTGTGAAGTCGGCCTACCAAGTCCGAAAGCACGTCAGCATCCGGTTCTGCCAGTCGTGTCAGCGCAGCGCTGAGCGCGTGAGCAGCGAGTTCACCGATACGATGTCGAGTTGTGACAGGGTAGGCACCGAAGCCGAGCCATCCTTGGACATCGCCGAACGACAGCGGCCAGGCAGGAGATGATTCTCGTGTCGGCGGCAGCTCCGAGATATCGCAGAAGATCTTGCTGGCGGTGTGCAGGTCGGCGGAACAGAGCGCACTGAACGCCTGCCCCAAGGTGTAGATACTGTGACCTGCTTGTTGGCGCCGCGACTCGTGCATCGGAACCATGACACTGCGGCTCAGCGGGACGTTCTCGTCACGGGTCTCGTTGAACGTCAGGATCACTGACGCTGCACGATAGGCCAGGCCGGGGGCGACAGGCATCAGCCGGACCAGGGCCATGGCGAGACCACTGAGCACTGAGCCACCCCAGTGAGACAACGCGCGGTCGTCTTCGAGGAGTCGTTCAATCGCCGCGGACACCGCAGGACTTACACCGACTGTGTACTGGAGATGGTTTGCGGCAGCCTCAGTGAGCGTCTGAGAACTGTGTCAGGTGCGAGCGAGGCGGCGTGACATGACAGCAATCATGGCGATGTAGACGATCGCTTCGTGGTGGTCGGGTC
>NZ_JBFANN010000083.1:0-14467 GCF_040674855.1 Nocardia sp. NPDC049707 | reverse complement strand
TCCGAGCCGTCGAGACTCGCGCCTGCGGCGCATGCGCTTCGACGACTCGGACGCGAGACGGGCCGCGAACGGGTCGCTCGTAAGACTCGCTCCGTGGTGGTCGCGGATGGCGGATCGTTCGGCACCTGGTGCACGCGCGTCGAGACTCGCGACTTCGTCGTATGCGCTTCGACGGCTCGGACGTGCGACGGGCCGGGGACGGGGACGGGTCGCTCGTAAGACTCGCTCCGTGGTGGTTACGAATGCGCGCCACTCACGACTATCGGGACTATGTCCGCAGTCGGGCAGCTATTACTTGGTCGGGCCGAGCAGTGTGCTGGCCAGGGTGTATGCCAGGTTGATCAGCTCGGAGGTGAGCACGCTGTTGTCCATGCCGAGGGATCTGGCCAGCGGCAGCATCATTTGCATGATCGTGCCGACCAGGCCTGGCAGGGAACCGGTTGTGCTCGGCGCGGTCTGGCCCGGCGACATGTGGAAACCCGGCGTTTGGGCCGTACCGGGTGATTGCGGGGTGTTGGGCGAGAGTGCGTAGCCCGGTGACTGCGATGTACCCGCTTGCGGCGAGCTGGGCGACTGTGCCGACCACTGTGACTGCGTGCCCGGCGAGCCGGGTGACTGCGCCGACCACTGTGACTGCGTGTCCGGGGAGCTGGGCACCGGCGTGTATCCCGGTGCCGGTGCGTACCCCTGCGGCGGATTCGATGATGCGGGCGCGGTCGGGGCTGTCCCCGTCGATGGTGCGGAATTCGGGACCGTCGTCGATTCGGGCACGGCCTGCGGCAGCGGGACGGCCGAAGTCTGCGTTCCGCCGGGAGCCTGCTGGGTGCCGGGAACATGCGGAACCGACTGCGTCTGCGAGGTATTCGAGAGCGGAGCCGAGGCGGGCCGGTCTGTCGCCGAACCGGTCGGCACCGGAACCGTCCCCGCCGTCGCCTGCTGCGGTACGCCGAGCAGGAAGCCGACCAGGCCGGTGGTAATGGCCAGGGCGTGCTTGACCTGCCCTTCCGGACTCTCCAGCAGTGCGGCGTCCTCGGGATTGGCACCATTGCCCATCTCGAGGAAGACATCGGGCACGGTGGTCATTGCCGGACCGGCCACATCCGCGCGCGTCTGTAGTCCGTCCTGTGCGCCCGCATAGTTCGCGGCCGGGAATCCGGCCTCCAGATACGCGTCGCGCACCGCCTTCGTGGCCGCGAGGCCGAGCCCGGACTGGACCTGATCGGCCTTCGGATCCGGGATCGGCAGCTGCGGCACGATCAGATGGAAGCCTCGGTCCTGCGCCGGTGCGCCATCGGCGTGGATGCTCACCGCGACATCGGCGCCGGAGGCGTTGGCGGCCTGCGCGCGTTCATCGACGCAGCCGCCCCATCCGGAGTCGTCCTGACGACTGAGCACCACCTTGGCGCCCAGATCCTGCATGGCGGCCCGAACCAACTCGGCCACCTTCCAGTTGATGGTGTGCTCCGGCACGCCGTTGACCGTGGTCATGCCGGTGGTCTGGCAGTCCTTGGTGCCGCCGCGACCGTTGCCGACTTGCTTCGCCATGTTCTCGGCGTGGTCGGGACCCTGATGACCCGGGTCGAGGAATACGGTCTTGCCGACGAGTTTCATGGACATATCCGGAGTTGTCGGATCGGCGACCGCGGCCGGGGTCAGCCCCGACAGCGTCACCACCACGGCAGCCGTGACGGCGCAGCAGATACCGGTACCGATGATGCTTGGCTTCACGCGAAATGCCTGGTAGATAGACAAAGCAGCTCCCTAGTCCCGTGATGGTCCCGTGAGCGCTTCCAGCGAATCGACCTAAGCGGTAGCGCTCCCGGTGTTACTGCTGGTGCTGTTGTTACGGGAGAGCATAGCGTCTATAGCCTTGCGAGTTCTAGACTCGTGGCCCTCGAACAGATGCGCGTACACCCCGATCGCGGCGACGCTGGGATCGGGTAGGCCGGTCCTGGTGGTTCAGCCGACCGGGAGTTTCACCACCGGATTGGGGCCCAGGTCGGTGACGTACACGTTGCCCGCCGTGTCGACTGCCACCCCCTGTGGCTCTTTGAGCCCAGTGAACGGCAGCGGAGTCTGCACCGACGCGCCCACCGCCAACCTCGCCACCCATTGGTTGCCCCAGTCGACGACGTACACGTCGCCCGCCGTGTCGACTGCCACCCCCTGGGGATCATTGAGCCCCGTGAACGGCAGCGGGGTGGGCACCGACGCGCCCACCGCCAACCTCAGTACCCGATCGGTACCCAATTCGGTGACGTACACGTTGCCTGCCCTGTCGACCGCCACCCCCTGGGGATCTTTGATCCCGGTGAACGGCAGCTGGGTCGGCGCCGACGCGCCCACCGCCAACCTCATCACCCGATCGTTGCCCCGATCGGTGACGTATACGTTGCCCGCCGTGTCGACCGCCACACCCTGGGGATTCCTCAGGCCGGTGAACGGCAGCGGGGCCGACGCGCCTGCCGTCAACCGCATCACCCGATTGTTACTCGTGTCGGTGACGTATACGTTGCCCGCCGTGTCGACCGCTACACCCTGGGGATTCTTCAGACCTGTGAACGGCAGCGGGGTCGGCGCCGACGCGTCCGGCGCCAACCTCACCACCCGATCGTTGCCAATGTCGGCGACGTATACATTGCCCGCAGTGTCGACCGCCACACCGGTGGGTAGGTCTACGCCGGTAAACGGCAGAGCGGTCTGTGACGAGTAGGCCGGGGCGATAGGTGTGGGCGAGTTGCCACCGCCGCCTGATTCCCGTTGGACGCCGATAATCACCGCTACGGTGGCCACTACCGCAACCCCGGCCGCGACGGCGAGCAGCCCGGCGGTCTTGGCCGACAACCTGATTCGCCGCCTACGGCGCGCAGCTAGGCCCCCGCTGATGCTGACCGTGGAATCGCCCACCGCGGCGCGTGCCGCCGCGGCCAGTTCGCGCGCGGTCCGGTAACGATCGTCAGGGTTTTTGGCCATTCCTTTGGCGATGACCGCATCGAAGGCCATCGGTACATCGGGGGTAGTGGCGCTGGGTTGCGGCGGCGGGGTACGCAGGTGATGGGCGATCACACCCTCGATGCCCAATGGGCTCGCAAACGGTGGTCGGCCGGTCAGGCACTCGTACAGCACGCACGCCAACGCATAGACGTCCGCTCGGGCATCGGTCTTGGCCGCCGCGCTTATCGCCTCCGGCGCCATGTAGGCGACGGTGCCGATGGTCTCGCCGACCTTGGTCAGCGTACGGTCGTCGGCGGCGTGGGCGATCCCGAAGTCGATCAGGTAGGCGAAATCATCGGCGCTCAGCAGGACGTTGGCGGGTTTGACATCGCGGTGCGCCAGCCCAACGTCATGGGCCGCCTGCAACGCGCCGGCCACCTGGGTGATGATCGCTACTGCCCGCCGCGGCGGCAAGGCCCCTTCTCGCGTGATCACCGTGTGCAGGTCGGTGCCCTCGATCAAACGCATATTCAGATAGAGCCGACCGTCGATGTCGCCGAAGTCGTGGATGGGGATCACATGCGGCTCGGTCAGCTGCGCGACCGTCCGGCACTCCCGGCGGAACCGCTCGCGCAGCTGTTCGTCGTTGGCGAAGCTCTCGGGCAACACCTTTAGCGCCACCACCCGGTCGGTCAGCGAATCATGCGCCCGCCATACCTGGCCCATGCCGCCCTGACCCAGCAGCGACAACAGCCGATAGCGCCCGAACGCCTCCGCTGGCCCCGACCCCTGGGCGGTGTCGCCGCCACCCACTGACTTGTCATTCATCGTGCCGTCCCGTGACCACCTGTCTGGCTAACGGCGTACTCGCTTGCCTTTCCAACCGTGCCCGCGAGCTGTAGCCCCACACTAGTTGATTCAGCCAGGCCAGATGCTCAATGGTCGGGCGCTATCGCCGGTGTACGACCAGTATGGTTCCGACCACCGACACCGCCTGAACACCGACCAGAGCACGTGGGACTGTCAACTCAACGGCTCGGTCTCACTTTCGGCTCTGTCCCAACTCAACGGTGTCACCGGATGCGGGAGGGGGACTCAGGCTCCAATCGGCAAGCGGCGCAACGACCGCAGTGCATAGTGCACCCGCGTCTTGACCGTGCCGACCGGAACGCCGAAGTCATCGGCCACCTCCTGATAGGCGCGGTCCCGCAGAATCACCTCCACCACCGCGACGCGCTGCGATTCGGGTAGCCGGGCGAGTAGATCGGCGACGAGTAGACCGTCGACGAGGCGCTCGGTGAAGTCCGGATCGGCGAAGCGGACATCGCTGATCTCGCTGATCTCGTCCCATCCGGTATCCGCGGGCCGGACTGCGCGGGCGCGGGCGATATCGGTCAAGATGTTGCGTTCGATGGCGAGCAGCCAGGTGCGCACCGTGCCCTTGCTTTCGTCGAACGCCGCACAGGAGCGCCAGGCCCGTAGCAACGTCTCCTGCACCGCCTGTTCGGCGAGGCCCGAATCGCCGAGTCGGCGCATGGCGCGCCAAAGTAGCAGCGCCCGGTCCGCGGCCAGCACGGCGGCGAGCCCATCCTCGGTACACAGCCCAGCACATGCCGTCGCGCAAGTCGACCGCCTGCCCGCGACGTCGACCACCAGACGAATACCACTCATACAACGGATATCGCGAGAATCCGCGCGAGTGGAATCACGCGAGCGGGAATCCGGCGGTTCCACCGAAATCGACCACCGAGTCTGGTAGAGCTTGGCCCCGGAGATACGGGGATCTCCGCAGTTCAGCCTCCGGTGGCGGCAAGAACACAACAACTCGAGGAGACAGCAGTATGCGTGCAGGCACGCTCGTGATCGCGGGGGCGATGGCGGCTACCGTCACACTGCTGGGCACCGGAACCGCGGCCGCCCAGCCCCGCACCACCATCACCGAGGATGGCGTCTATCTGGTCGGCGTCGATATCTTCCCCGGTGTCTGGGAGGCCCCGGGCACCCCAGATCCGGCCGTTGGTTGCGACTGGCGGCGGCTGCGCAAGGTCGAAGGCGCTAACACCGATCAGCACTACATCATCAGTAACGAATTCACCAGGAACAGCCCGGTCCGCGCCGAGATCGCGTCGACCGATGTGGCCTTCAAGACCGTGAACTGCGGCGCCTGGCACATGTTGCCACCGAGCACGGGCTTACTCGGCGGCTGAGTCGAACCCACGGATATCGACTCGCGTTCAGTAGCCGTTATGGTTCGCAACCATGACGCGGAGCAAGATCCTGATCACCGGCGCGAGCGCCGGACTCGGCGCGGCCATGGCGCGGGAGTTCGCCGCCAGAGGCCGTGACCTGGCCCTGTGCGCCCGCCGCCTCGACGCGCTCGTGGCCCTGCGCGACGAACTCACCGCCGCGCACCCAGGCATTACCGTCGCGGTCCGCGCGCTCGACGTCGATGACCACGCGGCCATCCCACGGGTTTTTGCGGAACTGCGCGATGAACTCGGCGGACTGGATCGGGTGATCATCAATGCCGGTATCGGCAAGGGCGCGCTGCTCGGCACCGGACGTGCGGAGGCCAATCTCGCCACGGCCACCACCAATTTCGTCAGCGCCCTCGCCCAGACCGAGGCGGCATTGGAGATCTTCCGCGCTCAGGAGTCGGGCCACCTGGTGCTGGTGTCCTCGATGAGTGCGGTGCGCGGCTTGCCAGGGAAGAAGGCCGCCTACTCCGCGAGCAAGGCCGGACTTGCCGCGCTCGGTGAGGCGCTCACGGTCGAATTCGCGAACTCACCGATCGCGGTGACCACGCTACTTCCCGGATTCATCGCGACCGATATGGCGGCGAAGGCCGGTGACGCCCGCATGGTCGCGCCGTTGGCGAAGGGCGTCGCGTCGATGGTGCGGGCGATCGAGCGGGAGCGGATTCGCGCCTGCGTGCCCGGTTGGCCGTGGCGGCTCATCGATGTGGTGCTGCCACATCTGCCCCGTGCTGTCGTCGCCCGGATGAGCTGAGCCCCTGCACCCTGGTCGGCACCAGCATCGGTGCGGTGCTCGGCTGTGTCGCGGGCGGCAGCGTCGGCATGCCCGCGCTGGCGGCAGACCGATCGGTATGTGCCGCGCCTGGGCCGCCGCGGGCATCGCGCGGCGCCGCCGCGGCCATGATCGTCGTCGGTGTGCAGGTGGTCGTCGCCAGCGCGATCCAGTTCTTCAGCTCGTAGGACACCGATCCCGTTGTGCGACGCCTTCCCGGTCGCACAACGGGCATCGGTGCTCACGTCGAATAGTCCAGCACGGCACCGACATTCGCGGCCCAAACCCGCCAGCACTCGGAGTGCCGGAATTGTTGGACTGGAGCGCATGTCCACAGCTCTTGCGCCCTCCCCCGCCGCCGTCGCCCGACCACCGCTGATCCGGTGGCTCGCGGTC
Organism: Nocardia sp. NPDC049707; assembly: GCF_040674855.1. Classification (NCBI taxonomy): domain Bacteria; kingdom Bacillati; phylum Actinomycetota; class Actinomycetes; order Mycobacteriales; family Nocardiaceae; genus Nocardia; species Nocardia sp. NPDC049707. The sequence goes on along the minus strand of NZ_JBFANN010000083.1, from coordinate 8,110 downwards.
ATCGCGGTAATGCTCGGCATCTTCTCGATCGTGACCACCGAGATACTGCCGATCGGCCTGCTGACCTCGATCGGAGCCGATTTCACGATCTCCGACGGCATGGCAGGGCTGATGCTGACCCTGCCCGGTCTGCTGGCCGCGATCGCCGCGCCCTTGGTGACGGTCGCGGCCGCGCGGATCGATCGCCGACTATTGCTGTGCGGCTGCACGGTGTTGCTCGTGATCGCCAATGTGGTGGCCGCGAGCGCGCCGCAGTTCTGGGTAGTGCTGGCCTCTCGCGTGCTGATCGGAGTCACCATCGGCGGCTACTGGTCGATCGCGGCCGGACTGGCCCGACGATTGGTGCCGCCGGAGTCGGTGCACCGGGCAACGGCGGTGATCTTCTCCGCCGTTCCGCTCGGTTCGGTGCTCGGCGTGCCCGCGGGCACCTTCGTCGGACATGTCGCGGGCTGGCGCGCCGCCTTCGTGGTTTTGGGCGTCCTGTCCGCGGTGGTGCTGACGCTGCTCGCGGTCACGCTGCCGCCGCTGCCCGCCGGACCGGCCCTTCGCCTTACTGCGCTGCGTCTCGCTCTTCGCGGCAGTGTCGTCCGAATCGCCTTGCTGGCGACATTTTTCGTGGTGATCGCGCAGTTCGGCACCTACACCTACGTCACGCCGTTCCTGGAACAGGTCACCGAGGTGAGCGCGGGCACGATCACCGTGTTGCTGCTGATCTACGGTGTGGCGGGCATTGCCGGGAACTTCCTCGGCGGCACGCTGCTCAGCCGTCCCCGGCTCGCGCTCGGCTTCGCGGCGAGTGCGATGGCGGTCGCGATGCTGCTGCTGCCGATGCTCGGTCACTGGGAGTTCGGCGCGATCGCACTGCTCATCGTCTGGGGTATCGGATACGGCGGTGTGCCGGTGGTGCTGCAGACCTGGTTCGCCGATGCGCTACCCGATGCGCCCGAGGTGGCTTCGGTACTGTTCACCGCCTCGTTCCAGGCCACCTTCTGCATCGGTGCGCTGGTCGGCGGGGTAATCGTGGATCGGACCGCGCCCGGGACGGTGCTGCTCTGCGGCGGCGCGACCGCGCTGCTCGTACTTCTGATTACCTTCGGAGTAATCGACGCGCGGCGGGTCCATCGGGCAGGCTGACTTCATGATCGATGAGGTAGGCACCAAGCTCTTTCACCAGTCCATGCCGTTCACCGAGCGCCTCGGGGTAGAGGTGCTCGAGCACGGCGCCGCCTTGGTGCGCAGTCGGATAGCCTGGGACGAGTCGCTGTGCACGCTGGGCGGGGTGCTGCACGGTGGGGTGTTGATGTCGCTGGCCGATGGGACCGCCGCGGTGTGTGCGTTCTTGAATCTGCCCGAAGGCAAGCAGGGCACGACGACGGTCGAGTCCAAGACGAATTTTCTGCGGGCCGTGCGTTCCGGCTATGCGATCGCGACGGCGCGACCGCTGCATGCGGGACGGTCGTTCATCGTGGTAGAGACCGAAATCCACGATGACGCGGACAAACTCGTCGCGAAGGTGACCCAGACCCAGGCCGTACTCTGACCTCGAGCCCGGCGTCGCGCCGGGCTCACTTCACCATCGTGAACTGCATGACATCGATGTGCCCGCTACGAAAGTACTCGGCACATCCGGTGAGGTAGTTCAGGTACCTGACGTAGACCTCCTCGGAAGCAATCCGCACCGCCTCGTTGTGATTGTCGACCAGCGCATCGGCCCAGTGGTCCAGCGTGCGCGCGTAGTGCAGGCGCAGCGGCTGAATCTGTTCGGTGCCGAATCCGGCCTGCCCGGCCAAGCGGGTGATCTCGGCGGGCTGGGGCAGCTGTCCGCCGGGGAAGATCTCGCGCTTGATGAAGATGTGGAAAAGCGCGGCCTCCCTGGTCACTGGAATATTCATGCGACGTAGGTCGTTGAGGGTGTGACCGATGATCGTATGCAGCAGCATCCGGCCGTCGGGCGGGAGCATGTGGTGGCAGCGCGCGAAGAATGCCGGGTACCGCTCGCGGCGGAAATGTTCGAACGCACCGATGCTGACGATCCGGTCCACAACCCCGTCGAACTCCTCCCAGCCCTGCAGTCGAACTTCGACGCCTGCCACACCGCGCCGATCGATCTCCGAGCGTACGTACTCGCACTGATTGCGGCTCAAGGTGAGACCGACGGCCTTCACGCCATAGCGCTCGACCGCACGGAACATCGTTGCGCCCCAACCGCATCCGATATCGAGCAGGGTCATCCCGGGCCGTAGATCCAATTTGCCGAGCGCGAGATCGATCTTGGCGAGCTGGGCCTGTTCCAGGGTCATATCGTCGCGCTCGAAGTAGGCGCAGCTATAGGTCATCGACGGGTCGAGAAACAACCGGTAGAAGTCGTCGGAGATGTCGTAGTGCGATTGAACTTGCTGGTAGAACGGTTCGAGGTCGGCCATCGCAGCTCCTGCCGTCGGTCGGTCCTGGCCGGATACCCACTGCTGCGAGACACACCACCGCGCCGTTTCGCATAATCGACTACCGATACGAAAACGTGGCCCGGTCCAGTCGCCGTGGCCGGGTTGTGACCATTGCGTAACGGCCGTTCGACGATGTACTCTCGGCGCTGTCCTTGTGGATGTAGACATCCCGGCCGATCAGAGCCGGACTTCCCACAAGATCTCTCAACTCCCCGACCACGCTGGCGGTCCGCCGCGCGCCCGGAGCCCACAGGGACATTCACCGCAGCACGCGCCCATCGACGCTGCCTCACACGGCTGTTCGCCGTACCCCACGCAAAGGAAAAACAATGAAAGACAGCATATTTCCCGTATCACAGGACGGGGATGCGGCGGCAGGGACCGCCGCGCACCCCCTCCGATCCGTCGGCGGCATCCTCGATATCGCCGACAACCGTGCCGCCGCCCTCCGGGTCGACGGCTACCTCCCCGGTCCGCGCGATGTGCACGTGCCACCCCGGCGCATCCGCGAATTCGGTTTGCGCCGTGGTGATTTCATCATCGGAACCGCTGAACCGGCACGCGACGGCAAGCTCGACCCGCTGATCGACATCGAATCGGTCAACGGACAGGACGCCGAGCACGCCGCGACCCGGCCCCACTTCGAGGACCTCATCCCCATCTATCCCAACCAGCGGCTGCGGCTGGAAACCGAACCGCATGCCATGACGACCCGGGTCACCGACCTGGTCATGCCCATCGGCAAGGGGCAGCGCGCACTCGTTGTCGCACCACCCAAGGCAGGCAAAACCTCTGTGCTGCAAGCGATCGCGCACGGTATCGCGAAGAACCACCCGGAATGCGAACTGATGCTCGTACTGGTCGGCGAACGTCCCGAGGAGGTGACCGATCTGGCCAGGTCGGTGCCCGCCGATGTCGCCGCCGCCACCTTCGACCAAACCCCGCGCGAGCAGATCGCACTGGCCGAACTCGCCATCGAGCATGCCAAGCGCCTGGCCGAAATGGGGCGAGACGTCGTCGTACTGCTCGACTCGCTGACCCGCCTCGCCCGCGCCTACAACAATGCGGCCCCGTCCTCCGGGCGCGTACTCTCCGGCGGCGTCGATGCCGCCGCGCTCGCGCCGCCCAAGAAATTCCTCGGCGCCGCACGCAATTTCGAGAACGGCGGCTCGCTCACCATTGTCGCCACCGCCCTGGTGGAGACCGGCTCGCTGGCCGATACCGTGATCTTCGAGGAGTACAAGGGCACCGGCAATGCCGAGCTGAAGCTGGATCGCGCGACCGCGAGCCGCCGGGTCTTCCCGGCCGTCGATATCGCCCAATCCAGCACCCGCAAGGATGAATTGCTGCTCACCCAGGACGAATTGGCGGCCACCCACCTGCTGCGCCGCACCCTCGCCGCGGTGGACAGTCAGCAGACCATCGACCTGCTGCTGGAGGGCCTGCGCCAGGCCCCGACCAATGCCGAGTTCCTGGCCCAACTCGGCGGCAAGCGGCACTGATCCGCTCGACACGTCTCCATTAAGGCTGCTTTAAGGCCGTGTCTAGTCCTCCGAGGCATATTTATTACAGCCCGATCGGGCCTGTCTTCGGAGGGGGAGACAGGGCCGGTCGGGCTATCGTCGTATTCGGCTCGGCCGTGCGTGGTCCGCGCCACCCGGTGCGAACTTCATCGCACTGCCGTCTTCGGCCAGACACGGGCGAGGCCGAGCAGATGCCGGAGTTCGGTGTCGAAATCGTGTGCGGTTACCGGCAACCGCGGACCGGATCCGACCACGGTGGGCAGTTGCCCTGCCCTTCTAGCACGTGCGGCGCGTGCCAGATGCTGCGCGTAATCGGTTATCTCCCAATCCGATTCGCCCATGCGTTGCGGTTGCGTGGTCTCGGTGGGGACGTAGGGACCGAGGTGCAGTAGTGCGTCGCGGATCTCTACGGTCATGCGGAACAGTCGGGTGACCGGATCCGCGCCGTGGCGCGCGTCGGCAGGTAGCACGATCTCCGGTACCGCCGCGGTGAGGTCGCGCCACAGTGGTCGCAGTCGGCGATAGATTCGGCCCTCGCGGTCCCAACCCGACAGCGTGAGCACAGTGCTGAACAAAGGGATGGCGAGCAGGGTCACATCGAGAGTCAGGCAGAGCACGAAATCGAGTTCGCCACGCGGCAGATGCGGACCGAGATCGGGTCGCCCCGTCAGCAGCTGGACGACGGACAGTGTCTGACTGCTCAAGACGAAGCCGCCGCTGATGCCGAGAGTCCAACAGACCAACCGCATCTTGGCGCTGAGATCGCCGAGGCGAAGTTCGTGGATGCCCGCGAGCAGGAAGACGACCATATCGACCGCCACCGGTGCGGCATAAGCGATCGCGAAGATCACCGCGGGCCCGTGCGTGCTCAGATCGACCGGTCGACCGTTGTCCGATGCCGCCGTCCCGGCGAGCAGCATGACGACGGTGGCAACCACCGCGACGAAACCGCACCGACGCAGCCGCTGCCACACCGCCATCGGCTCGGTCTCGGCGAGAATGTAGCGCGCCATGACATAGAGATGCATGGTCGTCATGACCACGCATCCCAATGCGAGGACGTAGACCGGACTGGTAATGCTCGGCGTCGAGGCGAATCGGTAGCACAGCAGGGCGGCGATGCTCCATAGCAACATCCGGTTGACGAGTTGATCGATGAGTGTGTCCCGCAACAAGATCAGTCGCCCCGCCGTGATAACGCCGACGTAGCCGAGTACCAACCAGCCGAGTGCTCCGGGAATCAGTGATGACATCTCTATCCCTCTCGGCCCCAAAACTAGAACTCGTTCCATCGGAGGATACCGCCCGCCAACAGCCACACCTCGGCGCTGCGACACCGACCGGCGACAGCACAGTGTCGGCACACCGATTCGGTGTGCCGACACTGGTTTCGCGGATCAGCCGAGCAGCACGAGCATGGCCGCGCCGAGGAAGATGAACTGTACGACGGTGCGCAGCGGCAGCGGCATGGTCTTGATGCCGATGTCCGCCCGTGCCGCACGGATATTCGCGGGGAACATCACGATCAGTAGCAGGATCAGGCCTGCGGCAGCCAGTTTGGCGATGGACGGGATCAAAAGGCCGATCGCACCGCCAATTTCGAGCAGACCCGTCAGGGTGACCCAGCCCGCCGGATCGGGCAGTTGCGGCGGCACCATCGCGACCAGTGCGCCGCGCTTCGGCTCGACGAAATGCGCGCTCGCGGTGAGGGCGAACATCGCGGCCAGCCCGAGCGCGGCGGCGTGTGGCCAGGAGTCGAGCCAACCGAGGTTGCCGAGCCAGCCGATCAATCGAGCGAGTCCGGCGATGACGATGAGTACAACCAGCGGTGCCATCAGAGTCTCCCGTGGGTCGAGCACCTAATCTTGACAGTGGCTAGATTAGGTCCGAGCGGGAAACTTGTCAATGACTAGATTTTGGGCGACTATCGAGACATGGCGAAAAGCGGCTATCACCACGGCGATCTGCGGGCCACCATCCTGGCCGCAGCCGCCGACCAGATCGCGACCGACGGCGTCGACGTGGTATCCCTGCGCGGGCTGGCCCGACGGGCCGATGTTTCACACGCGGCCCCCGCGCACCACTTCGGTGATCGCGCGGGGCTATTGACCGCGCTGGCCATCGAGGGGTTCGACCTGCTCGCCGCGCAGCTGGCCGCGGCCGGACCGGACTTTCGCGAGGTCGCGGTGGCCTACACCCGCTTCGCCCGCGAACATCCCGGCCATTTCGATGTCATGTTCCGACGTGAACTCCTGCACGCCGAGGACGAGCGCTTGGTCGCCGCCCGCACCGCGGCGGGCACGGCGCTGCGCTCCGGGGTCTCGGTCATGCAACCCGACAATGCAGATGAGCAGCAACAAGCCACCCGGCTCGCCGCCTGGTCACTGGTCCACGGTTTCGCGGCGCTCTGGCGGGAAGGGGCACTACAGGATTCGATGCTCGGCGACAGCTCGGACCCGGAAACCCTGGCCCGCCGGATGATCGCTACCGTTCACTTCGAATGACGACGGCCCGTTGGCCGTTGGACGTAAGTTCTCAGGCATGGACATCCACGCCTACCCCACCGAGGCGAATACTCCGGTGGATCTCACCGAGGCACAACGCATCGCCGACCACTATCTGTCCACCGATGACGGCATCAGCAACCTGCTCACCGAATTCGACGCGGGCTTCACGGTCGTCGCCATCTTCCCGCCGCCCCCTGGTATCGACCCGCACAAACCCCCGCTCCCCCCGGCCATCGGCGGTTCGGTCTGCGTCATCGACAAACCCACCGGCGCCATCTCCTACTGGCCCACCTACCCCACCGCCGTGGTCGCCGAACAGTACACGCAGGCAATGCAATCCGGCCGCCTGATCATCGCGGACGACTGGCCGGACGAGGACTCCGAAGCCTAAGTCAGGTGGGCGATGATGGCGGTGCGGTCCGCTTCGGTGGCTGGGAGTTGCAGTACCAGAAGGAGATCCGGGTTTTCGACGAGGCGGAGTTGGAATAGTTCGAGGTTCATGGGGCCCGTTTCGGGGTGGTCGATCCCGATGGTGGCGGCACGGAAGTCCTGGACCAGGTATTCCGACCACCAGGTGCGGAATTCGGGGCTGGCCTCGGTCAGCGCGGCGACGATGGCGGTCAGGCGGGGGTCATCGGGACGGCGGCCGACCAAGGCACGGAATTGGCTGAGGACCGCACGGGCCGCCGGCTCCCAGTTGCGCATGATGGCGCGGTTTCCCTTGTGGGCGAACATCATCCAGAGCATGTTGCGGCGGTCCGGGTCGAGTTCGGCAGGGTCGACGCGCATCCGAGTGTAGGCCTGGTTCCAGACCACGAAATCGAAGTGACCGTCGTGGATTGCCGCAGGACTCGGCATCATCGAGTCGACCAGACGCTGTAGGCGCGATATCGCCTCGCCGGGCTGGGCCACGGCGACCGGATCCGCCAGACCGGCCAAGCGGCGCAGATGGCGGTGCTGTCCGGCATCGAGGCGCAATGCCCTGGCCAGCGCGTCGACGACCTGAGAGCTGGCCGCGATCTTGCGGCCCTGCTCGAGCCAGGTGTACCAGGTCAGGCTCACCCCAGCGAGTTCGGCGACCTCCTCGCGACGCAGGCCGGGCGTGCGTCGTCGCCCCGGTTCCAGATCCGGCGGCAGCCCGACATCGGTCGGCCGCAGACGGGAACGTTGCGCGCGCAGGAACGCGGCCAGTTCGGAGCGGCGGTTATCGGGCCCGCCCGTCGCCCGACCACCACCCCTCATGGAATCGCTACGCGATTGTTCCTTCATTACCTGCCCTCTATGGGTAGCAGTATCGGTAACAGGACCGCGCCGCCGCCCGTCTCTAGCGTCAAGTGAAACAGGAGATCGGGGAAACGATCACCCAGCACAAGGAGTGTGACATGACGGGCAACAAGGGACCGGTTCTCGTGATCGGTGCGACCGGACAGCAGGGCCGGGCGACCACAGCGCAACTACTCGAACGCGGTTGGGAAGTCCACGCATTCGTGCGCGATCTGGAGACACCCGCGGCGCATGCATTGCGCGAAAGCGGTGCCAATTGAGGTTTCCCTCAAACGGTGGACAGGGGGTTTATGCAGCTTCAGGCGGCCGCGCGGAGTGACTTCTCGAAGTTATCGGGACTTTGCATCCCGAT
>NZ_JBFANN010000082.1:0-14512 GCF_040674855.1 Nocardia sp. NPDC049707 | reverse complement strand
ACCGGCGTCAGCGCCGAGAGCGGGTCCTGGAACACCATGCTGATGGAACGCCCACGCAGCTTGGACATCTGGCGATCGCTGCGGCGCATGCGCTTCGACGACTCGGACGCGAGACGGGCCGCGAACGTCGCTCGTAAGACTCGCTCCGTGGTGGTCGGTGATGGAGGGGCGTTCGGCGCTTGATGTATGCGCGCCTGGACGGTCGAGTTCTGTGACTGCGGCATATGCGCTTCGACAACTCAGGTGTGGGACGGTCGCGAACTCCTCGGTTGTAAGACTCCCTCCGTTTCCGATTCCAGACCTGATACAGATTGTTCTTCAGATCCTTCTCGAATCCGTCGTCCGCGACCAGGCGAAACCGTGGTCGGCCCCAGCGACTGGCCGGACGACTTCGAGGAGTACCCCGATGAGCGGCCCTGGCGCTGAGTCGCATTGTGTCGTGACTTCGCGTTCCGAGGTGCCGTTACAGTCGGTGGATCAGTGCCCGTTGCTCGAGGAGTTGATATGGGGCGGTCTGGGAAATTGATCGGACCGATGTCGCTGGTTTGGACGCTGGGTGTCGCAGTGGGGGCGGTGGTCTTCATGGCGGGCGCGCTGAACCTGGGGACTGCGGTAGCCCGGTGGACCGGTTCGCAAGTCGCCATGGCGCTGTTTCTCCCGGTGAGCGTGTTGCTGGGCATCGCTGCGTGGATGCTCGTGCTAGCTGCCGCATGGCGGCTGCGCCGGAATTACCTGCGGCGGGCAGGGATCGCGATGTCTGCGGTGGTGGCCGAGTCGGATCTGCGGTACAAGTACCGTTCGGGTCCGCTCAACGTCAGTTTGTGGCAGGTGCGGGTCGAAGTCCACTTCCCGCACCCGGACTCGGGTGCGGATGCCCGCGTGCAGAAGCAGTACTTCTACCCTGAATTCCGCAAGGTCAAGGCGCGGGCACTGGCCGAGCGACTGTGCGTCGGCGCCTCGGTTCCCGTTGTGGTCCACAAGAATTCCGCATTGTTCGACATTCCCAAGCGGCCCGTCTGGACTGATATCTGGTAGCCATTACTTCGCGCGCGTCGGGCGCCCTGCGGTCAATGCGATGCTCTACCAACTGAGCTATGAGCCCTTGTGCTCACACTTTGATTATCCCGATCTCGGGACCGCACAGCAGGGTTAGATCTTCGGGGTCGGAGGTCAGGATGGTGACCGGAGCCGGGGCGCTTCGTGCCACGGCGGCGAGGACCGCGTCGATCGTGTACTTGTGGCCGTGGAGTCGATGGGCTCGCAGGAGTTCAGCCGCGGAATCACTGATGGTGCGGGTGATTTCATGAAGATCCAGGCGGGACAGAGCCCAGGTGATTCGGGCCTTGTTCAGGCGGAGGTCCTCCGCTTCCAGCCGTGTCATCGCTGTCGTTCCGACTCGGATGCCTTCGTGCCGAGCGGCTTCGATGTGGATGACGACGTTTCGATCGCGGCGGTAGAGCTTGGACAAGCCTTCGCTGTCGAGCAGGAGGGTACCCGGCATCAGGCCGCTGCCCCGGGCGCGTCTTTGTCGTGACGCAGCGCCGCGCGGGCGGCCTCGATCTCTTCTTGCGTGATCGGGTCATGGTCGTTGGTGTAGTCGGCGACGATTTCGCCGAGCTTGTCCATGGCGACGCGCTGTTCGAGCGCTTCGGTGATATATGCCGAGAAGCCGCCCGGCCCGACGTGTTCGCGCACAGCCTCGGCGAGGTCTTCGGGCAGGCTGACGGAGTACTTCTTACTACCGCTCATGATGCTTATCCTACCGTCGGTAGCAACTAGGTCGAAACGACACGGTCGGCATCCGGTCCTGAAATCCAGATCACACCTGCGGGTACCCGCGGACACAGCTTTGTATACCTTCGGCGGTGATAGCAAATGGACTGTGCTATGCCTCGTCGAACTGGACAGCCACGCTGCGGCTAGTCACCGCATCACACCCGATTGACAGCACTGCGGGAGTGGTCACCTCACCGACCCGTGAAGCGCCCCCCGAACCGCTGCGCCGTTGATCCCTTTGTTGCCCCGAACCATTCGCCGGACGCGGTTGCTCTGCGCGCCGTGCCCGGCAGATGGCGATCCACGGACGACTTGGGAGGGCCTAACGCTGGCCTAACGCTTCACAACCCGAACTCTCTGACGGTGGAAGGTCCGGAGATCGGGATCAAGCCTGTCGGCACCGGCCGGGCGGCACGGGCGGAGGGAAATGGAGTCGGTCTGCAGCGGCCAGTGGTATGAGCCGGGAGAGGCAGGCTGTATTCGCTACTGAAACGGTCGTGAGCCCCCCGGCGCTTGTTGGACGCGGCGTGCAGCGCGGTGTCAAGTCAGATGCTCAATCGTGGTGCCATCCCAGTACCGTGCGAGATACTCTGCAACCAACCGCCGGTGACAGTGGTGTGGCTTGTCCTCGCTGCAGAGCAGGACTGAATTGTCTAGCAACTCCTGCGGAACGGCCTCCTCAATGCCTCGCTGCTCCATCAGTTGCAGGAACCGATTCTCATACGTTGCCCAGCTGCTGCCATGCTTCCTATAGTCATCGAGCATCGGTTGCGTAGGCCCGAGATCGGGCCGATGGGTATATGTCATACCGCAGAGTTCATGGAGGAAGTACCTCAAGTCGTCCCGTTTCGCGAAACCCGCCAGTTGCGAAGCATTATTTAGCCTGACATCGACCAGTGTCGCTGCTCCCGACTCGCGCAAAAGACCGAAGAATCGCTCTGCAGATTTCTTCGTGAACCCGATGGTGTGAATCTTCATGTCCCTCCCGCCCCGTTGGCGCGAAAATCTCTATTGACATATGCGATTCGATGTTCTTGTCGGCTCAGAGCCTCGTCGAGGCGCTCGGACGGCGTGCGGAAGAGGTCTGGCTCCGCCAGCCGGAATCGGGTCATGAGGCGCTCCATCGCGTCGGCGTGACTCTCGAGCCGGCCGTCGGGATGGATGTGGCCGATCGCGGCGCCATACTCGGTGAGTACTCGCGAAACCAGCACAGTCCGATGGCAGTCCAGCGGTTCGCCCTCGGCACACAACAACGTGATCCGCTCGGTTCGCGCACCTTTCATCAAACGGTCTACGCCGCTACGAAATCCAGAGGTCTGGGCAAGCCGCCGATACTGCAGTTGCCCATCGACATAGCAAGAGGAGTCGTCCGTGCGCGCTCCGAGTTCCTTTCCCAAGAAGACATACCTGATACCGGCCTCGCGCAGGCCCTTCTGCAGCGGGCCTCGATTAAACTGTGGGGCGAACCGGCTGGCCGGGACCGAGCGGACGTCGGCCACCGCTGTCACGTCTCGCTGACGAAGCAACTCGACCAGGCCCGGGAGATCGTGTGTGGAGTGACCGATCGTGAGTACCGTTTCGGATGTCATCATGTGGCGCCGGTTTCCTGCCGACTGCGCTCCACGATGCCCGCCACCAGCTTATGGAGATTGTTGTCCTTGTACTTCCCGGTAAGACTTACGGTCAGCAACGATTCGCCCAATCCGTACTCTCCCGTCCCGCTGGTCTGCGCCCTCTCCACGAATTCCGAATCAGTCACCGGCAGGGTGTACTCGATCCCGCCGTACTGGAACGTCGCTCGCACGCGATGCCAACCATCCAAACGCGGGCTCACTTTGATGCCGACCTCGTCGAGATGAATGAGCTTCAACGAGTCTCGTACTTCATCCTTCTGCGCGAACGGCACGCAGTTGTTGACACCGCGATCCGAATCGCAGCCATTGAGCCACAAGGTTTCCGGGCACTGCGCAAGCGAACACGCTTCATCCCATCCCGCCCGTCCCATATTCATCCACAAGCGGTGGTCCTCGAACAGCCAGTTCTCCCGCTGGAACTCGTACGGGCAATGCTCGCTCAGCATCACGGAGAGGCGATCGAGCAACCGCGGCTCGCCTCCAACGGGGCATTGCCGGTCGCGCTCGTAAACCTCACCACCCAGACGGCTGCTCACAGGACGAAACCATGTGCGCGTCTCGGGATCGATGCCAGCGACACACCGGCCACCGTGTTTGTAAGAATTCGCCAGACACACAAGCAATTTGGTCACCATCGCATCCTCCACACCTGCCACAGCTACGAGGCTGCGATCGTAGCCCGAAGCTGCGACAACAACGGCTGCATGGTGCCGTGTGCGACCGAACGACGAAAGGCCCGGACCGGGCCCTCTCAGTGGGCCTAATGCTTCACAGCCTGAACACGTTGACGGTGGTAGGCCGGAACTGCGGATCGAACCAGTCGACAGGCGAACCACCCCTGGGGCGCGGTGACGGATATGCCCCGAACGACGGCTAAGCCGGTAGGGCAGGATCGTGTTCGGCCGGGTCACGTTGGCCGCGAGGTGTATTCGGCCCAGCGGTCGACAGCCTGTTCGAGACTGAGCGCCGCGACCTCCGCAGGAGCCATGCCGACCGTGTGGATCAATCGCTGTGCGAGCCAATCGGGGACAAGTTCGCGAAACGGTGTCGGTGGAATGCCGAGCGTTTCGGCGCTGCGGCCGAGTCGCTCGACCACTTCGCCGAGCTTGCTGAATTCCGGTAGTCGACTGGCGGCCGCGATGATGCGGGCGGTTGCTTCCGCGTAGACCTCGGAGTCGGCGCGTGCTCCGATTGTCCAGATCTCGCAGATCTCGATGGTCTGCTGATCGACGGCCCGGTACACGATCCGCCAGGTGTTGCGGCCGACGACAAGCTTGCGGAACCCGGTCAGTTCGCCGCCGAGTGGATAGCCAGCTCGAGGTGAGTCCAGCAGCAGGAGCACCTTTTTGAGTACTTTGGGCACGGCGTCGGGACCGAGTTTTCGAAGGTCGTCGATTGCCGCATCGGTGAAGAGGACTTCGACCATCGGTTCACTCGTGGTCGTCGAGTTCGGCGAGAGATTCCCTCGTGTGACCGAAGGCGCCGAGCACATCGTCCAGTGACGTTCGGTTCCCGCTGTCGGTCGCGGCTCGAGCCAGCACCAGTGCGAGGTCGCGCAGGTCGGACTCCGCGCGATCGAGCTCGGCGAGCCGATCCATGCTGACCACGGCCGCAACCGGTCGGTGATGGCGGGTAACCACCAGGTCGGTGCCTCGTTCCGCATCCGCTATCAACCCAGCGACGCCTCGCTGCGAAGCGTCGGAAACGCTGAGCTCATGAGTGTTGCGCAGGATGGACATGCCGCAACTGTACAGAATTCTAGCTAGATTCTCCATGGCGTATCGCCTGTCGGAAACCAGCTCCGCGGTCCTTGCGCAACCGGGCTCGAGACACAGCGTGTGCCACGTCGGTACCGCAATCGACCGTCTACCGCCTGGGGGTCGGCGACATTGTGGTCCGAACCCTCGCCGATCCGCAACCCCATAACGATCGTCCAAGCCGACCGCTGGTGATCTCCAGGGGTTGCCACGCCTGATGGAGTGTTCGAGTACTGATCGAATACAACGAAGCCGCAGGTACTCCACCTGCGGCTTTGTGACTCTGTGGACCCAGCGGGACTCGAACCCGCGACCTTCGCAGTGCCCACCACTGTACTGTCGGGCACCGACAGCATTGGCGGCCCGAGGCACTCGAGGTCTGCGGCAGCGTCCCGACGAAGAGTGGCTGACGAAACTCACAGCGCACGAAGCCGAGTCAGCATGTCGAAGGCCGATTCGGTTGTGCCGTACAGCAGCCGGATCTCCGACTCTGTCGCGGTATGCAGGCCGGGATCCTGTAGGGCAAGGCCATTGTCGAAAACGATGACGCTGTAGCCGAGGTCGACGGCGCGTCGCATCGGCTTGGTCGCAACGCCCTTGCCCACCAACAGGTCCAGTCCCTCGCCGATGAAATAGAACCGCCACAGCGGGCCGAGATCGGCGTTGTAGACCTCGTTGGTCCGGTCGATGATGACGTCTCCGGTGGCGGAGATCGCGTCGACGATCTTGAAGTAGTCGGGTGCGTTCTCCCGCTTGGTGGCAACAGCGGCAACGGAATACGCCAAATCGACGGTGAACTGGGCGTTGTATCCGGCCATTGCCACGCGAGCGCCGGAGATTTCGCACTGCCGCGCCATCTCGAAATAGTGCGCCCACTGCGGTTCGACACTGCCGCCGGTGAATTCGGCATGCAGGTTGACCAGGAAACGGCGCAGCAATTCGTAACTGATGGCGTGCGCATAGTCGCGGTCGGCGAATGCGGCGGGGTCACGCTGTACTGGCATCACGGCCACCTGCTCGACGGCATCCCAGCCCAGCGGGAACAGACCACGTCGATCGCGGTGCGACACCAAAATTTCGGTGATCCGGTGCTGCCGATCGACAGCGGTTTCCGACCGCTGCATGGAATCCCCGGCGAGGGTGGTCGTGTCCGAGAGGTCGGCGATCGTCTGGAGCTCGTCCGGGGACAGCGCCGTTCCGCATACTGCGGCATCGACGGCCGCCGAGGTCAATGCCGGAGCCGAGGCCGCCGGAGTGGCGAGCGCCACCAGGATGGCGCAGGTCGCACGGATCGTGGTTCCAGTACGCAGCATGGAGCGGAATGTATCGCGTGGATGCGGCCTTCGCCGGGCACGACACCGACCATTTGTATGGCGGCGGGTTTCTTCCACGCCTGCACCGCATCGAACTTATCCCCCTTCGACCCACCCGCACCGTCGATGACGTCGGCAACCGGCGTGCACAGTCGGCCCCATGTGGCACCCGTCCGAGACTCGCGCCTGCGGCGTATGCGCTCCGACGATTCGGCTGTGTTCGATGGCCACGCCTTCGGCGCGGACGCGAGACGGGCCGCGAACTCCTCGCTCCCAAGACTCGCTCCGTTGTGGTCGCTAATGGCGGCCCGGCTGCGGGTTGATCGCGGCCGGGCCGCCTATGTCAGCCGCGGCCGACGATCAGGCCCTCACCGTTCGGGGTCACATTGACCGCGACGGTGTCGCCGTCGGTGACCTCGCCCGCGAGCAGTTCCTTGGCGAGGGTGTCGCCGATGGACTGCTGGATCAGCCTGCGCAGCGGGCGGGCGCCGTAGACCGGGTCGTAACCGCGCACGGCGAGCCAGAACCGGGCCGAATCGCTGACGTCCAGCTTCAGCCTGCGCTGCGACAGCCGCTTCTGTAGCTGGTCGAGTTGGATATCGACGATGGATTCCAGCTGCTCCTCATCGAGGGCGTGGAACATGACCACATCGTCGAGGCGGTTCAGGAACTCCGGTTTGAAGGCCGAGCGGACCGCGTTCATGACGAACTCCCGGTCGCCACCCGCACCCAGATTCGAGGTCAGGATGAGGATGGTGTTGCGGAAATCGACGGTACGGCCCTGGCCGTCGGTCAGGCGACCCTCGTCGAGTACGGCCAGCAGGATGTCGAAGACATCCGGATGCGCCTTCTCGATCTCGTCGAAGAGCACAACGGTGTACGGCCGACGCCGCACCGCCTCGGTCAGCTGGCCGCCCTGGTCGTAGCCGATGTAGCCGGGCGGAGCGCCGACGAGCCGAGCGACGGCGTGCTTCTCGCTGTACTCGCTCATATCGATGCGAACCATGGCGCGTTCGTCGTCGAACAGGAAGTCCGCCAACGCCTTTGCCAGCTCCGTCTTACCGACACCGGTCGGGCCGACGAACATGAACGAACCCGTCGGCCGGTTCGGATCGGCGACACCGGCGCGCGCCCGGCGCACCGCATCGGAAACCGCCTGCACCGCCTCGGGCTGACCGACCACGCGCTTGCCCAGCTCCTGCTCCATCCGCAGCAGCTTCTGGGTTTCGCCCTCCATCATCCGGCCGACCGGAATACCGGTCCAGGACGAGACCACCTCGGCGATATCGTCGGGGCCGACCTCCTCCTTGAGCATGACTTCGCCATCACCGGCTGTCGCGGAAGCCTTCTCGGCCTCGGCGAGCTGCTTCTCCAGCGCCGGGATACGCCCGTAGCGCAGTTCGGCGGCCTTGCCCAGATCGCCGTCGCGCTCGGCACGTTCGGATGCACCGCGCAGCGATTCCAACTCCTCCTTGAGGACTCGGACCTGATCGATGGCGCTCTTCTCGTTCTGCCAGCGGGTCATCAGCTGGTTGAGCTTCTCGCGGTCGTCAGCGAGTTCCTGGCGCAATTTGTCCAGGCGCTGCTTGGACGCCACGTCGGTCTCCTTCTCCAGCGCGACCTCTTCGATCTCGAGCCTGCGCACCGCGCGCTCGACCTCGTCGATTTCCACTGGGCGCGAATCGATTTCCATGCGCAGCCGCGACGCCGACTCGTCGACCAGGTCGATCGCCTTATCCGGTAGGAACCGGGAGGTGATGTAGCGGTCGCTGAGGGTGGCGGCGGCGACCAGTGCGGAGTCGGTGATGCGCACACCGTGGTGCACCTCGTAGCGCTCCTTGATGCCGCGCAGAATGCCGATGGTGTCCTCCACCGACGGCTCGCCGACCAGTACCTGCTGGAAGCGGCGCTCCAGGGCGGCATCCTTCTCGATGAATTTGCGGTATTCCTCCAGCGTGGTTGCGCCGACCAGGCGCAGCTCACCGCGGGCGAGCATCGGCTTGATCATATTGCCCGCATCCATCGCCGATTCACCGGTCGCACCGGCGCCGACAATGGTGTGCAGCTCATCGATGAATGTGATGATCTGTCCCGCACTGCTTTTGATCTCTTCGAGTACGGCCTTGAGCCGCTCCTCGAATTCACCGCGGTACTTCGCACCGGCCACCATCGCGCCCAGGTCGAGCGAGACAACGGACTTGCCGCGCAACGACTCCGGCACGTCACCGGCCACGATGCGCTGGGCCAAGCCCTCGACGATCGCGGTCTTGCCGACACCGGGTTCACCGATGAGCACCGGATTGTTCTTGGTGCGCCGACTCAAAACCTGTACGACACGGCGGATTTCGGTATCGCGCCCGATGACCGGGTCGAGTTTGCCGGAGCGCGCCGCCGCGGTGAGATCGGTCGAATACTTCTCCAGTGCCTGGTAGCTGCCCTCCGGATCCGGGCTGGTGACGCGCGCGCTGCCGCGCACGGCAGTGAATGCCTCGCGCAGCGCCTCGGGGGTCGCGCCGTACTTCTGCAGCAGCATGGTCACATCCGAATCGCCCTCGGCCAGGCCGACCATGACATGTTCGGTCGAGACGTATTCGTCGCCGAGTTCGGTGGCCAGGCGCTGGGCAGCGGTGATCGCGGCCAGGGCCTCGCGGCCGAGTTGGGGTGTGGTGGTCGCGCCGGTCGCTCGTGGCAGCTTGTCCACGATGTCCTGTGCCTCGCCGCGAATCGCCGCCGGATCTACCGCAACGGCCTTGAGCAAGGGGGCGGCGATGCCATCGGTTTGATCAAGCAACGCCACCAGCAAGTGCGCCGGACGAATCTCCGGATTGCCCGCGGCCGAGGCGGCCTGCAGGGCTGCGGTCAGGGCCGCCTGGGTCTTGGTGGTGGGATTGAACGAGTCCACAACTCACCTTCCTACTAGTCGATTCGCACTATCCAACGTCCGAAAGGTTGAGTCTGTTCCACTCAACTTTTATTTCTCGGGCACCTGATCAGACTCGACTCGAACGCTACGCCGCGACACTGCCGAATGGCATCAAACACCGGGTCTATGGCACCGCCGTGCCTACGATGGCGTTTGGCCTTTGGTTGATGCAGCACAATCCAGCCCGACTAGAGGAGCGATGGATGCGCGCGATCGTGATACGAAGCTTCGGAGCAGCACCCGAACTGGCCGAGATGCCGACGCCCGAGCCCGGCGCTGGGGCGGTCAGGATCCAGATCGAGGCGGCCGGTGTCAACCCCTTCGACCGGAAGATGGCCGACGGCATTCTCGATGGCAAGCTGCCACACGATTTCCCGATGATCCTCGGCGTCGACGGCGCGGGAACGGTGGTATCGGTCGGCCCCGGCGTCACCAAATTCGGTGTCGGCGACCGTGTTGTCGGCAAGTTCCTGTTCCCGCCGGTCGGCCACGGCAGCTTCGCGGAGTACTCGGTACTGCCCGAGGACGCCACCCTGGTCCCGATCCCGGACCGAATGCCCACCGTCACGGCGGCGGCCCTACCGACCGCGGGTGTCACCGCACAGGACATCGTGGACGCCACCCAGATCGAGCCGAACCAGAAGGTATTGATCGTCGGCGCCACCGGCGGCGTCGGCTCCTTCCTGGTGCAATTGGCGAATATCGCCGGGGCGCACGTCATCGCGACGGCGCGCGGCGAGGCCGCCGATCAGATGACCAGGCTCGGCGCGGCCGAGACCATCGATTACACCCGCGGACCGGTCGCCGAACAGGTCGCCGCCGCACATCCCGACGGCGTCGACGCGCTGTTCGATCTGGTGAGTCCACCCGAAGCGCTGGCCGAACTCACCGCGGTGGTCCGCGACGGCGGCACGGTCTACTCCACCATCTGGTCCGCCGATCCGGACGCACTTCGCGATCGCGGCATCCGCGGCGGCAATATCGAATCCTTCGGGCGTGCACCGGAATTGGCCCGCCTGCTCGATCGGGTCGCCGCCGGTGATGTGGTCGTGCCGATCGACGCGACCGTCCCGCTGGACCACGGCCCTTCGGTCATCGGCGCGACGGGTGCGCGCGGCAAGACCGTGCTCGCCATCTGAGCCGGCACGGATTCGGCTTCCTCGAGGGGCCGCCCGCGCGCTGGGTGGACGACTTGTCCGTGCTGCATCGCGACCAGCGCATCGACGGCATACCTCCTGGCCGACCGAGGGCGACCGAGGGCGACCAGGTCCATCGCCACGCCGAATCGGTCGCGCCCGCGGTGCGCTCGAATGTGGCGAGTTGACCCGGCGGTAACCCGGAGCGACCGAGGTCGCGATACCCTGCATGTCAGGCCCACAGCAGCCCCGATTTGCCCACGGATTACCGTTGGCGCGGGCGTGATCGGCCACACCCACACGACCACGTGATTTCAGGGATACTTGTCGGCGGAGGGCCGCCGGTTACGGAGATGTCCCTGGGCAGATTTTGAGGGAAAGGAAGCTCCACGTCGTGGATGCGCGTTCGGCAGCGCTGGTCCGCGCCAACTTCCGATCGGTGATCGAGTCACCGAACGGAGCCGAGCGGTTGATTAGTGCGTTTTATAGTTTCCTGTTTACGGAGAAGCCAGAGCTGCGGGAATTGTTTCCGCCCGCGATGGAGATGCAGGCGAAGCGGTTGGTGACCGCCATCCATTACGTGCTCGACAATCTGGAGGACTGGAGCCGGGCTCAGAACTTCCTGGAACAGCTCGCGCGCGATCACCGGAAATACGGGGTGATCGCCGCGCACTACGATGTCGCGGGCCCTGCCCTGCTCGCCGCCTTCCGGGCGGTCAACGGTCCGATGTGGAATCGCGCGCTGGAGGAGGGCTGGCGCGATATCACCATCCTCATCTCGGCCTCCATGGCCATCGGCGCCAATTCCGATAAATCGCAGCCCTACTGGGATGCGACCGTCGTCGGCCATCGCCGGGTGCTCGAGGATCTGGCCATTGTGCGGTTGCAGTCCGACAGCCCGATTCCGTATCAGGCCGGACAGTACGTCCCCGTCTCGCTGCCGCAGCGCCCCAAGTTGTGGCGCTATCTCTCGCCCGCGATTCC
The DNA here is from genome assembly GCF_040674855.1 of Nocardia sp. NPDC049707. NCBI lineage: Bacteria > Bacillati > Actinomycetota > Actinomycetes > Mycobacteriales > Nocardiaceae > Nocardia > Nocardia sp. NPDC049707. Next base: position 2,989 of record NZ_JBFANN010000082.1, on the reverse strand, counting down.
CGCGAATCCCTACGGCGAGATCGAATTCCACGTCCGCAAGATCCGCAACGGTTGGGTGAGCCCGGCCGTTGTCAACGAGACCAAGGTCGGCGATCGGTGGATGATCGCGGGCCCGCTCGGTGGTCTGCACATCGATCGCGACAGCGGCCGTGACGTGCTGCTGATCGGCGCCGGAACCGGCATCGCCCCGCTGCGCGCCCAGCTGATCCAGATGGGGCAGCGCGGCGTCAATCCGCGGGTGCACTTCTTCATCGGCGGCCGCTACCCCTGCGATCTGTACGACGTGGAGAATATGTGGCAGCTCTCGCAGAGCAATCCGTGGCTTACCGTGATCCCGGTCTGCGAACAGAAGACCAACCCGTGGTGGTACCCACATCCACCGCAGGACGAGCCGTACGGCATGCACCGCCGCCTGATCGGAAATCTGGGCGCGGTCGTCGCCAGCTTCGGCTCATGGGCCGACCGGCAGATCCAGATCGCCGGTTCGGCCAGCATGATCGCCGACACCCGACGCGCCCTCATGGCGGTGGGTACCCCCGAGTCGGCAATCACCTCAGATCCCGTTTAACGCTTCCCCTGCCGGGAGGCAGGAGATTCACAGCTCAGACCGCAACCGAACCACCAACCCGAGGAAGGTGACCCGCTTGTCTCACGTCCTCGACACTGCTGTGGCCACGTTCTGCCACAACCAGAATCACTCTGGCAGCGTTGCGATCCCGACCCGTAGTAAAGCCGCAGTCGGGGCATCGGAAAGTTCTCTCGCACAGTTCCAGTCGCTTGGCTCTCGCGAAACAGTGACTGCACGTCATCGACGTATAGGCGGGCTGAACCAACACCACCTTCCGGCCAGCCCGCACGCCACGCTCGATCAACTCTCGCAACGCCGCACCGATCGCCGCATCCGCTGCCTTTCGGGCCATCGTCGACTTTGCCAAAAACCTCGGCCTGAAATCCTCCACCGCGATCAACCCATGCTCGGCGACAACATGTTTCGCCCACACCCGCGAATCATGCCGAGTCTGCCGCGCTGCTTTCTTATGCAACTTCGCCACCTGCCGCGCAGCGCGCTGGTACCCGCGAGACTGCGGGCCACGCTTACCACTGTGCCGGCGGGCCATGCGGCGTTGCACTTTCGCCAGTTCCGCGGCGCACCGCTTGCGGTGCCCAAGAAAGGGCAAATCGAACCGGGTGTCGGTAGCCGTAGCCGTGACGCTCACCCCCCAGTCGATTCCGACACCCCCCTGGGTTACCGGCGCACTTTCCACCTCACGCCGCACGACGAACGACGCATACCAATGCCCCAAACTGTCCCGGGTGATACGCACAGAACTCGGGTCCGATGGCAATTCGCGCGACCACACCACCGGGATATTTACTCCCTTCGGCAGGAGCAGCCTGCCGTCGCGGATGCTGAACCCACGCACGGTGTATTGCAGCGACAGCAACGTCTTCTTCCGCGATTTGAACCTCGGCCGACCACGCCCCCTCACCTTGAACGAATCATCGAGGGCTTGCGCATAAGTGCGCAGCATCTGTTGCTGAGCGACCTGCGACCCATCGCGCAACCACCCCGTCCGCCCGCGCGCTTCGGTCAGCAACTTTCCGAGCTTGCCAAAGCTCAGACTTGCGCCCGACTTCTGTTGATGCACAGCCTCATTCCACAAAAAGCGGCACCGATCCCACTCCGCGACAAGCGCCCGCTCCGCCTGTGCGCCAGGACGCAGACGATAGCTATACCGCACCACCTCCTCCACACCCCACACCCAACCGGCACCACCGACATTTCCCTGCACCCCCAACCTTTGAAAGGAGGCTGGCGCTTCTATTCCCCCAGGCACGAGGGAGTATTCGCGCCACACCCCCGATGACAATAGATCCGAGCCTGCTCGGCAATGGTGCGCCACCAGTGTGGAAGGCGACGGTGGTGGGTCACCACCGGCTGCGCCACGACATCGCGGTGATCCGCCTGATCGGCGAGTACGTTCCGTTTCTCGCGGGTCAATCGGTCGAGGTCCGGGTGCCGCAGCATCCCGGTATGCGCCGACGGCTCTCCCCCGCGTTGCCGCCGTCGCTGGACGGCAAGCTGGAATTCCATGTGCGCACCGTGCCGGGCGGCTGGTGCAGCGGCAGTATCGTGGCCGACACCCGGCCCGGCGACGAATGGCAGATCGGCACTCCCCTGGGCACTTTCGCCGTCGACCCGTACGGCGACGAGGTGGTGATGATCGCGGGCGGCACCGGGCTGGCCCCGATCCGCTCCCAGATTCTCGACCTCGCCCGGTACGAGGATCCGCCGCCCACCTACCTGTTCGTCGGCGGCCGCTCCCCGCGCGATCTGTACGCCGATGACATGCTGTTCCTCTTGGCGAACGAATTGCCTTGGCTCACGGTGATTCCCGTGGTCGAGAGCCCAGAGGATCCCGGGTGGGTCGACGAATGGTACGAGCAATCGCGCGTGGATATCGGATTCCCGCTCGACGATATGCTCTTCGGCACGCTCGCCGAAGTCGTCGGTTCACACGGCGCGTTCGACCACCAACAGGTGCTGGTCTGCGGTTCACCCAATATGGTCCGCGTGACAGTGGACCGGCTCGTCAAAACCGGAACCCCCCCTGCGCGAATCCAATTCGAAGGAATGTAGCCAACCTACGGGACACCAGGGAGCAAGTCTTACGAGCGACCCGTTCGCGTCCGGGCCGTCGAAGCACATGCGCCGCAAGCACAGAACTCGACCGCCCAGCGCGCACACATCAAGCGCCGAACGCCCCGCCCGCACCGACCACCACGGAGCGAGTCTTACGAGCGACCCGTTCGCGGCCCGTCTCGCATCCGGGCCGTCGAAGCGCATGCGCCGCAGGCACAGAACTCGACCGCCCACCGCGTACACATCAAGCGCCGAACGCCCCGCCCTAAACGACCACAACGGAGCGAGTCTTACGAGCGACCCGTTCGCGGCCCGTCTCGCGTCCGAGTCGTCGAAGCGCATGCG
>NZ_JBFANN010000081.1:7959-15099 GCF_040674855.1 Nocardia sp. NPDC049707 | reverse complement strand
AGCCGATCCCGCTGCTCTTGGTCACCGCCACTTGGTATCTCGCGGTCACCCGACGACTCGGACGCGAGACTGAAGGGGGCCGCGAACCCGCCGCGCCGCAGGCGCGGCAATCAAACACAGCTCAACCGCGTGGATACGGCCAAGGGTTGAAGCGACAGTGCTTACCGTCCATCGGGACCACACCACCGGGATCGAGGGCCGCGATGTCGTTGTTCTTGGTGCCGAAGGTCTGCTGCATCATCACCGGCGCGAGCCCGCCATCGGTTTCGCACGGCTGATGCTGGTGATAGCCGATGGCATGGCCGACCTCGTGGTTGACCAGGTACTGCCGATAGGAACCGATATCACCCTCGAAGGCCAGCGCACCGCGGACCCAGCGCACCTCCGAAAGCACCACCCGACGCAGATCGGCATTGAAGCAGGAGGAGTCGATCGGAATATCGAAACCGCATGCCTTGCGCGAGGATTCGCGGGAGGCCAGCGAAATACGGAAGTCCGGTACCCCGTGATCGATGCGCCGGAAGGCGAATTTGGTGTCGTGCGTCCAACTCTTGGGATTGTTCAAGGTGCTGTCGATCATCTTGGCCACGGATTCGTCCCCGCCGAATCCGGAAGTGTCTACGCTGTCCTCGATTTCGATGGTGTACTTGAACTGGTACTCCGATCCGGTACCCACCTGCACGGTGGTCCCCGGCACCACATGCCATGCGCCCGTACCGGTTTCGGTGAACGGTCCGCCGTCGGGCAGCGCGCCGGTCGGCAGATTCGTCGGGAAGTGGCCGTCGCCGGGCGGTGCGCCGATGATTCCCGCTGTTGCCGCACGCGGGCTCAATCGTCCGAATCCCGGTGCACCGCTTGCCATATCCGCCGGATCGCTGACCCCGCGCACCGCGTCCACGATCACCAGCACGGTCACCACGAAAAGTACGGGAAGTGCGTAAGCACGCCAGCCATAGGTGCGGATGAAGCGACCGAGTGCGCTCTGCTTCTTGGTATCGCGCTCGGGTCTGGACCGCCTGGAGCGCTGTTCTTCGGTGGCGGTGGGATCCCAGCGGGCCCGCAGCGGTTGATAGGAACGATCGACGGGTGATTCACATAAGTCGGGGGGGTCATAGATCTCGACACCGTTCGTAGCGCTCGGTGGCGAACCGGATCTCCATTCGATCTCACCCTTGGCGCCGTCCCGGGCAGCGACACTGTTTCGAGTGGCTGCGCCCGTACGCACCTCGGGGCCTGGCCTTTCCACAGGGCCCGAGACTACGGAACCGGACGCGGCGGAGCCAGTCCGGCGGTGCGTGCTGCGCCCGCCGCCGGAGGATCTTTCCGGTCGGTCGGTCACATCAACCAGCGTCTCATAAGGCGCAATACCCCCGCCCGGCCTCGCCACCGTGCCCGATGCCGACCCCTTCGAGCGACCTGCAAGCAGTCGCTGGTAATGCGACATATCTCACCGACCGGACTGCATCTGCGGCCCAGATCCGCAGACGTTGTACAACCGGGTATCGTTCATGGGATACCCGGTGTACACCCCAATTTGCCGGGGCATCGACTGGGAGAGCCGAAAATGACTGACCTCGTGGACCGGATGACGTCGCGCAGAACGTCGTCTGATGCCATGGCGCCGACCAAGCGCGGTACCCGGCTTCCGCGCGACGAGCGTCGTCAACAGCTACTCGCGGCCGCCAGTGAGGTGTTCGTTCAACGCGGCTACCACGCTGCCGGTATGGACGAGATCTCGCAGTGCGCCGGAGTCAGCAAGCCGGTGCTCTATCAGCACTTCGCCAGCAAGCTCGAACTCTATTTGGCGGTGCTGCAGAATTACGTCGACATGCTGGTGTCGAGTGTGCGTCAGGCGTTGCGCTCGACCACCGACAACCGCCAGCGCGTGCGGGCCGCGGTACAGGCCTATTTTGATTTCGTCGACAACGAAATGCAGGGCTTCCGACTGGTTTTCGAATCCGATCTGATCAGCGAGCCGCAGGTGCAGCGCCGGGTCGAGCAGGCCACCGAGGCGTGTGTGGACGCGGTCTTCGATCTGGTCGCCCACGATTCCGGTCTGGACCCCTACCGGGCCAGGATCCTCGCGGTCGGACTGGTCGGCACCAGCCAGTTCACCGCCCGGTATTGGCTGGAGGCGGATCGGCCGATTCCGAAGGAAGAGGCGGTCGACACCACCGTCGCGCTGGCGTGGGGCGGTCTGTCGCACGTGCCGCTGCATCCGATCCACTGACCGAGCAGACAACGGAGCCCCCGCATTCGAGCGAATGCGGGGGCTCTCGGCTGTTGCGTCGCGGTTCGGCTCAGACCGATGCGAAGCCGACGCGGCCGCTGGTGGCGGCGCCGATCTCGACGTAGGCGACCTTCGCGGCCTGAATCAGGAACTTGCGGCCCTTCTCGTCGATGAGCGCGACGACGCCGCCCTCGCCGCTCAGCGCACCGGACACCAGCGCCTCGACCTCGTCCGGGGTCTGCCCGCTATTGATCACGAGCTCGCGCGGGCTATCCGAAATACCGATCTTGACCTCCACGGCCAACCTCCGAACCTAGAGTCCTGTGTGCTGTCGAAATCAAGGCTAATGCTCCCCCGCCTCCCGGGGTATTCAGGCGCCCCACTAAGAGCCGCGGAATCCACGTCGGCGACCGGCGACTGGACAACCCCCTCATTCTGGGCGTACCCGGGGATACCCATGTACCTGGGAAATCAGTGGTCACATCGGGGACCCGACAGCGCCGTCGACCGACCAGGCGGCTGGCGTTCGCCTGTCGCGAACGCCAGCCCGCGTGGGCGGATATGCCTACTTGGGCTCGATGAGCTGGATCTCCAGCTCGACTTTGACCGTATCGCTCAGCATGCCGGGCATCGGGCCGCCGACGCCGAATTCGGTGCGCTGGATGGTGCCGGTCGCGGAGAATCCGGCATGCCGGTCGCCGGTCGCGGCGAACTCCTGGACACCGCCCCACTCGACATCGAGGGTGAACGGCTTGGTGATCCCGCCGAGTGTGGCCTCGCCCTCGACCTCGAACGATTCCGCGATCAGGACCGGCTCGACGGCGCGGAAGCTCAGGGTAGGGCGGTTGGCGACATCGAGGAAGTCGGCGGTGCGCACGTGGTTGTCCCGAGCGGCATTGCCGGTATCGAAGGAGTCGAGGTAGATGGTGGCGTTGAGGGTGGCAAAGCCCTTGTCGTCGACCACGCAGTCGGTCTCGAACTTGGTGAAGCGGCCGCGGACCTTGGAGATGCCGAGGTGGCGGATGGTGAATTCGACCTGGGAGTGCGCCGTGTCGAGGGTCCAGGAACCCGGGGTGAGCGCGGTGGCAGTGGCGGATTCAGCGGAAGATGTCATGCCATAGACCATGACCGGACTGCGGTCCGCTAGCCAGACCGCCGTTATCCTGGACCTGTCAGGGCGCGGATAACCATCCCAGGACGGGACACGATGAAACGTATGGCACCCAATCCCTTCGCGGAATATCTCATCGCCCGCCGGGCCCAATTGCGGCCCGCGGATGTGGGACTTCCCGAGGGCGGTCGCCGCCGTACCCCAGGATTGCGCCGTGAAGAGGTCGCGGTGCGCGCCGGGGTGAGCGCCGACTATTTGGCCCGGCTCGAGCAGGGCCGCGATACCAATCCGTCGCCGGCGGTCATCGATGCGCTGGCACAGGCGCTGCTGCTCGAAGGTAAGGACCGACACCACTTCGGTTGGCTCGCCGTCGCCTCGAGTAACGAATCCCGCTGCCCCACCGCCGAATCCGTCGCAGAACACCCGACGCCCGCGATCGAGACCATCCTGCGCGCGCTGCATCCCACTCCGGCCTTCGTGATCGGGCGGCGATTCAATGTGCTCGGCTGGAATCCGGCATGGGAGGACATCGCGAAACCCGTTGGGCTGCTCGATAATCCGGAGGTCGTGAATCTGGCCTGGTTCACCTTCGCGCATTCGCGCGCCAAGCAGGTGTTGCGGAACTGGGACGAGGTGGCCGATATTTTCTCGGCCGCACTGCGGCGCGCGACGATCCGCTGGCCGGGCGAGGACAGCCTGATCGAGCTGATCGACGCACTGCTGGCCTATCCGGAGTTCGAAAGCCGTTGGCAGCCACAACATATCGACGACCTGACCTCCGGCACGATGCGCTTCGACCACCCCGAATACGGCCATATCGATATCGCATTCGAGGCCCTGAACGCCGATAGGGATCAGTGCGTCGTCGTCTGGCTTACCGACCAGGCCCAGGCACAATCGCGGGGCTTGCGACTGGTCGGCGCGGTCAACGAGTAATCAGATGCCCAGGACGGCCATGCGCTCGGCGTGACTGGCCTGCATGCGCTCGAACAGCGCGGCAATGCCGTTGAGGTCACCGGTCGCGGTGAGCACCAGCTCGGTGAGTTCGTCGCGCTGGGCCATGACGTACTGCGCCTGGGTGATCGCCTCACCGAGCAGGCGCCGACCCCACAGCGTCAGCCGGTCGCGCTCGGAGCGGCTCGTCGCGACCGCACGGCGCACCTCCTCCACCACGAATTCGGAGTGACTGGTCTCGGCGAGCACATCCCGGACCACGGCGGCGACCTCGGGAGACAGAGCACCGGCGATCTCGGTGTAGAAGTCGGCGGCGATACCGTCACCGACATAGAACTTGACCATCGACTCGAGCCAGGTCGAGGGATCGGTGGAGTTGTGGTAGGCGTCCAGGGCACGCACGAACGGCGCCATCGCATCGAAGACGTCCACACCGCGTTCGGCCAGCGCGGACGCCAGGGTTCCGAAGTGCCGCATCTCGGCGGCGGCCATCTTCGCGACGGCCACCTTGCCGCGCAGTGTCGGCGAGAGCTTGGCCTCCTCGGCCAGCCGGTAGAACGCGGAGATCTCACCGTAGGCCAGCACCGCGAACAGGTCGGTCACGCCCGTATCGTCGGCGGAAATGGACGAACCGGACAACGAAACCCCTACCGCTGCAGGTGACTGTGCTCCCATGTCGACACAGCGTAGTCCGGGTCCGTTACGTGTCACCGTCATCCCGGTACGTGTCGCTGTCATCCCGGCGAACATCGGGGAGGTGGTCGTTCAGAACAGCTCGGACAGGAACTTATCGAGATAGGTCCAGGTGGTGTCGCGCGCGGTTTCGGCGGTGAGGATGCCGAGGTGACTGCCCGGTGCGGTTTCGTAGCGAACGGACCGAGCGCCGGTAAGAGTGCGCTGTCCGGCGGCCACCGCGGCGGCTGGGGTGATGACATCGGCGGGTCCACCGACCAACAGCACGGGCGCGGTCACCTCGGCTAACTCGATGCGGCGCTTGCCGAGTTCGACGACACCGCGGCCGATGTCGTTGTGCAGGATCAGGCGACCCCACAGCTGGCCGTAGAAGCGCCCCGGATAGCCCGGCATTTCGGACATGAAACGGTCGATGGACTCCATTTTGGCCAGGTTTTCGGTGCGGGCGATATTGCTCGCGACGAACCAGGGACGGGTGAGTTCGCGGTCCCATGCGGTGACCCGGTAGGCGATTCGGGTCAGCGTGGCCGGAATGCCGCCCGCCGCGCGTACCGCCGTCGAGGTGGCAATACCACCGGTCAGCTTGGCCACCGCGCGCACCTGGGGAATGCCGGTCATCTTGTCGTAGTCCAGCGGCGAACCGACCGCGGTGATGGAGCGGATCGGCAGTTCAGGGTGCGCGGCCGCGGTCAGCAGCGCGAGGGTGCCACCGATCGACCAGCCGACCAGATCGACCGGACGGCCGCCGCGGTCGGCGCAGGTGCGCCGGATCGCCTCGGGCAGGATGTCATCGATCCAGGTCTCGAAGCCCATCCGTCGGTCGGCGAAGGTGATCGCGCCGTAGTCGACGACGTAGGGCGCCCGGCCCGTCTCCAGCAGGAACCGGGCCACGCTCTGATCCGGCCGCAGATCGAAGCAGCTGGCGGGCGCGGCCAGCGGCGGCACCAGCAGCACCGCCGAATCCGTTGCGGCAGTGACGGATCCGGTAGCTTCGAAGCGGCGCAACTGCCGATGCGGTTCGTCCCACAGCACCGTCGACGGGGCGGGATCGGGCGCCGCGACACCCTGGCCGAAGGTCAGCGCCCAGGCATTGCGCGCGGCGATGGCGACGGTATCGGTGAAACTCACACCAAGAATCTTTCATATCGCGTTACCGACGGTAACAGGCAACTTCGATTTGTGAGCAATCGTGCACCGCTCAGCTCCGAGGCATGCCGATCGGATTGAGCGGCGGCACCACGCTCTGCTGGACGCGCCGCGTCAACGGATCGAGCAGGGAGGTCAGCTCGGCGATGGCATCCCGCGACAGCGCCGCCAAGGCGCCGTTCCAGGCCGCCTCGTCGGTGTCGGCCTCCACTCGTTCGAGCAATTCGGCACCCGCGCCGGTCAACTCGGGACTGATCGATTCGCCGGCGATCAATCCCCTGGCACGCAACTCGTCGGCGATGTCGGACCATTCCTGCTCCGACCAGCCGCGCGCGGGTCGCATCACCGATTCGGGCGCCTTACCGGCCGCGACCTGCAGCACCAGCGCCTGCGATCCGGTCAGACCGTGGGCGACCAGGGCCGCCACATGCCCGTCACCGCGATGTTCGCGCAGGGTGGTGGTGAGCTGCCACAGCGCGGCCACCGGATCGGCGGACAGCGGCAATTCCGCATTCGCCGCGTACAGCGGGCGGCCGGTCGCATCAGCCGTGCGCGCCACCGGTTCGAGCAGTTCGGCGGCACGAGCACAATCGGCATCACCGGCTCCGGCTCCGCGCAACAATCCGACCGAAAAGTCGAGCCGGGCCGCGAGACATGCCTCCGGCGTCGTTCTGGCCCAGGCGTCCGGCACCGCCTTGGCCACCACGTCCGGATGGAATCCGGCGAAGGTCGCCAGTACGGCTCCGGTGCCAACCGCCCCCAGCGGTGCGGCCCGGAACGCGAAGTAAGTCTGCCAGAATCCGCGTAGTCCCAGCGCGACTCCGGCCCGCTTGACGTCCGCGCCGAAATACACCACATCGTGGATGGGTTCGAGAGTATGCCAGATTCGACGCGCCAGATGAATTGCCATGTGCCGCAGCGTACGTCGACGGCCAACGGATGGAAACCGCGTATTTCGTTCGAAATTGCCGACCATTTCGAGCGACCTGCAAGCAGTCGCTACGGC
>NZ_JBFANN010000081.1:0-7862 GCF_040674855.1 Nocardia sp. NPDC049707 | reverse complement strand
GGCGGCCATTTCGAGCGACCTGCAACCAGCCGCTACGGCGGCCATTTCGAGCGACCTGCAACCAGCCGCTACGGCGGCCATTTCGAGCGACCTGCAACCAGCCGCTACGGCGGCCATTTCGAGCGACCTGCAAGCAGCCGCTACGGCGACCGTTTCGAGCGATCGGCAAGCAGTCGCTACCGCAAATTCGAGCCGTGCACAATATCACGCTACAATCTCTGCGGACAACGGAAATTTTCGTCCGTCGAGTCGCCGGATTGTACTGTCGCCAGAGTGTCGCCGACGAGGTTTTCGAAGTCTGGGAATATGTGCGCGCACCAGATCCGCATCACCCTTGCGCCGCGCCGATGTCTGCCGAGGTCAGCCGCCGAAATGACGAGCTCCCGCAGGCATCACCGGCAGTGGCCGAGGTGAGTATCACAGGCGGATATGTGGTTGTCGCGGGCCGGCCGGTCCGCCCCACCCTCGTGCGCGCGTGACGCGATAACGAGGAAAGGCACGGACCTGAGCAAGATCACTGTCGAACAGGAACCTGGTCTGGCGGATACGCTACTGACCGCCGAACTGGACGAAACCCACACCGCCCCGACATTCGCCGAATTGGGGGTTCGCGATGAAATCGTGCGAGCGCTCGGTGAGATCGGAATCGAACGCACCTTCGCAATTCAGGAACTGACCCTTCCGCTGGCTCTCGCCGGTGAAGATCTGATCGGTCAGGCCCGCACAGGTATGGGTAAGACCTTCGGATTCGGTGTGCCGCTGCTGCACCGGATCGCGACCGCCGACACCGGGACGACCCCGTTGGACGGCACCCCGCGGGCACTGATCATCGTGCCGACGCGCGAACTCTGCATCCAGGTCACCGAGGATCTGGAGAACGCAAGCAAGTACCTGCGCAACCGCAAGGGCCAGCTGCGCGTGCTCTCGATCTACGGCGGCCGCCCGTACGAATCGCAGATCGCCGCGCTCCGCTCCGGCGTGGACGTGGTCGTCGGCACCCCCGGCCGACTCATGGATCTGGCCGATCAGGGCCATCTGATTCTCGGCAAGATCGGCGTACTCGTGCTGGACGAGGCCGACGAAATGCTGGATCTGGGCTTCCTACCCGATATCGAACGCATTCTCGGCATGGTCCCGACGCAGCGCCAGACCATGCTGTTCTCGGCCACCATGCCGGGCCCGATCATCACCCTGGCCCGCACCTTCCTGACCCAGCCGACGCATATCCGCGCCGAGGAGCCACACGATTCCGCCGTGCACGATCGCACCGCGCAGTTCGTCTACCGTGCGCACGCACTGGACAAGAGCGAGCTGATCGCCAAAGTGCTGCAGGCCGAGAGCCGTGGCGCGACCATGATTTTCACCCGGACCAAGCGCACCGCGCAGAAGGTCGCCGACGAGCTGGCCGACCGCGGCTTCGCCGTCGGGGCCGTACACGGTGACCTGGGGCAGATCGCCCGGGAGAAGGCGCTCACCAAGTTCCGCAAAGGCACCATCAACGTGCTGGTCGCGACCGATGTCGCGGCGCGCGGCATCGATATCGACGATGTCACCCACGTCATCAACTACCAGTGCCCGGAGGACGAGAAGACCTACGTGCACCGGATCGGGCGCACCGGCCGGGCCGGACGCACCGGCGTCGCGGTGACGCTGATCGACTGGGATGAACTGAATCGCTGGGCCAGCATCGACAACGCCCTCGGCCTCGGCATCCCGGACCCGGTCGAAACCTATTCGCGCTCCCCGCATCTATTCTCCGACCTCGGCATTCCCGAGGGTGTCACCGGCACGGTCCGCAAGCCGCGGCCGGTCCGCGACGAGGACGCCGAGGTGGTCGAGCGCCCCGCTCGCGCGCCGCGCAAGCGCACTCGGCGCCGCACCCGCGCGGGCGAGCCGATCGACGGTGCGACCAACGACACCGAGACCGGCGAAGCCGAAACCGATAGCGCCGCAGCCCCACTCGACGACGCGAGCAACGACAAGACGACGGATAAGCCCACCCGTCGCCGCCGCCGCAGGTCCGCCGGTGATACCGCGAACGGCACCGAGTCGAATGGCAACGGCGACAACGGCACCGATGTGACCGCCGAGGCGGGCTCGGACAGCGATGCCGATGACGCCGAGACCACCGATCAGCCCGCGCGTCGGCGCCGTCGCCGTCGCAAGCCCGCTGGCGAAGCGACCGCCGGCGAAGCTGCCGCGGACACTGCTCCCGCGACCGCTACCGCCTCGGCATAGTCGATACGCAGGCGCGTCTGCCATGCCACAGGCGCGCCTGTGCCGTCTGCGCAGCGGGGGCGTCGGCGGAGATCCACGGTGAGACCGATCGCATCGGCCGGACGATACGTTGTAGTCTCGCAAGCGTGCTCGCACCCGAGCGGCGAACGCGCGCCGACATCATCTCCGCAGTCGCGATCGCCGTGGTCGTTGTGATCGCGGCAGCGGTGGTGTGGGCGCGCAGCGATGCCAGGGGCACCGAGTCGGTCACAGCGGAACATCCGGTTTCCACCCCGGCCGCGGCCGATCAGGTGCCGACGAGTCTGCATGAGCTGTGGCATGCGCCCGACCCGGCCGCGAGCCGGGCGCTGGTGGCCGCTGGCGCGGTCGTCACGGGCGCGGACGGTACCGTGACGGGCCACGATCCGCGCACCGGTGCGCCGCTGTGGCACTACCGGCGCGACCTCCCCCTGTGCGGCGTGGAGTCGCAGTTCGGCACGGTGGTCGCGGTGTACAAGGATCAGCGCGGCTGCAGCCAGGCCACGCTGCTGGCCGGTGAGGACGGTTCGCGCCGGACCGCGCGCAGCAGCTATATGGATCCGACCGTGCAGCTATCGGTCGACGGCACCTATGTCCTTGCCCAGGGCCCGCGGCGGCTGGAGATGTGGCGCTCGGATCTGGTGCGTACCCTCGAATACGGCTACGTCGACGCACCGGTGAACGTGAAAACCCAACCGCGCAAGGGTTGCAAGCTGATCTCGTCGAGTTCGAGCTCCACCCGGCTCGCCGTCCTTGAACGCTGCCCCGAGGACCCGGCCAACCGGTTGACCGTGCTCAATCCGGCCCCGAAGGACAACACGGTGCCCGAGGAATACGGCTCGCATGTGCTCAACGGATCCGGTGCGGATGCACCCGACGCCCGGGTAATCGCGGTGTCCGACAACCGAATCGTGCTGTACCTACCCGGTGCGCCCGCGACGGCGACCGCCGAAGCGATATCCCCGCGGCTCGAGGTCTTCGACGGCACCGGGAATGCGCTTGTGGTGCACCAGCTTTCCGCACCGCTGAGCGATAAGTCGACGACCACCCGGATCAGTTCGCTATTCCTGGTATTCACCGGCAACAGCCTGATCGCGTTGAACGCGGGCACTTTCGATCCGATCTGGGCCGCACCAGGCGCACTCGGCAGTCCGGTCTTCATGGCGGGCCGACTACTCGTGCCGGTCGACGGCGCGATCGCGGTCCTCGACCCCACCTCGGGCGCCGAAGTGTCACGCATTCCGGTCGCCCGCCCCGGCTACGACGGCTCCCCGATCTCGCTCGCCGTCCTCGGCACAACGGTGCTGGAAAGGCGTGCAGCCGAGATGTTCGCACTGGGCTCGTGATGACTGATTTAGTAAGAACATGGGTAACTCATCGGGAACGCCCGAAGACCGGCCCGCACCTACCGCCGGCCCGGGAAAAGACCATCGAGGCACCGCCGAACGGCAACAGATTCACGGCGGCGGGCTAGTCATGTCCGCACGCGACGATGCCCGGCTGGTACTGCTCCGGCACGGCGAAACCACCTGGTCGAGCCAGCGACGCCATACCGGCCGCACCGATCTGCCGCTCACTGAGCACGGCGAGGAACAGGCGCGCGCCGCGGGCGCTGTGCTGAGCGAGCTGGAGCTGAACGACCCGCTGGTGCTCACCAGTCCGCGGCAACGCGCCGTGCGCACGGCGGCGCTCGCCGGGCTCACCGATACCGTCGTCGATGACGATTTGGCCGAATGGGATTACGGCGATTACGAGGGGTGGACCTCCGTCGAGATCCGCGAGCATGATCCGGGCTGGACCATCTGGACCGGAGTTGTGCCGGGTGGCGAGACGGCCGCGCAGGTCAGCGCGCGCGCCGATCGGGTGCTGGCATCGGTCGAACCCGCACTGCCGGACCGGGATATCGTACTGGTCGGCCACGGTCATTTCTCCCGGACGCTGATCGCCCGCTGGGCCGAACTCGATATCAGGGAGGGGCGTCGCTTCGCGATGTCGACCGCCGCGATCACCGTGCTCGGTTACGAACACGACGATCGAACCATCCTGGCGCACAACCTAGTTCCCGCAAACCACGGAGCCGCACTATGACACGCCCCGGCACGATCCGCCGCGCCACCCCCGCCGACGTACCCGCCATGGTTGGCCTCGTCGAGGACCTCGCCGAGTACGAAAAGTCCCGCGCGGAGTGCACGCTCACCGCCGAACAACTCGACGCCGCGCTGTTCGGGCCGTCACCCGCGGTTTTCGCCCATGTCGTCGAGGACGAGACCGGTGTGGTCGGCTGTGCGATCTGGTTCCTGAACTACTCCACCTGGACCGGCGTACACGGTATCTATCTGGAGGACCTCTACGTCAAGCCGGAAACCCGCGGCAAGGGTTACGGCAAGGCGCTGCTCACCACCCTCGCCGAGGAGGCCGCCGCGAACGGCTACAGCCGGGTCGACTGGGCCGTGCTGACCTGGAACACGCCCGCCATCGAGTTCTACAAATCCATCGGCGCCAACCCGCAGGACGAGTGGGTCGGCTACCGACTCACCGGCGCGGCCATCGATAAGCTCGCCGCCGAAGCCTCGTGAGTGAGCGTCAGCTAGCGAACCATGAACACAGTCGAGTGAGCGTCAGCGAGCGAAGCATGAACACAGTCGAGTGAGGGTTACCGCACCCACGGATTGGCCGACCACCGCGGACGAGGCCATGGCCATCCAGGATGCTCTGCGGCCATTGGTGATTGCGGCCGACCCGCGGCCACCGCAATTCCGCACCATCGCCGGACTCGACTCCGCCTACGACGACGCAACCCGGATCGCTGCCACGGCCGCCGTCGTACTGGACAGTGCCACACTGGATATTGTCGATACCGCGGTAGCGCACGGCACCGTCTCCTTTCCCTATGTGCCTGGTCTGCTGTCCTTCCGCGAACTGCCCACCACTCTCGCCACGCTCGAAAAGCTCACTACTACACCGGATCTGCTGATCTGCGATGGCCAGGGAGTCGCCCATCCACGCCGCTTCGGCTTGGCCTGTCATGTCGGAATCCTCACGGGCACACCGACGATCGGCGTAGCCAAGACGCCGTGGGGCGACTACCCGGAGCCCGGTCCGGAGCGCGGCGCGGTCAGCGATATCACCATGGACGGCGAAATCGTCGGGCGTGCGCTGCGCACCCGACGCGGTGTCAAACCGGTCTTCGTCTCGGTCGGCCATCTCATCGACCTGGATACCGCATGCACCCAGGTGCTCGCGCTCACCCCGCGCTTCCGTCAGCCGGAAACCACCCGGCAAGCCGATCGCCTGTGCCGTCAGGCACTGCGGGCCGTCACCGCCTGAGCCCGGCTACTTCGATTCGGGAGTATCCGGTTCGATTCCATACACCTCGGCCATCCACCGATTCGACGCGGGCGCGAACAAGAGCACCAGTGCGGAGACCACGACAATGCCGAGCAGCGCGCCGAGCACGGGCTGATGCGAATCGGTCAGCAGCGACCAGGTCACCGGAAGCAGCAGCACCTGTGCGATCACGGCGATGGCCCGCCCCCAGCGATGCCCGAGAAAGAGTCCGATCCCGGCCGCGAGCACCGCACCGCCGAGGATGCCGAACCATGCGGCCGTGCCGTATCCGCTCACGGCAGTCTGATCGTGTCCGAGCAGCCCGCGCACGACCAGCACGATCGCCACGACCACGGCCACCGCACCCTCCAGCGCGACCAATCCGCCCGCACCGCGCACCGTCGCGGGCACACCCGCCGAAACCTCGTCCTTGCCGCTGTCCGCCACGTGGCCAAGCCTAGAACCCACTCGACGGCTTTTCGGACCGGGCCGTCCGCCGATTAGGCTGCCGAGGGTGCGGACGCTGCTGATCGTGAATCCGAATGCCACCTCGACTACGCCGGCGACGCGGGACCTGCTGGCGCACGCGTTGGAGAGCCGCACGCAGCTGACCGTCGCGCATACCCAGCACCGCGGCCACGCGGCGGAATTGGCCCAGTGGGCAGCGACCAACGAGATGGATCTGATCGTCGTGCACGGCGGCGATGGGACGGTCAACGAGACGATCAACGGGTTTCTACCGCTGCCCCAGGTCGACGACGGACAGGCATGGCTGCCGCGCCTCGGCGTGATTCCGGGCGGTTCGGCGAATGTGTTCGCGCGCGCCCTCGGCATATCCCCGGATCCGGTGACCGCGACCAACCAGCTCATCGACCTGCTGACCCTCAACCGGGACCGCAAAATCGGCCTCGGCCTCGCCGATGATCGCTGGTTCGGCTTCAGCGCGGGTGTCGGTCTGGACGCCGATGTCTGCGAGGCGATCGACAACAGCCGCGCCAATGGCCGCGCCGCCACCCCCGGTCGCTACGTTCGAACAACTGTGCGACAATTTTTCAAGGCCAGGCGCAAGGAGCCGAGCATCCGGATCGAGATTCCCGGATTCGACCCCATCGGTGAGGTCCATTACGCCTTCGTAACAAACGCGAGTCCGTGGACCTACCTGAACGCCACCCCGGTGCACACGAACCCGGGAACGACCTTCGAGACGGGTCTCGGCGTGTTTGCGGTGCGGTCGATGTCGGTGGTCTCCACCCTGCTGCTTGCCAGGCAGTTGCTCGCTGTCAATGGAAATCCCAAGTCCCGCAACCTATTTCGCGAAGACGATGTGCCGTCCGTACATATCGAGACCGCCGAGCCCATCGGGCTGCAAATCGATGGCGACTTCATCGGAAAACGCAACATGGTGGATTTCACAGCCGTGCCGGATGTACTCGAGGTCGTCGCTCCACACCCCGAATGAGCGCGAAACGCGCGAAAAATCTCGATGTTGTGCTGCGAAAACCAGGTAGAGCGAGTACAAAGGACCGGGCAGGTCCCCCTGGGGGTCCGTGAGAGCGTGAGCTTCCCCACGGTGCACCGGATACCTATTGACATCTACGGTGTTCGTGAAAGCATTCACAAGCAACCGTGCGGAAACATTCGAGTCGCACAAGTGAACGATCCACAAACCATCGGCGCCCTTTGCGGCGCCCAGTAAAGGAGCAGAGGAATGGACTGGCGCCACAAGGCCATCTGTCGCGATGAGGACCCCGAGCTGTTCTTCCCGGTGGGTAACAGTGGTCCGGCGCTCGCGCAGATTGCCGATGCCAAGCTGGTCTGCGCTCGCTGCCCCGTTACCGCCGACTGCCTGTCCTGGGCCCTGAAGTCCGGGCAGGATGCCGGCGTGTGGGGTGGTATGAGCGAGGACGAGCGTCGGGCGCTCAAGCGTCGCAACGCCCGCACGCGCACCCGCACTGTCGTCTAGTCGGACGACCAGCGTTACCGGGACCTATCAGCCCGGCCCGGTAACGCAATCAAGGCCCGGCACTCAGGTGCCGGGCTATTTTGTGCTCGTGTCTAATTTGCAGCGCCTTCGGCGCTGCGGATGCTGTGTTTTTGGCCGCGCGGGCGCGGCGTGTTCGCGGCCCCCTTCTGTCTCGCGTCCGAGCCGTCGAGACTCGCGCCTACGGCGCATGCGCTTCGACGACCGCCTCTCCGCGTATTCAGGCCAGACAAGTCAGGCCGCGAGACTTGATCACAGGTCCTGCGTCGAGTGCCTACTCAGGCCTTGGGTGTACCCG
>NZ_JBFANN010000080.1:0-16272 GCF_040674855.1 Nocardia sp. NPDC049707 | reverse complement strand
CGCTCGGTCAGCAGCACATAGGTGAAGTTGGCGATCTGATTGGCCGTGGTCTCGTGGCCCGCGATGAGCAAGCCGATACCCAGATTGACCAACTCCGCCTCGCTGAGCCGGTCCTCGTCATCGCGCGCGGCGACCAACGCACCGAGCAGATCATCGGTCGGCTGCTCGCGACGCTGCGCCACCAGTTCGGCGAGATAAGCCTCCAGGCCCGCGCGTGCGGCGCTGATCTCCGCACGGGTATGCGCGGTGGTGGACAGCACCGTATCGGAGAACTCCCGGAACCGGTGCTGGTCGTGTGGTGGAACGCCGAGCATTTCGCAGATCACCGTGACCGGCAGCGGCAACGCCAGCAGTCGCACCAGATCGGCGGGCGGGCCGGATCGCTCGATGTCGTCGAGCCGCTCGTCCACGATCTGCTGGGCGCGCGGGCGCAATGCCTGGACCCGGCGGCCGGTGAAGGCCTTGACCACGAGTTTGCGCAGCCGGGTGTGCTCCGGCGGATCCATGCTCAGCAGTGCATTGCGGCGCGCGGGTTCCGGTGTGGTGCGCGGAATATCCTCGCGTTCGACCGCCGCGGCGCGGCTGAATCTCGGGTCGGCGAGGACCTGTTTGACGTCCTCGTAGCGGGTGACCAGCCAGCCATCGCCGCCGTAGGGGAGTCGTACGCGACTGATCGGCTCTTCCCGCCGCAGCCGTGCGAAGAGTGGATCCATATCCAGCCGGATCGGTGCGCGGAACGGGTAACTGCGCACCTCGTGGTCGACGGGCCTACCCGTCGCCCGATCGCCACCCCGCATCGAATCGCTTCGCGATGTTGCCCTCATCAGATCTCCCCTTCCGCTACGCGGACGGTAGGCGCCCGAGTGATGTAAGCGAGTGCTTACAACTGATGGTAGGGAGCACGTGGTGGCCGGTCAACGGTTGAATCCCGTTATGGTGGTGGAAATTTCACATCGACCCGTTCCAGCAGCACGCGCGCGGCCCGCAGTACATACTCGGCAACCGCCGCCGGATCCGCGCTGGCCAACGGATCTCGACGATGTACCGAGCGAACCAAACCGATGCCGAGCAACCAGGCCAGCAGGAGATCGGCGCGCAACTCGGCATCGGGTCCATCGGTGAGCGCGGAGAGCGCGCCCACGTACTCGTCGCCGAGTTCCCGCCGCACCGCGGCCGCACCCTCGTCATGTCCGCTGGAGCGCAATGCCGCCTGTAGCCAATGTGTTTGTGCCGCAGAGCCGGTCGGTTCGAGAGCGCGTATCAGTAGGCGGCCGAGCAATGCCTCGGCAGGTCCCTCCTCGAGCACGCGCCTGCCGCGATCGGCTATCGACGCACGGAACAGCTCGTCCTTATTGCCGAAGTATCGGTACAGCAGCGCCTGATTCACCCCGGCGCGCGCGGCTATCTCGCGTACCGTGGCGCGCTCATAGCCGCGTTCGGCGAACAGTTGTTGCGCCGCCGCCAATATCGCGAGTCGCGTAGCGGCCGCATCTCTTTTGCGGCCGACGGGCTCGTACTGATCAGACATACACCCTCCGGTTGATCCGAGACAGTGCAGCGTAAGTCGCGTTCCCAAAAATGGGAACGGGGATTGTGCAAGCGATGGTGTTGTGGCAGTACTGTTCTGCACCTGGCACCGCTAAGAATTGGACCTCGATGTGGTGCTGGATACGTCACGATGCGGAAGGCGTTGGTCGCGCAGCCCTTCGGGTTCCATTGCTCACCTCTTGTTCCCCTTGCCGGGAGGTGCCGGGGATAGCTGCCGCGACCTGCGATGGGTGCCGTTCGTGACCCCACTCCCGATTGCGGAATCTCGAATTCCGCAACGGGAGTGGGATTCCGTCCGCGCCATAGGGAAGGGCAATTCGATGGATGTCCGCGATCGGCCGTTTCTTGTTTCCGCCGACGCCGATCCGCTCTTGTCATTCGGTCAGCTAGAGGCGTGGGCCGAGACTGTTGCTCGGTGTTTGAAGAAAAATGGCGTCGGTGCCGGTGACGTGGTGGTCGCCGAACTACCGAATTCGCCTGCCTTCGTTGCCGTAATGTCGGCCGTCTGGAATATCGGTGCGGTATTCGCGCCGGTGGATTCGCGGCTCAGCCCGCGGGAGAAACAGCAGATTTTCGCACTTGCTGGGCCCCGGGTGGTGGTGGCGCCGACCCGCACGTCCGTCGATTCGCCAACGCTCTTGTGGCGCAACCCGTTCGAGGCCCCTGCGCAGCTCGAATGGATCCCTGCTCCGCCCGCGCAGCGCAGCGGCTGGGTGCCGATCGCGCCCGCGCCCACGGTGCACGAGGGCGACCGGCTGATCCTGTTCACCTCCGGCTCCACCGGAGCGTCGAAGGCGGTGGCACTGTCCGAGGCCAATATCGCGGCCGGAATCGCCGCTGTCGCAGACCATTTCGCACTTACTCCAGACGACCGCACCATTGCGCTGCTGCCATGGGCGCAGAGCCACGGCCTGTTCGCGAATCTGATGGCAACACTGCGCAGCCGGTGCACCATGGTGCTGCCCGCCGCGGGCGAGGCGCGACAAACGAACCAGCTGCTGGATGCGGCGGCGCCGACCTGGCTCACCGTGATGCCGATGCAGCTTGCCGGTATCACCGCCGGACTGGCGGCATCGCGAAAGCGGGCGCGCGGCATGCGTTTTCTGCGCACTGCCTCGGCCCCGCTGTCCCGCCGCGCGGCCGAGCGTGCGGAACGGCTGCTCGGTTGCCCGGTCGTGGAGGCCCTGGAACTCGCCGAAACCAGTCACCAGGCGGCGGCCGATCCGCCGTCGTGGGAGCGGGTACCCGGTACGGTCGGCACCCCGACCGGTGTCGAATTCCGTTTGGCCGGTGACGAAATCGCGGGCGGGCGCGAACTAGAGGTCCGCGGCACGGCACTGTTCAGCAGATATGTCGGCAATCCCGCGGCCACCGCGGCGGCCTTCACCGCCGACGGCTGGCTGCGAACCCGTGACGTGGCGCGCCGGGAAGAGGACGGCCGCCTGCGCATCCTGGGCCGGCTCAGCGAAATCGCGCACCGCGGCGACCATGCGGTGGCCCCGGTCGACGTGGAAGCCGCCCTCGACGAACATCCAGACGTCGTCTCGTCGCTCGCGACCCGGGTACCGCATCCCCGCCTGGGCGATGACATCGCGGCAGTCGTCCGCTTGCGCAAGGGCTCTGAGACCACCAAACGAGATATCATGCGGCACTGCCACGCGCACCTGGCCGACCACCAGATTCCGGGCCAGATCCGCATGGTTACCCAGTTGCCGCATCTGCCCAACGGAAAGCCGAGCCGCCGCATGGCGGCACAACTGTTCACGGTGGGCTGACACTCTCACCGAGTGGTTCCGGACAGGTGAATTCCGGATGCCGCCGCGAAATCCTCGCCCTGGGCGGGGCCAGGTATTCCGAGCTGAGATGCACGTTGACGAGGCTGCGGCACGCTGAACCGTGCGACACCGATCATCGTCACGATCTGAAGTGTGGCCTTGGAGAAGTATCCGCGAACGAGGAACCGGCCCACGGGCACTCCGCCGACGGTCACCGCTAGCACAAGGATGACGCGCGCACCGACCTGTACGGCGAGCGTATCGGCCACCTTGGTCAACGGCGCTGCGATCAGATCGAGCCAGCGGAAGCTCACCACGTAGTCGATAACCCAGATGCTGGTGACCTCGATGCCCATGAATCTCGCGAATTCCAGATCGAGCACGGTCGACAATGCCGCATTCCCGGGGTGCAAAACATTCACGTGATTCGTCGCGAAGACATAATTGGCCAGCGGCACCCCGTGTGAATCCCGGACATTCATCCAGCCGATGGCATCGATCGTCGAGGATCCGGTGGTATCGGGCCCGGTCTGCGCCGTCGCCACCGCGCCGAGCGTCATCGGAACAACGAACAGCACAAATACGCCGACCAGCAGCCGGGCCGTTATTCGGCGCCGCTGGGCAGTCTGTCCTACTCGCCCTGAGCCGCGTGCCAACGAGATTATCCGATCGCCCGAACACATATCCAAACACAATGTTCGGTCGAACACCGAAAACCCCTTGGGCTCATCGTGATTCGTATGGAATCCGTATGGCACCCAGCGAAGGTTACCGGCCTCACATCACATTCATGTCGGCAACGGCTGCATGTCATTGTTCGACACCGATACGCGTTTGCGCCGCGAAAATCCGCGCCACGACCCGTACGAATTCGATATCAGCTCGGCGGCAACTCGGAATGTCTGGCGAAGGCCTGATCGATCAGCTCCGACGTGGCGCGCGTGGCGATCAGCCGAGCGATCGCCAACTCCGATTCGAGTTTGGCGCGATCCCTCGGTGTGCGCCCGGACTGTTCGTAGGCCTGGCCCGCCAGGAAGTAGAACAGTTGGGTCGCATACTGATCGGCGATCTGATTGCAATCGGCTCTGAGCCGCTCGATCAGTTCGAAGGCGTCGCGCGTCGGAATGCCCGCATCGACGAGTCGGGTGGTCAGATCACCGCAGCGCGGGTTGGTCACCCGGTAGGCCTCATGCGGATCGCCGCTGGCGGCGAGCGCCTGCCGCACGTATTCCGGAAGTCTCGGGGGCGCGTGCGTGCGTAGGGTGCGGACGGTGCCGGACGCGGCGACCGTAGTCGGCTCGGAGCCGGGTTGGTCGTTGACACCGAGCACCTCCGCCAATCCGTCACCACGATCCCAGGCCTCGAGCAGTTCCCGAATCCCGTTCAACTTCATGCCCCGACTGAGCAGACGACTGATCGTCTGCAATCTGTTGAGGTGATCCGACCCGTAATAGCCGATGCGCCCCCGGACATCGGGGGAGGGTAGGAGTCCTCGTTCGTGGTACACGCGGACGCTTCGCACGGTGGTATCAGCCGCCCGCGCTAGTTCGTCGATCGTGTACTCGGACTCAACAGCCATATCCATAGGAAACCACAATTCGCCCCTTAGCGGATGGCCCGCGAACAAATGTACCGTTAACTAACGATACGTCAGGATCACATGTTGGTCAACGTGCCGTTAACTAGCGGCAGAAACGATTGCCGAGGGGGCCGATCGTGGGTTAACGTTCGTGAGCCAGCAATCACCGCTGGCCTTCCGGGGACTGTTGAGCAGCCCTGATGACCTCCCGACCAGTGGGCCCGCACAACGGAGTTGGCGCGCCCTCGGCATCCCCGGAGACGGCTATGAGCATCACGCAATCTTCCTTCGTCCTGGAAACCATTGCGCCGGCAAAGGTTTCGACGCTTCCGAGTGGGTCGACCCATCGGCCACCCTGCGCGGACGGTCCCGACGACTGGGATCTGGACGTCGGCACTCCGGACTCGTGGCGTGCGGCAATGCGAGTCTGCGACAGCTGCCCGGTGTTCGCGAAATGCGAACAGTTGGCGCAGACGCTCACCGAGCGCGGTACCGGCCCCCGCGCGATGATCTGGGCCGGAGTGCCCTATGACAGCGCGGGCAAGGTTGTCGCTGATCTGGACCGCCATCGCATTACACCCGTTGACCACAAGCGGCCGCTGCGGATCATCCGCACCGGTTCGCGTCCCGCGCCCGCAGATCCGATTCCTGCGGCGCCGCGGCGCCACATAGTGCTGGGTCGTCGGCTCGAGCCGACCGGAACCGGCGCGCACTGACTTATGCTTTCGTCCACCTGTTGACGACGGACTCTATTCTGGCGGTGTGTAACTCATGACGATGTTGGCTCTGGAGATCGGGGCGGACGGTTTCGCGGTCAGTCGGGTAGCCGACGACGTCGGCGAGGAGGACATCCGGCGCGCCCCGATCCCGGCCCGTGCGGCCTGGGACAGCTGCCGTGACCTGCTGCTCGAGGCTGCTGGGGGTGAGGATGTCACCCGGGTGGGAATCGGCTCGATCGGCCCGCTCGATATGGCCGCCGGTGTGGTGGCGCCGCCGGGAATCGCCGAGTGGGCGACGGGTTTCGCGCTCGTATCGGCGGTGGAGAAGCTGTTTCCGGGCGCCATCGTCCAGTTGGCGCTCGACGGCGTGTGCCTGGGCTTGGCCGAGCGCAATTTCGGTGCGTTGAACGATGTGCTCGATGCCGTCGCGGTCATGGTCTCGGACCGGATCAGTGCCGGGGTCATGGTCGGTGGTTTCGTGGTGGTCGGCCGGACCGGAAACGCGGGAAACCTCGGCCATGTACTGGTGCCGGGCTTCGATGAGCGCTGCGAATGCGGGGGGCGGGGCTGCTTGGAGGCGGTGGCAGGCGGAATCTCAGCGGTGAATTGGGCTCGCGCACAAGGCTGGCAAGGCACCTCGGTCGATGATCTGGTCGGTCAGGCGCGTGCGGGTGACGAACTCGCCGATGCCGCGTTGTCCAGAGCTGGAACGGCGCTCGGCCGCGCGATCGCCTCGGTGGCTGCACTGCTCGACCTGGATCTGGTCGTCCTCGGCGGCGCGATGGCGGCGCCGGGCACATCGCTATGGAAGGCGCTCGGCGCTGCTGTCGCGACGCATGCCCGACTCGGGCATCTGACCGGATTGCGGGTTGTGCCATCGGAACTCGGCAAGGTCGGTGTGCTGGCGGGTGCCGGTGTGCTGGCGCTGACGGTGGGGGAGGGCTAGCCCGTCGCGGTTTGCGGGGGTGGAATCAGGGCCTGAGACCAGCGCTTTCTTCGCTGGTCTCAGGCTTTGTTCGGTGATTTGCCGCAGCTCGCGCGAACTGCGCTGAGCCGCGGAAATTTTGGCGTCTATGCGCGCGTTCTTAAGCGTATGTTAAGAAAAGACCACCCGGTGAACTTCGAGGTGGCTACTGTCATGCAGACTGCATCCGATGTCAACATACCAAAGCCTGTTGAACGAGCCGTTATATAGCGGTACATTGTTCATGTCACACACAGGTGGCGGCTTCCGACGAACGGCTGGTACGGGCAAGTGCGATGACAAGTGGCGCAGTAAATCCTTGGGTAACGATCGAGACGTTGACGCCTGAAGCGATGTCGGTGGCGTCGGTGGGGGACGCGCCGCGTGGATTCGCCGACTGGCAGCGAGTGCTGCAGCGGCTGCTGTCGCGGACCCCGGCGCTTTATGACAGCCTGAAGACCCGGAGCCTGATCGATGCGATCCGGACGGCGCGCGACGAAGCCGAGGATGTGGATCTGACGCTCGCGACCGGTTCGGGTCCGCACGCGCTGCGGATACGACCGGTGTTCGGACCGGGCGGTGATGTGCACGCGGTCCGTTTGTGGGTGGGCTCCGCCGCAGTCGCCTGCCCCGAATTACCGCCTGCGGTGGGCGCGATCTGGGACCTCGATACCCAGACCATTCAGCAACCGATCGGCGCGACCCGGTTGACGGGGAATTCGGCCGAGCAGCACGTGCCGGTGATGTCGATCGCGGAGTTGTTCCATCGGATCTCGGGCTTCAATCGACATGCCGAGGTCCTGGATCTGCTCTACAGTCCGAAGCCCGGTGACAAACTTCAGTTCGATGTCACGGTGACCGATGGTCCCGAGCGGCCGGGGCGGTGGCGGATCAGTATCCGGGCCCGCGATGACGCTCGCACACAGGGCGCGTGGTTGTTGATCGAAGATGTCACCTCGGACAAAGAGCAATCGGAGTGGCCGACGCTGGAACGAGTCGGATTGCGCGAAGCCCACCGGCGGGCCGGAACTCATCTGGCGATCATCCAGACCGAGCGCGCCAGCATCTCGCATTGGCTCACGGATCCGGCGCCCTGGATTCGGTGGGACTATCTGTTCCGGCCGATGGACGTCTTCCATCCGGATGACCGCGTCCGTTTGATGGCGCTGAGTGATCGGCTGGAATCCGGTGATACGGCGGGTGTCACGGTGCGGGCCCTCAACTACGGTGGTGGCTACACTCCGACGTCGCTGCTGCTGTATCCGTATCCGGGTTATCCGAGTCGGCAACTCGCGATCGCCCAGCTGGTGCGCGTGGCTGATGACATGCCGATGCTGGAATCCGGGCGCCACTCGCTGGAAACTCCGCAGCGGCAGGCGCCGATCGGGTACGACGATCAGCTGCAGTATCGGCTCGCGCATCGGTTGAAACGTAGTCCTGTGTACTGACCCGCTGTCCCCATCATTGGGAACGATGGCGGGGGCTGGAAATGATGGTGCTCTCTACCATTTCGGGAGTGCGGACAATGGTTGGCAGATCGGCGGATTCGGGCGATGAATTACTTCGCCGAATGGTCGCACGCCGCCGCCGCGACAATGTGATCGTCGCGGTGCTGGCGGTGCTGGCCCTTCTCGGTGGCGGGCACGCGATCCTCGATTTTTTCGCCGCGGATCCGCCGCCCCCATCCGACAGTGCGACGCCCGCGACCATCGGCCGCGCGCAATTGGCCGGCTCCTTCGCTCAGCAGTTCATTGTGACCTACTTGAGTTCTGTGTCCGGACAACAGGATCGACTCGGCGAATATGTCGGATCCAATGCGCAGCAGATCACCTTGCCCGCGGCGGCCAAGCAGGTATCCGATCCCGCCGTTGTGTACGTAGCGCGGGTGGGGAGCTTCGACACACTCGAGATCTGGTCGGTGACCGTATCGGTCCGGATGGGTAAATCCGCCCCCGGTGCCACCAGCTCTACCGGTACCACCGGCACCGCCGCCAACAACAACACCGGTTCGGACGCTCGCCAGTTCTATCGGGTCGGGGTATCGGTGCTCAACGGTCGACTGCGGGCGCTCGCGCTGCCCGCCCTGGTCGAACCGCCCAGTCGGGGCGCCGATCTGGCGCAGGCGTACTCCTCGCCGTGCACGGCGGAAACGCCGCTCGCGCAAGTGGCTTCGGGCTTTCTGACCACCTATCTGACGGGTAACGGCGATGTAGGCCGTTACATCACCCTGGACGCCGGTATCGTCGCACTGCGCCCGGCCCCGTTCACCGCCGTGGAGACCGTCGCGGTCACCTCGGACGACAACAGTTGTGGCTCAGCGCGTTCGCACGCGCAGGTGCTCGTCACCGTCAATCCCAAGGCCGACAGCGGAGCGGCCGCGACGCTCGCCTATCCGCTGACCATGGTCCGCGACGGTGGCCAGTGGCAGGTGCAGTCGGTCGATGCCGTCCCCGCGATGACCAACCCGCCTGCCGTGATCGCCGACCAGCAGAACTCGCACGCAAGTGCGCCCAGTTCGACGACATCGGTGCCGTCGACCACGGTGCAGATTCCGCGGGCTACCCAGAACTGATACGAAAGAGGCACGGCCGTGGGCAATTTGAGCGCCATCCTGTACAACGTCCTGATGTTCGTCCGCTGGGCGGGCCTGATCCTGATCACCATCCTCAGCATGGGTGTGCTGATATCCGAGGCGGCCAAATCCAAGCTCTCGCCCGCGAAGATCCTCGCCGTCGCCGGATCGGCAATTCTGGCCGCGGTCCTGTTCTGGATACTCCCGACACTGGTCAACTACGCGCGCACCGACGCCAATACCATCGTTCCCGATCACCCCATCGGTGGCTATCGATGACCCAGGTGATCAAGGTCTTCACGCCGATCAAGCGGGTCCCCACGATGATCGGCAAGGCCCAGAACGGGCAGAAGCTGCCCTTCGGGCCGTACACGCTGCCGCAAGTCGCGTCCGCGGTGGTGCTGATGGTGATCACCTCGGTGTGCGCGATGGCACTTCCGGTCAATCCGGCGGTCACTTTCGTAATGGGTCTGGTGCTGACGATCGCGGTCGTCTTCGCCGTCGGATTGGTGCCGTATACCGGTGTCCGGATGACTTCTCGGGCGCTGTGGGTGGGGCGGCTCCTCGTCTATCGCAAGCCGGTGTCCGCATCCGGCATGCCGGTCAACGCCGATTCGGCGCGCCACACCATGTTCATCGAAGAGTCCGTCGTCGTGGTCCTGCCGGACCGCCCGACCGCTGCGGCGCAGAGCACGAAACCCGATGTCCGGTTGCTCGATGTGATCGGCGTCGGCAGCAGCGGGAAGGACCTGCGCAGCTGGATCAACGGCAACGGTGGCCCAGCATCGGAAGGGAGCCGCTGATGGCATTCGGACGAGATTTGCAGCCCACCGCCGCGATTCGCGGAAATCTGCAATTCACCCATACGGGCCTGGTCACCGCGACCTACTTCATCAACCCGCTCGGCTACGGGTTGCGCAAAGCGAGTGACAAGCACGATGTGAAAATGGCCCACCATGCGCTGATCAACAGCCTGCCGGCCGGTTCGTTGTTGCTCGGCATCCAGGCGCGGCTCAATACGATCGATGTGCTGACCAAGATGGTGGAGGGCGTCGATCTCGACGAATGCGAGGATTACGCCGACGAGGTGGTCGCCTCGTACGAGCGTGTCCGCGCAATCGCACCGCAGACCCGGATCTACTTGCTGACAATTCCGGTCGGCACGGCGAACTCCGGTATTTCGTCGCTGTCGCGTATGTGGCGAGGTAGCACCACGACGATCGATGCGACCGCCATATCGCGCGCGGATCTGGATGCCTATGACGATAAGGCGAACGAGATCCTGTCTCGGATCGGCGGCGATTTCGATCCGATGCCGGTGCCCGCCGCACTGTTCCAATGGCTGTGGGAGCACTACCTGTCGCGCGGCGCGGCCGGTGATCCGGTGGCCCCGACTAGAGTCGGCGCCCTGGATGACGCGACAGCGGCGGTGTTCTCCTCGGCGGCGCTCGACGAGGGCGCCCAGGCCGACAGCAACCGGCGGATCCGGCCATCGTTCGTCCCGGTGATCAAGGTCGTGCAACCGGATTACGAGTATCGGCCGTCCTATCAGGCGATGCTCACCCCGCATTCATTTCCCTACGCGGGCATGCGATTTCCCGGTGGCAGCGAATTCCTGAATGTGCTGGAGGGTCTCGGCGACGTCACGGTCGACTGGGGGATGCGGGTGTCGACCAAACCCGCGGACCAAGTACTCAAGAATAACGAGCTGAGCCTGCGCCGACTCGGTGAGCAGATGGATCAGCGCGACCAAGAGGTGTCGTTCGCGCAGAATACGCTGACCTCGAAAGCACAGATGTTGGGCGAATACAACCAGCATTTCGAGGTCAACGGCGGCGAGTCGGAGGTGTCCTTCACGACCGTCATCGCTATCGGCGGGCCCTCGCGCGATGTCACCATGGACGCGGTCAATACGCTCAAGCGCCGCTACAAGCGGTTCCAGGTCGATATGACGGCCCCGCTCGGCACTCAGGTCGATCTGTGGTCGATGCTGGTGCCAGGGAGTCCGCCGCGGCGGGCGTTCGACGATTTCGCGCATATCGTGCCCTCCGATATGTGGGCCGGTTTCGTCCCGTTCATCACCAGCCAGATCGGCGACGACAGTGGCCCGGTGATCGGGATCAATCTTTTGTCCGGCCAATTCGAGCCGATCCACTTCGGCATCATGGAGGCCGCGCTGCACGATCTGTCCGCTTCGTTCGCGGTCACCGGCGAACTCGGATCGGGCAAGTCGTATTTCCTCAAGCTCATGGCAGTGCTCGTGCACGATATGGGCGGGCAGTTCCTGGCCATCGACCGCAGTCAAGTCGGTGAATGGGCGCATTTCGCCGCCGCGATCGACAATGCCGTCGTCATCGATTTGGCGAACCCGACGGTGTCGTTGGATCCGCTGCGGATGTTCGAACCCAGAATCGCCGGCGAGCGTGCACTCGACTCGATCCTGCCGCTGCTGGATCTGTCGCCGACCTCCGGTGCGGGTGCCGCCGCGAGCAATCTGCTGACCGCCCGTGGCATTGCCGAACACGGCATCCGCAGTCTGCTGGATCTCTTCCATGTCGTGCGGCGACTGCGTGATCAGCCCGGCAATCAGGAGGAGTACGCCGACCTGGCCGCGCGCCTCGGCACGGTTGTCGAGCGGGTGCCGGTGCTGTTCGACCCATCGCTGAAACCATTGCGGCTCAATGCCGCTGCCACGGTCGTCCGCAGCCACCAGTTGGCGCTGCCGACCGCGGAAGAGCTCACCACCCCACATCTGTACAACCGATTGCCGCTGACGAAACGACTCGGAACCGCGCTGTACGAACTTGTCGGTGTCGCCGCACGAGAGGCATTCCTCACCGATAACGGCAGATTCGGGCTGCTGGTCGGCGATGAGGCGCACCATTTCACACAGACCCAGGTCGGATCCGCGGTTACCTCGGACTTCAGCCGGGACGGCCGTAAGCACCTGGCCGCGATCGGGTTGGCCTCGCATGATCCGGCTACCGACTTCCAGGGCGCGGCGCACAATCTCATCCCGAACCGGTTCGTCTTCCGTCAGCGCGATGAGACCTTGGCCCGCAACAGTTTGGAATGGCTCGGCGTCGATCTGGAGGAAGCGCCGTTTCTGCTGCAGGTCTTGCGGGAGGAGACCTCCCCGCCGGTCGGTGCCGGTCGTCAGGTGCCCGAGGAACGCCGTGGTGAGATGTTCATGCGTGACGCACTGAACCGAATCGGCCGCGGCAAGGTGCTCGGGCCGGCCCGGATCGATCGCGCCGCCGCGATTACCAGCACGCCGAACGCCGGCGGGGCCACGCGCAATGCAGCACCGGAGAGACAGGCAGTCCGGTGAGGTTCGGCGCCGGTCGTGGTGATCGGCCACAATTGTCCGACTTCGAAACGGCGGCAGGGCCGGAGCTGTTCGATCCGGTGCAGTGGCGACCGTCAGCGGTATTCCGGCGATTCCGCAAGTGGATCGGCGCGACGCGCCGTCGACGCTGGATCACCTGGTCGCTCATCGCACTTGTCGTGCTGTTCATCTGCCCAGGCATCATGGCGGTGATGGCGACCGCGCAAACCGGCACGGCGAGCGTGTCCGCGCCGAATAGTGCGCTCAGCTGGATGCGGATCAAAGATTCGTCGGGAGTAGAGCTCTCGAGCTATCTGTTCGCCACCAACCGTGGCGGAATCTTCAGCCCCGGGAACATCGTGATGTCGTTCCTGATCATCGTGTTGTTCGCCATCTGGCTGGTCATCACGGTCACCGCGATCTGGCTACCCACCGATACCCTGGATTTCGGGTGGCTGAACATTGTCAGCAAGCCACTGCAAGGCGTGGCTGACGCGCTGTCGGGCCAGATCGCGACACCGATCATGCTGGTGACCGCAGTAGCGATCGGCGGGATCCCTGTCGGCGTTTTCATCGTGCGCGGCTATTTCTCCAAGGCCTCGATGCAGGTCGTGATGATGGTGGGAGTGGCGATACTCGGGCCGCTGTTCCTGGCCGAGCCGCTGGCCGAGGTGCTGTCGCCGGACGGACTGCTGGCACAGGGCCGGAATCTGGGGATTTCGGTGGCGGCCGGTTTGAACGGCAATAGCAATCCGAATCCGAACCAGTTGATCCAGACGATGCAGTCCGATATGGCGGACAACTTCGCCCGACGTCCGTTGCAGGTGTGGAACTTCGGGCACGTGGTGGACGACCGGCCGTCTTGCAAGGCGGCCTGGTCGGCCGGCGTCATGGCCGGTGACGACGAGCGGGTCAAGAACGGGATGAAGTCGTGCGGGGACGCCGCCGCATATTCGGCGGCTGATAACCCGAGCGTCGGTCAAATCGGTGCCGGAATTCTTCTGCTGGTGTCCGGCACGGTGCTATTGGTTTTCGGCGCAGTCCTGGCCATCAAGGTCATCTGGGCCGCGCTCGATTCGATCTACTACGGATTCATGACGATATTCGGATTCGCCGCGGGCGGATTCGTGTACGGGCCGACGCAGACATTCACCATTCGCTGTGTTGTGCACGGGTTCGTATCGGCCGGGCGCATGGCTGTGTTCGTCATATTTCTCGGCGTCTACGAATTGTTCATCGGCGAATTGTTCCGCCAGGCGCGCGGTCAGGTCATGTCGGTGTTCGTCATCGGCGCGATCGTGGAAATCGTCGCCATCTTCCAGTTGAAGCGCCTCAACGCGGGTCTGGAGAAGGGCAACGACTGGATTGCGAACCGATTCGCGTTGGCCATCCAGAATGGTGGTGCCAGAGCCGGCGGGGGTGGGGGCGGCGGAGGGACTGCTCTCGGCATGGGGCAATTCGGCGCGAGCCATAAGATGCCCGGCTTGGGAATGATGACGCTACTCGCTGGGGCGGGCACCATCGCGAACTCGCCGCTGACCGAATGGGCGATGGGCGGACTCCCGGGTTCCTGGCGTCCTCAGTCGAGAATGAAGAAGAAAATGGCGGCGGCCCAGGCCTCGGTGTGGAACATGGACGGGTTCGGTGGGGAGACCGGCACGTATGCCCAGTCCCTTCTGAACCGAGAACTGTTTGTCGCTAATGCCGCACGAGAAGCCGAAGCGTATGGCGGATTGGACACCGTCTTGGGCAACGCCGCCGCTGTGCAAGGGGTTATCGATGCCGGTGGCACTGCGACCGATTCATTCGCGGCCATGCTCGGCGGCGGTGCGAAGAACAGAGACAGAGCGCTGCTCGCGGCTCGCTCGCGTCAGATCATCAGCAAGGCTGCCGGCAACGAGCCACTCAAGGATGCCGACCTGGCTTTCGTAGCTGCTTCGATACGGCACGCCCAGAATTCTGCACGCATGGTCATCGACGGAACAGCTAGCGCCGACGAGGCTGCGGCTCATTTCGGGACCATGCGGCAGTCGGTCCGGGAATTACGCAGGATCAGGTCGGGGGGTGTCATCCTGGATGACCATGATCCAAGTGGCCGCCATCCGATGCTCGATTTCGTCCAGAAATATATGACCGATAATCCCGAGGAGACCAGGGCGAAGATGGAGGCTCTGAACGCGGTGATAGGTGGTAAAACGTTACCCGAGACCGACGCTGCGAGGTACTTGGCCACTGCGGGTGCCAATGGGGCGTCGGTAAGCGTCGTTGAGGCGGAACGAATGAAACAGTGGATCAAGAACGAGTATGCGAAGAAATTGGAAACGGCCAGCATAAATGTTGTGGGTGATGTGAGAAAAAATGTGGTGGGTGATATAGCCGATCCGGAAAACATGCGTAAGCTCAGGGACATTGCCTACCACGCCATCAGGACAGATGATCTGGCTAATGGTGGTACCGGAGAGACGATTGGTTCGGTGACACCGCGCGGCACCAACCCAAATAATCCGAATTGGAACCGGCGAAATTTGGGAGGGCTGGCCAAGTTGCTGGGGCAGTAGGTATACGTCCATGGGAAGGTGAAGTCGCTTGTTCGGGCGGAGAGGTATTCGATGATCGGTCGGCTGATGTTCCTCTTTATGGTTCCCGCCTGGGCGTGGGTGTTGCTGGCAGCGGTGTCCGGGCTGGGCACGGTGCTCGTCCTCCTGGTACTGGTGGTCGGCGGCACGACCTCGGCCATCTCGGCCGACCTGCACTACCAATGCGACAGTGCGGTAGGTCCGGACCCATCGCAGACCGAGACCACCACACCCCGCGCAACCGCTGCCTCCGGTTCGGGGTCGGGTGCTGCGCCCTCTACCGCGCCTACCGTCAACCCATACGCGGAATTGACTGTGGCACCGGATGATAGGACTGCCTCGGACTGGCAGCGCGCCTGCGCGAGTGCGATCCGCACCGCGCCGTATCAACTGCCGCCGCTGCAGACGACCATGAGCGGATTGCTGGGTGACTGTGCCCGCGAATTGGCGATCAATCACGCGCTGAAAGCGTCGGCGGGAAGTGCCGATGGTGCGCCGAGTGGCCCTTCGAGTGCGGCCGGGCTGACGCGGGTTGTGATCTATCAGGCCTCGGCCGCCGCGGTGACCGGACGCTGCAATGCGACGGCGCAACCACCGGACAACACTGAACCCGCGGCACCGCCCGCGCAGGGTACATCGGCGCAGCCGGGATCGGCGGCGGTCGCGTGCGGGCAATCGTCGAGTATCGGGAAAGCGGTTATCGTACTTCCGAAAACCGTTGCGGCCCAGGCAGCGTGCGGACAGCGGGTCGATCCCGCCGCGGTGTCGGCAGGTGATCTGGTCTTCTGGGACTACCGCAGCAACGCGCCCACTCGGACCGGAATCGCCCTCGGCGCAACACAAGTCATGACTTATGATGCCTATTCCGGACGGTTTGTCGAGCAGTCGATGCCGACCGGCCGTGACGTCCGCATCAAGCGAGTGCTAGGGGGTGGGGCGTGACGAGCTCGGAGGTGTGGCCTGCGGACCACCAGGTCGAAGTTGTCGACGAGCAGACCGAAGGTGCTGGGGGAGAGGGTGATTCACAATCCGGCCCGGTAACGCCATGGTCGGGTAAGCAAGAGCGTAAGGCCGCGCCGCGCACGGGCACCGGTCCGGTGAATCCGGGATCCGGTACGTCGCCGGGGCAGAATGGTTCGTCGGCGGCGCCGGGTCAGAACGGTGCACCTGCGGCGCCGCAGGGGCAAGCGGGTCAGGGTGGTTCCGTTCCG